>NZ_CP113930.1:342500-685000 GCF_029392095.1 Lactobacillus sp. ESL0700
GAATTCAGTTGGTTTTACTGACTTTTTTTCAACCAAAGGACAACAATTAGAGAGCCAATTTTTGCAAACTCAAATTATTAATGAAGCTAATGAGTTGCCAGAAGAAATTCAAGCCAAATTTTCGGTTCCAGTTGTCTATATTAAACGTCTTTTTATTAGGGAAGGAGTGCCGATCGGGCTAGATAATCTCTATGTTTCTGGTGAGAAATTTCCTAAGTTTATTGAAAAGATGCTAACATCAAAAGGCTTGTATAATACTTTGCTAGAATATTATGGTGTCAAGATTACTAAATCAGAATTGAAAATTGATGGCATAACGGCAGATGCAGAGTATGCGGATGAATTAAAGTGTGCACTTGGTGATCCTCTGTTTGTTGTTAAAAAGGATGGCTATACTGCAGATCATCAATTGATCCATTCTTCTAAGTCAATTGTTAGGTGTGATCGCATAGAATACAAGTTTACTATTTAAAATTATAAATAGTAGAGATTAGGGAAGACAGTTTATGATGTCTTCCTTTTATTTTAAACAAAAATATCCTGTTAACTAGATACTATAAGGTATCTGTTTAACAGGATTTAATGGATTATCTTTAAAATTAATATTAACTATTAAGCGGCTTTTTATTAGTAATAATGATTCCTGAAATTAGCAGTAGCACACCTAAAATCGTATAAACAATAAAAATTGGCGTCCAGGAATGAAGCAAGCCTTGCAAGTAGCCTGATAGGGCAGGACCAACTGCCGCTAAAAGATAGCCGAATGATTGGGCTGTCCCTGACAGTTGAGCTGTTTGCCTAAAGTTAGCTGATTTCTTTTGAAAGAAAACAACACAGAGACTAAAGGCTGAACCAGCACCAATTCCTAAAATAATCGCCAGAATCACATTAGCGGTGAAATTTCCGGGGAATAGTAGTAATAGTCCTGCACCTATGGCAAAGCCACCACCGACGATACTGGATGCTAAAGCCATACCTACTTTTTTTCGAGCAATAATTGGCGTCAATAAGGACATTGGCATCCCACATAATTGAAAAATTGTTGCCAATAGTCCAGCCGTTGTCACGCTAAAGCCTGTGCTGGTCCAAAAGCTTGGCAGCCAAGTCAGCATTGAATAGTAGAGCAGTGACTGGGTACCAAAGAAGAAGGTAATTAACCATGTTAGTTGATAGTGATTAATTGAAGTAACCTTATTTTGCGTAGTTGCCTTGACATGGTGGGGTTTAGGAACAATCCGGACGACAACTGCCCATAATAAAAATCCACCGAGGCCAATTAAACTAAATAATGCCAGCGTCATTGGCAAGTTGATTTTTTTAACTAACGGAGCTGCAAGTCCAGTCCCAAGAGAAGCCACTAGTCCCATAGTAAAAGTATAAAGACTGGTGAAAACCGTCGCCTTGGTTGGAAAGTATTCTTGAATAACGGCAGGAAGCAGCACGTTACCACCGGAAATCCCGATACCAATTAATATTGTTCCTAGCAGTAGAAAGTAGCTGTTAGGGATAACGCGTAAATAGCCGCCAATTGCTAGGATTAAAAGCGTAAAAAATAGCACTTTGGCATTACCTTGCTTAATCCCCAGGTGAGCAATGACTGGCGACAATAAGGCAAACATGACTAGTGGAATGGTTGTCAGCCAGCCGCTCATACTTGGTGCCAAACCAATTTCGCTTTGCAGCCAAGGTAAAATTGGCGGAATCATTGTAATTGGCAGCCGTAAATTAGCGGCAATTAATAAGATACCTGCACCAATTAAAAAATTTTTCTTTTTCACATTAACACGTTCTTTCAATTTGTTTAATTTTCTGAAGCACCAGTAAATAACTTTAGTGGAAAAATAATATTTTGGCAAATGGACCGTTTTAATTGAAGAAGCAGAATTAAATTAATTGGCATTAACTAGCAATAAGTTTTAAAATGACAGTTAAAGCCACAAAGAGATATAGAACTATCGACTCTCGAGGAAATTAAATGAAGAAAAATAAATTTGCGCTTGCTTTAATTAGTGTTACTTTGTTGTTGATTGGTACGGCAGATGTGCAAAACACTTCTCAAACCGTCACGGCGGCAACTCAAGGCTACGTCAAAGTTAAGACAAAGAAAAAGGTCCGGCTTTATTGGGTTTCTGGGAAGCATTCTAATTATTATGCTTTACCGAACCATAAATATTCGTATAGTAGTAAAAGTCGAATTGGTAAGCGGCATGCTTCTGCCTATAAAATTGGTAATAATGCGCACTGGATTTTAGCTAAAGATGTGAAGACAGTTAAAAAAGCTAAAGCTGTTACCTATGTTAAAGCTCAAATGGTGCTGCCGCGAGGATATAATCGGGCAGAATTGCTTAAGGCATATGAGGGACATCCTAGTAAGGCGTTTGTCGCTGCTTCCATGCAGGGGATGAAGACCAATACTTTTAGTCGCAATCATCTTGCCGAAAGTAAGGCAGATAATCAAACAGAGGTTGACTTGGACAATATTACGCCAGAACAATTGACGACTTTATCGGATTTTTCTCTTAGATTAATTAATGAAGCTCGCAATAACTTAGGCCTGAAGGCTTGGGTGGATAGTGCTGGTACGCAGAAATTGGCGCAAGCAATTGCAACAGAGTACGAACAAAATGGCAGAACGATCAAGGATGGCCATTATGTGCCGGGCATTGTCCGCGCCTGCCAAGCTAACGGCTTAAATTTGAATGACAATTACGTTGAAGATATGGCTGGCTTTTATAATCAGAAGCAGACATTGTCGATGACTGAGCTGAAGAAAAGTATTTATTTTGGCATTAAACAAATGATATTTGGCTATGTTGGCAGCGGTGAAAGTGATCGCGGCAAACGTAGCAACTATCAGGAATGGGAACATGCTGGAGATTTGTTTAACACGCAAGGTTCTTTGCATGATGGTGATTATAATTACTTTGGCTTCAGCGTATCGCGGACTGATGACATTTGTTCGCTACATTTTATTAGTGTACCGACCTATGTTGTTAAAGATCAGAAGTATAATTTGAGTTTCAAGCCATAATTCTGGAATTTAAAAAGACAGTTTACAATCGATGTAAGCTGTCTTTCTTTTGCTTGATAATTCTAAAAAACAAATTTGGTAAAGGCTTGGCTAATACCGTCATTGTCATTTGAGCTAGTTATATAATCAGCTTGCTCCTTAGCCTGCTGGCTACCGTTACCCATGCACACACCTGTACCAGCAAAATTAAACATCGGAATATCATTGCGCTCATCGCCAAGTGCCATGACCTCGCTAGCATCAATGTTTAATGTAGCACAAAGCTCTTTTAAGCCATTACCCTTGTTGACCTTGGGATTGAGCAGCTCGATGAAGTGTGGATCGGAGCGAATAACATAGAGATCTTTGCCAAATTCAGCTGTAATACTATCTTGATAGCGATTAAGCAATTCAGACTCGCCGACAAAGCAACCTTTGGCAACCGAAAAGCTATCGGGCAATTCGTCTGGTGTACGTACATATAGAGGAGCGGTATTTTCGTAAGCTTGAAGATAGACAACGTAGTCAATATTATGATTAGCGGTGATGATGTGTGAATCTTCGTCCACAACATTGAATGGTAACTTGTGGGCTAATGCAAATGCCGTCATTTTACGATAAAGTTCATTGTTAACCAGATCTTTAGTGATAATTTTATCGTCAGCATCGCGTGTAATTGCGCCATTTAAGGTAACGGCGTATTGCTCTGGGCCAGTAATACCTAGTTCTGTCATATATGATTTAAGGCCTGCAATTGGCCTGCCAGAACAAAGGACAATTTTGATACCTTGGTTAAGTGCCTCAGTGATTGCCGCTTTAGTTCTGGCTAAAATCTGCCCAGCTGAATTTAATAATGTTCCGTCGGTGTCGATTGCAACTAGTTTAATTGCCATGTTATTTTCCTCCTAGCTGTTGCTATAATTACAACTATTATACTAAAATTAAACTATTAATAATAGTGGAGGAAAAAGAATGTCAGTTTATATTCGCTTGGCGCAAAACGCTGATATGTCGGCAATTATGACGATTATTAACCAAGCAAAAGAGTTGTTAAAACGCGATGGTAGCCCTCAATGGCAAGATGGGCATCCTAATAGGCTAATGTTTCAGGATGATATTATCAAGAAGCGCGCGTACGTGTTAATTGTTGACCAAGAAGTAGCAGGAGTTGCGGTCTTACAAACTACTCCTGATCATAATTACGATGAAATTGCGGGTGCATGGCAAAATACGACGACGGAATATGCAACAATTCATCGAATTGCAATTTCTGATCAATATCGCGGCCAACATTTGGGAATGATTTTTATTTCCAATTTATTGTCGCGGGGAGTATTCTTGGGCTTTCATAACTTCCGCATTGATACGCATGCTTTGAACAAGCGCATGCAGGGGTTAATCAAGAAGTCAGGCTATCAATATCGCGGCGTAATTCAAGTTGATCCAACGCCAGATGGGGCTAGATATGCGTATGAATTAAACTTATAACAAGAAAATAAAAATTTTACTTGACTTAGGCGTTACATTTCTCTATACTTATAAATGTTGAGTGACAAGTAAAAGCTCAAATGTTTGGGTTATAGCCAAGCGGTAAGGCACTAGTTTTTGGTACTAGTATGCGCTGGTTCGAATCCAGCTAACCCAATAGATGTAATTAGTCTTAATGTCAATTAGCTTCAAGCGTTGGTGTTAAGGCTTTTTTGTTGTTAGGAATTAGATAAAATTAGCTGTAATTTTAAGAATCGGTGCAAAATTTTAGGCAAAGGTAGATTAATCAAAATATTCTAAAATTGGTCTAAACGTAAAAAAGTGACCCGAAAAATGCTATAATAAATGTGTTCAGTAATTTAAATCTATTAGCTTAGATACCTCAAGAAAGCCTTAATAACGGGCTTTCTTTTTGTTTATCATTTATTTAGGTTAAACGGTTTTTAGTAAAAATTTGCGGTGCAAAATTTGGTGCATCCCTTTAGGGTGTTAAATTATTTACAATCTATTTGTTTAAGCTAAATCGCCGTAAACCGTGCTGGATAACGAACTGTTATTCAGGCGTATTTTACGGCGGTATCAAAAAATCCTCTGCATAAACAGAGGATCATTTTAATGATTGCCTAAAATGACTGGTTTTAGGACTTATGAGGCTTAAAGCCTTGCTACATTTTATAGCTTTATTTTACGTGGAATTATTAGCATTGTCAATGTATGAAATTCTGGTAAAATGACAAATGGAATTACCTGAAATCCGACTAATTTCAATAATGATAATTCTAGGAGGCAAGAAACCTTGCTATATTTTATAGTTAGCGTTGTGTCTGGTATACTCGCTAACGTTATTGCTGATCTGATTGTAGATTACATCAAAAATCACCATAAGCAATAATTTTCAAAAGGAGAGCGTGTGGGCAATACCACTGCTCTTTTTTATATTCTTAATATTTTTAATTTTACATTTAACATAGATTATATTTGTAAATTTTGATTGTTGATACGGTAGTTTTTTGGTGTCACACCCAAAAAACTTTCAAATTTTTTGTAAAAAAAGGTCATATTTTTGATACCAACATTTTCAGCTATCTCTAAAATTGGAAGAGAGGTTTCTGTTAATAGTAAACATGCTTTTTTTAGTTGTGCTTCAAGTTTTATTTCTGAAAATGCTTTTCCAGTTGAGTTCTTCAATAATTTATAAATACTACTTGTTGATAAATGAAAAGTTTGCGATAGAGAATTTAATGAACAGTTACCATCTAGTTTTTCAATTTCTTGTAAAATCATTAGTGCATTTTTATTTTTAGTGCTGAATATGATATTGTCTTTGTCTTTTTTAATTAGTCTACTTAAATAAAAAAATAAAATTGAGCAATAATTTTCTATAAGCTGTAGACTATTTGATTTTGGAAAATAATGTTCTTCAAGTATCAAATGAAATATTTGCTTAAATTTTTTTGATTGATGTGTATGAAAAATCAAAAAATTATTTTTTATTTGTTGTCCAATGATTGCATTAAGTAGAAATTTCCCTAAGGTATCTGAAGCGCTGAATTGTGATAAGAAAGTTGATGAAAAAAAGTCTTTCTTAAAAATAATATTAAAAACAATGTCGTTTTCACCTTTATATTCAACACTATTAATAACATCAGTGTCTAGTATACAGACATCTCCTTGTTTGAGAGTTATGCGCTTTTTATTGATTAAAAAAGTACATGATCCGGAATAAACGTAGTTCATTTCCATATCTTTATGAAGATGTGGGGGAATAATGGTATAACGGCTTTCTTTAATCATACCAATATTATGTGTTTTAAGTGTATTAATAAAGTCAAAAAAGAATACTTTATTTCCATGATAATTCTTTGTATGTAAGGAATTGTAAAATGGACTTAAAGCGTTTGGATGACTTAAGTGCCATTTTTCACTTTTTGTATTTCTATAAATTAGTTTATCTAAATTATTCATTTTACCGAATATGATATTAAATCTACATGATTATGATATTTAATTAATTTTTAATTACTTATATTATAGCATTGTAACCGCTATATAAATTTAAAAATTGGAGGAAATAAATTGAATAATACTAATTATGATAAAAAGTATTTACTTGGGGGAGCGATGGCATGCTCACAAGCTGAAGGTGGATTTAATGAAGGTGGAAAAGGTGTCTCTACGCAAGATTTAAGATATTTAGATCCATCTTGGACACCTCAACAAATAGAGGAAAAGCATCAAAATAATCCATTTTCTCAAGAAGAATATGATAAAGCTCTAAAAGACATGGGGACTGAGTACTATCCGCTAAGAAGGGGAAATGATTTTTATCATCATTATAAAGACGATATTAAAATGTTGGCTGATATGGGGCTTCAAATTTTTAGAACTTCTATTTCTTGGTCCAGAATTTTCCCTAATGGGGATGACTCTGAACCAAATGAAGAGGGAATTAAATACTACAGAAATATGTTTTTAGAGTGTAAAAAATATGGCATAAAAGTTTTTGCAACAATGATTCACTATGACATACCAGTAAATTTAGTTGAAAAATATGGAGGTTGGAAAAATAGAAAAATTATTAAATTTTTCGAAAATTATGTCACTGTTCTCTACAAAAGATTAGGTGATTTAGTTGATTATTGGCTTCCTTTCAATGAAATTAATGCTTCTAAATTTTCTCCTTGGGATGGTGTTTGCTTAATTCCTGGTACAGAAGAAAATATGAATCAAGAAATTTTTCAATGTTTGCATCATCAATTTTTATGTAGTGCACGTGCGGTTCAACTTGGAAGAAAATTAGTTCCTGGAAAATTGGTTGGAGGAATGATTGCCAGATTTACGACATATCCAGCAACTTCCAAGCCAGAGGATAATTTGCAGGCAATTCAGGATGATCAATATTCTAACTGGTTTTATTTAGATGTGTTGGCGCGTGGATATTATCCCGAATATATTAAACGATATTTTGATGAAATCGATGTTCATGTTCATTTTGAACCAGGAGATAAAGAATTATTACGAGATGGAACGGTAGGATTTGTATCATTTTCTTATTATTTTTCTCAAGTATCTACAAATGATGATAACTGGGAAAAGACAGCTGGAAATCTTATTATGACAAAAAAGAATCCTTATTTGAAAGAGTCAGAATGGGGATGGCAAATTGATCCAGTTGGTTTAAGAGTAACTTTGAATCAAGTTTATGATCGATACCATTTACCTGTAATAGTAGCTGAAAATGGCTTGGGGGCTGCAGATACGTTAACAGCTGATAATCAAATTCATGATGATTACCGAATTGAATATCTAAAGGCGCATTTAGAGCAGTTAGATAAAGCTGTTAAGGATGGGGTAGATTTAATTGCGTACACAATGTGGGGAATTATTGACTTAGTTTCTTGTGGTCCACTAACAATGACCAAGCGTTATGGGGTAATTTATGTTGATTTAGATAATGCAGGTAAAGGAACAGGAAAGCGCTACAAAAAGGATTCATATTATTGGTATAAAAACTGGATAAAGCAACATGTTAAAAATAATGTACTTTAAAATATTTAAAGGAGGATTTTAAGGTATGGATAAACATCAGTTAGCTCAAAAAATAATTTCTCTTTTGGGTGGGAATGAAAATATTAATAATTATTGGCATTGTGTTACTAGATTACGATTTACTGTTAATGATGATTCTAAAACTAATTTATCTGAAATAAAAAAATTGAAGGGAGTTTTAGGTACAGAACTAAGAAATAACCAATATCAAGTTGTAATAGGACCGGGTGTAGATTCACTTTTTTCAGAAGTAGAGAATATTTTAGGTCAAAAAGAAAGTGATAATTCAAATACTACACATAAAATTAGTGGGAAAATAATTTTGGATGTTATTTCGGGAGTTTTTCAACCGATTTTGCCTGCCTTGGTTGCTGGAGGAATGTTAAAAGGAATATTGGCTATAATTTTAGCGATATTTCCTGCTTTGGATAAAAATACTACTATAGCGCTTTTTAACTTAATTGCTGATGTTCCATTTTACTTTTTGCCATTTTTGCTGGCAATCTCATCTGCTAGAAAGTTTAAACTAAATGAATTTTTAGGTATTTGTATGGCTGGAGCACTATTATATCCAAGCTTTACTGCAAAGATTTCGAGTGGCAACTCTGGATTAACTTTGTTTGGATTAAAAATACCTGTATTTAATTATGCTACATCAGTATTTCCAGTTATTTTAGGTGTTGGATTAATGGCAATAATTTATCATTTTATTGATAAGTTTATTCCTGATGTTATTAAACTGGTTGTAGTTCCCGCATTAACGTTAATTATTGCAGTTCCAATTGCTATGTGGATTCTGGCTCCTTTAGGTGCTTATGGTGGACAATATTTAGCCAGTGGTATTGTTTGGCTGTTTAATAAAGCAGGACTATTGGCAGGATTTTTGTTAGGGTTCTTCATGCCTTTAATTGTTTTGACTGGAATGCATCAATCAACTTCTCCTATCCAGATTCAAAATATTGCTACTTTAGGATATGATTATTTATTACCGATTTCATTTGTACACAATTTAGCTGAATCTGGAGCTGCTTTTGGTATGTCTCTTCGAATGAAAGATAAAGAAATGAAATCTGCAGGGATGTCTACTAGCTTTTCAGCATTTTTAGGAATTTCAGAGCCTGCATTATATACGGTTAATGTAATACATAAAAATGCTCTTTTAGGTGCAATGTTTGGGTCAGGAATTGGCGGTATTTTAACTGTTTTGTTTGGTGTAAAGTGTTTTGCGTTTGTTATGCCAGGAATCACTTCGTTACCTGTATATGTCAAAGCAGGTGATGGTTTTACTAATGCAATGTTAATGATTTTCTGCTTGATTGCTGCTTTTGTTGTTAGTGCTTCAGTAGCTTATATATTTGGTAGAGAAAAAAAGAATGAAATTAAAGAACACATTGAAGGAACTGTAGAATTATGTTCTCCTGTATCTGGAAAATTAGTTTCATTAAATGAAGTTAATGACCCAGTTTTTTCTAAAGAAATGATGGGTAAAGGTTTTGCTGTAATGCCAAATTCTGGTGAAATTTATGCACCAGTATCTGGTACTGTATCAATGATTGCCGAAACAAAGCATGCGATTGGAATAACGACTGATAATGGATTAGAGATATTAGTTCATATGGGAATTGATACTGTTGAATCAAAAAATAATCCTTTTACAATTTATGTTGAAAAAAGTCAAAGAGTGAAAATGGGTCAAGAAATAGCTTTAATGGATCTTAAAAAGATTAAAGATGAAAATAAGGACCCTTCGATTATAGTGGTTATTACTAATTCACAAAATAAGATTGGAAGTTTTGATATAGCTGTTACAACAAGTGAATTAAATAGTAATACTAAAGTTGCAAGTGCAAAACTAATTTAGTAGTTTATAGCTTAAGTATCTGGAGAAAGCCTTGATAATGGGCTTTCTTTTTGTTTGTCATTTATTTAGGTTAAACAGTTTTTAGTAAAAATTTGCGGTGCAAAATTTAGTGCATTCCTTTAGAGTGGCAAATTTTTTATAGCTTATTCGACGGCAATAAAAAATCCTCTGCACAAGCAGAGGATCATTTTAATGATTGCCTAAAGTAATCGGCTTTAGGGCTTTCGAGGTTTTACCCCGTGATAAGTTTCATCGTGAATATTGTACGAAAGAACATTGGCATTGTCAACGTATAAAATTCTGGTAAAATGACTAATGGAATTATCTGAGATTTAATCACTCTTAATTATGGTAATTCTAGGAGGCGAAACTCCGATGATAAGTTTCATTATTGGTGTGGTATCTGGGATACTAGCCAATGTTATTTCTGAATTGATTTTAGATTACATCAAAAATCATAGTAAGAAATAATTTTCAAAGGGAGCGTGTGGGCAATACCACTGCTCTCTTTTTATTATAGCAGCTGAGGTACTGAGATGGTATTTGTGAGATCTAATGAACACCTGACGATTTTTTTAATGATTGCCTAAAGTAACCAACTTTAGGACTTATTGAAGCTAACCTCAAATGTTATCATTCATAATTGGCTTAGTATCAGGTATACTAGCCAATGTTATTGCTGATCTGATCGTAGATTACATCAAAAATCACCATAAGCAATAATTTCAAAAGGGAGCGTGTGGACAATACTACTGCTCTCTTTTTTATTATAGCAGGAAATTGTGCCTACTTAAAACTGTTTTCTTTAACGTATTTTCCACTATCGATGCAATAATAATTTTTGCCGTTAATTGTAACTACTGGGCCTAAGACAAGCAATGAATGATTTTTCTTTAATGACTTTTGTCGTGCTTTTTTACCAAATTGATTATAAACGTAAGCATTATGCCGTAACTTTTTAACTGTAAATTGTGGTTTTTGCTTACCGCTATACATTACATAAGTAGCGGTAGGGCACTTAGCATTTGCTTGATTGTATAGGGTCTGTAATTCGCCAGTTGTAAAGGTTTTACCGTTTGGCTTATTGACGGTTCCTGTACCGATTGCTTGAATATAGTCTTTGCCACTTGCAAGGCTTGCATCAGGATAAATCCGGTGATGACCTAGCTTTAAAATGAAGCCGTTGGGATCACCCGTGTTTTTGAGCATATCTTGAATTAAATCGGTTCGATCAAATTTGTTATGAATAATGTGGTTAGTATCGAAGTTGCTGAGATCAAGTTTGATCAGCTTAGTATCGTCTTGGAAGGTGAAGCGATTGTGCGTGACCTTTTTGGTATTAAAGCTTGATAAATTGATGGTCCGCAAGTTTTTAGCACCTTTGAACATTCCGCTCATCCGACGTAATTTCTTGGTGTTGAAACTTGATAAATCAAGGTCGATTAAACTAGTTGTACCGTTAAACATGTCGGTCATGTCGGTCACTTTTTTGGTATTAAAATGGCTTAAATCGATACTGGTTAAATTAGGAGTATCGCGGAACATGCTGTTCATATTGGTAACGTTGCTGGTGTTAAAATTGTGTACATCAATTTTGGCTAAGCCGCTACCTTTGAACATTTGGTCCATATCAGTCACATTTTTAGTATTAAAACTAGAAATATTTAGCTTGGCTAAGTTGGTATCGCCAGCAAATAAGCCTTCCATGTTGGTAACTTGGCTTGTATCAAAGCTTGAAAGGTCCAGCTCGGTCAAATTCGGGTCACTTTCAAAGACCAACAACATGCGCTTAACGTTTTTAGTATTAAAATTATGCAAATCAAGCTTGGTTAAAGCTGTGTCGCGTTCAAACATGCCACTAATGTCAGTTGCTTTGGCAGTATCCAGGCCGCTGGCATCAATTGCTGGCAGTTTGGGATTATTACTGAGCATGCTGTTAAAATCAGTTACATTATGAGTATCTAATTTACCTAAATTAAGGGCAACTAATTGCGGATTATTGGCAATCATACTGCGCATGTTGGTGACTTTACTGGTGTTTAAATTGCTAAGATTGAGTTCGGTTACACCAGTTCCTGAAAACATGTTAGCCATATTGGTAACGTTGCTCGTGTCAAAATTGGCGACGTTCAGCTTAGTAACATTCGGGGTGTAATCAAACATTCCTTCCATATTAGTAACTTTTGCGGTGTTGCACTTACTTACATCAAGGTTAGTTAATTTGTCATCACCAGCAAACATCCACGCCATGTCGGTAACCTTACTGGTATCAAAGTTGCTTAAGTCTAAATTGCGCAAATTATTGTCTTCTTTAAATAAAAAGTGCATGTTGGTTACATTACTGGTATCAACTTTGTCTAATCCAGTAATGTCTTCTAGGCCTTCAAGTTGGCAGAAAAGGTAGCGCGAATCGGCTGGTAACTTAATTTGCCCGGTGAAGACAAGGTGCTTAAGTTTACTATCTCTATAAACTTGCTCCTCAGTATCTTCGTCGCCGAATTTACTGCTGCTAGTAACAATTTGTGCTAACTGCTCAGTTCCCAATTGGTTACCTTTGGTTCCTGGACTAATGGTTAATGTCTGGGAGTTTTTATTGTACGTCCAAACACACTCACCGTCGTTACCAGTGGTGATTTGACTGTCAGTTAGTTCAGTTGACGTTTGATTGTCAGTAGGTGCAGCGGCATTAATAGTAGTATCTGTACCAGCTAAAATAGCTGCGCTAACGGCAACTGCATTGAATAGTAATAGTTGCTTTTTGTTTTTTAAAAAACATTTTTTCTTCATATTAATCTCCTATATTATTTATTACTTACCGCTATTGTAAATGTTTAGTTATTAAAAGTTAATTAGGATTAATAAAATTTTGCTTTTCTATTTAAAAGTGGGGGTAATTGGTTTAAGATAGCCTCTGTAATTTGTTGGAAGATTAATAGAGGTCTCAATAATAACATTATGAATACTGGTAAAAATAAGACAATCGTATTTGGTCATCGTGGTTATCCCGCAAAATTTGCGGAAAACTCGCTTGAAGGTTTTCGCAATGCGATTAAGAATGGCGTTGAAGGTGTTGAATTTGACGTTCACTTAACTAAGGATGGCGTCCCAGTTGTGATGCACGACGAACGTGTTGATCGCACAACTGATGGTCAGGGCTATATCAAGGATTTTACGTTAGTAGAGCTGCGGCAATTGCATTTGGCTAACGGTGAGCCGGTGCCAGAATTGCGTGAGCTCTTTGACTTGCTTAGCGGCAAGGACATTCTAATTAACTTGGAGTTTAAGACGGGAATTATTCATTATCAAGGGATTGAAAAGACGGTATTGTCTTTGGCAAAGCAATACCAATTTGTTCATCCGCTTATTTATTCGTCCTTTGATTACGTAACGTTAAAGAATTGCCAAGAAATTGATCCTAACCAGATTTACTGTTATTTGACAGATCAGGATGTTACTAACTCAGCCAAATTAATTAAGGAAAATCATTTTGCTGGGATTCATCCGGGAAAATTTCTTACTTCACAAGAAGCGATTACGCAGCGGATTTGGACTGTTGACGATCCAGCTGTTGCCAAAAAATACTTCCAGCGTCATGTCGCCGGAATTTTTACCAATAATTATCCTGTAATGATTAAATTGCGGAATCAGGTGCAGGGGCAAGTATAGTAAATTAGCCAAAAATTAAAAAATAATTGTAGAAAAATGATGATATTAATTGTATAATTTGTTCATATGAAAAAGAAAGTTTGGTGAAATTATATGGTTAAATTAATCAATTATATGAAAAAAGGCTTAGCAGATGCTCCTTCAAATCCGATTTTGAAGTTTTCTGATTATGCTAGTAAGATTCCGGATGTTGTTAAGTTCACGTTGGGTGAGCCTGACTTTAACACGCCAGAACATATTAAGGAAGCTGCCAAGAAGAGTATCGACGATAACCATTCTCACTATGCACCTTCTAACGGTACAATGGGGCTCAGAACGGCAGCAAGTCAATTTTTAGCTAAAAAATATGGTCAAAAGTATGACCCAGCTACTGAAGTTTTGGTAACTAATGGGGTAACTGAATCAATTTTTGATGCAGAAGTTGCATGCTTAAATCCTGGCGATATAATGGTTGTTCCAACACCAGCTTTCTCATTATATATGACTGATGAAACTGTGCTGGGGACAGGTGTTAAAATCGTTGAGATTGATACTTCTGAAGACGACTTTAAGTTGACACCAGCTAAGCTGCAAAAAGTTCTTGATGAGTACGGCGACAAGGTTCGGATGCTTGTAATGAACTACCCAAGCAACCCAACTGGTGCAATGTACAGTCAAGCAGAACTTGATGCTTTAGCCGATGTTGTCCGTGATAAGCCAATTTTTGTTGTCTGTGATGAAATTTACAGTGAATTAAATTACGATCAACCACATGCCTCAATGGAAAAGAGCTTGCATGATCAAGTAATCTTGATGAACGGGGTTTCTAAGTCATGGGCAATGACTGGTTACCGGATTGGGATTGTTTGTGCGCCAAAGGATATTTTGGAACAAATTGCCAAAGTTCACCAAGCAGCTAACACTACTGAGCCGACACCGATGCAAGATGCCGCTGAAGAAGCCTTTAAGAACGGGATGGATGATTCACAACCAATGAAGGCAGAATTCTTAAAGCGGCGCGATGTTCTTTACAATGGTTTAACTAAGATTGGTTTTGAATGCGTCAAGCCAAATGGTGCTTTCTACATTTTTGCTAAAATTCCGGATGGCTTAGAACAAGACGATGAAAAGTTCATTTATGAATTGGTTGATAAGGCTCGCGTAGCCGTAACTGCCGGTTCCTGCTTTGACAAAGGCGGCAAGGGCTGGATTAGATTTTCTTATGCCGTTTCGATGGATGTCATTAATGAAGGCCTGAAGCGACTGGAAAAGTTCGTCAAAGAAAATAAGAAATAAAATTTAAGTAATTTTTACTTGCAATTACGCACGTTTTTCGGTAATATAATTAACGTGCGTTATGGAGGAGTAGCGAAGTGGCTAAACGCGGCGGTCTGTAAAACCGCTCTCTCTGAGTTCGGCGGTTCGAATCCACCCTCCTCCATTGATTGGGTTATAGCCAAGCGGTAAGGCACTAGTTTTTGGTACTAGTATGCGCTGGTTCGAATCCAGCTAACCCAATAATTCTTAAAAGAATTACCCAACCCTAAAAGAAGCAACTTCTGAATAGAAGTTGCTTCTTTTTTAACAAAAAAATATCCAGCCTACCGACTGGATATTAGTTTTAATTATTAAAAGTTAGCCCGTTTAATGTAGCGGTTATTGTCAACGATGTAGTAACGTTGACCCTTGATTAAAACGGAGCTGCCGTAAGTGCGAATACTGGACTTAGCAGATAATACCTTGTGACCAATCCGCTTACCGTGCTTATTATATAGGTAAGAATTGTGAGTCAAGGTCCGCTTAGTACCATCAATGTTAGCTGCTAAGACGCGCTTATTACCGTGGTCAAATTCGTAATATTGTTTGCCATTAATTGTTTCACTAATGGCAGCGTAGCACTTAGTACCAATCTTTAAAATCAGTTTATTAGTCCGCTTGCCATTTTCGTCATAAATGTAAGCCTTGTGCTTAAGAACACCATTAATGACTAACCCATCAACATCACCAGGACGTTGTGGTGTTGGGTTGATTTCGACTAAGTCGCCTTTTTTAATGTATTGATTTTGGTCAATTAAGTAGTATTCAGTACCGTTGATGCTAACAGGATCGCCAAAGGTAGGGATGTATTGGTCTTTAGCTAAAACAATTGGCAATCCTTGGTTACCGTTTTGATCATAAATGTAAGAATCGCGAGCAAGTTCGCGAGTTTTGCGGTCAATGTTTCCGGCAGCGATATATAATTGGTTCTTTAAGTTGTAGAACTTACGGTTATTGATTAAAGTCGTACCGTAAGTTTCAACAGTTGAACCAGCATTCATTGTTACATCATTGGCCCGTTTGCCGTCTTGATTGTACAAAAAGGCATTGTGGACTAACGTTTTTTCTTCAGGATCAAAAGATTCCGTTAATTTTTGACGAACAACTGGTTTATCATCAGCATCGTTAGTCTTAGCTGGGGCACTTGTTACCTCGGCCTTAGGTGCAGTCGCGGTTTGTGTTGTCTTAGCATCAGTAGTCGCCGCATTTACAGTTTGCTTACTGAGACCAACTACGCCAGAGGTAAGAGCCAAGCCGATTAATCCAAACTTGATAATATTTTTACTTGAGAAACGATCATAGCCAGTTAATTGTTGACGGTTATGTTTCATATAGAATCCAACCTTTCTAAAGTTTCTTTAATAGTATTGTACTATTTTCTAAAATACACCTTCATTTTACCTTAAAATCAAGATTTTCTCGAATGTTTTTTGTTAAAAACAATTTGCTTAAATTAGGCCAAGCAAATTAAAATAAAGGGGAAGCAATGAGTAAGATTTACTTTTACAAGTTAGTTTTAACTATTGACCTTGAAAAAATAGTACAATGATAGCTAGTTTACTGTTCACTGAGAAAGGGATTGTTATGCCAAGACTAATTAAAGTGGGAGCTGGTGGTGGTGAAATCAGCTGGCATGAGGCGTTGAAGGATTTACGCGCTGATGATGTGATGTTTTTGGAGCCGGGATTTTATGAATTGCCGCAAGGAATTACCTTAGCAGATATTACAATTAAGGGTACTGGCAGCCTGCCCGAAGATACGACGATTTTGGGGTATGTTAATGTTGCAGCTGACAGTCGCTTCGTTAATTTAGAAAATTTATGCATTAACACAAATAATGATAATAATACTTTGTTTGTGCCGGCTGAGGCGAATACTTATCTTAGTCTGCGTAATTGTGTCATCAAGGGCTTTGGCAGTGATACGGCAGCGATTGCGGCTAACGGTAAGATTACGCTGGAACTTTATTCAACTAAGATTATGAACGGCTCGGTGTCATTGTTTGCGGATGCCGATTTTCGCTTGGAAATGAACGATTCTTCTATTGAAAATGTGGCCGAAGAATTTGGCGTTTTGGCTTTGGAAGGTCGCGGGACAGCGATAATTAATAATTCGCGCATTCACGGCAGTATTGATACTTTTGTCAAAACTAATGCCGAAGTGGATTTGAATAATTCGGTTGCCGATACGATTTTATTGCAAGGGAAAACATGGCTGAATATGCTAAACAGCAAGATTTTGTCTGATGATGACGCTTGTATGTATATTACCGATGACTCTTGGGTGAATATCGTTGATAGTTATTTCACCGGCGGAATATATTTGGATAAAAAGCCTCATGTGATTGTTCAAAATAGTCAGCTTAGTCGGATAATTGCAGTTAATGAAACGCAAATTACCCTGATTAATTCGGTAATTTTAAATCATGCGGACTTTCAAGACACCGCAAATTGTATTGCACGACGCGTAACCTTTAATGGTGGCAATGAATACCAATATTTTTTGGCACTAGGTGACAAGGCACAAATTGAAGGACACGACTTAGTGTTTAACCCTAACGGTGCAAGTTTAGCAGTTCAGGATAATGCGCAGATGCGGGTTAGTGTAGTGGCTTCAAGCGAGGAATTATTGCCAGTGGAATGCAGCTCAAAAGCCAATGTCAATATCTTAGGAATTAAATGGACCGCTAAGAAAAAATCGTGATAAAAATCTAGCCGTTTTTGTTTGTGCAAATTAGACCAATTTAGATTATAATAAAAGGACACATTTGGAGGAGTGCCTCATGGAAGAACCAATGTACATCAAAATTCATAATCAGATTAAACGCGACATTGAAAATCACGTCTATCGTGTTGGCAGCAGGATCCCTGCCGAGCGGCAGTTGGCGCTAAAGTTTGGTGTGTCCCGCATGACGCTGCGACAGGCGATTAAGACCTTAGAGGATGAGGGGATTTTGGAGCGCCGCCTTGGCAGTGGTACTTATGTTGCCAGCCAGAAGGTCCAGGAAAAAATGTCGGGCATCATGTCATTCACCGAGATTACACATGCTAACGGACAGACACCATCAAGTAAGTTAATTTCCTATCATATTGGTAAACCATCTTTATCAGAAAAAGAGCGGCTGAACCTTGCCGATAATGAAGAAATTTTGCGGATGGAACGGATTCGTTATGCCGATGAGGTGCCGATCTGTTATGAAGTGGTTACTATTCCGTATCGCTTAATTCAAAAAATGTCTAAATCTGATATTTCTTCGCACTTATACCAAACTTTGGCCAAAAACGGTTATGAAGTTGGTCAGGTGACCGAGCATATTTCGGCGGCTGTTGCTAATGAAAATGCGGCGCGCTTATTAGATGCCCGCAAGGGTGAGGCCTTAATTACAAGGTTGCAGGTAACGGAACTGACAACTGGTGAGCCGTTTGAATACACGCGAGCTAGCTATGTTGCTGATCGGTTCGAATTTACCTTTTCAAAATAAAATAAAATAAAACTCTGAATTAACTAAAGTTAGTTCAGAGTTTTTTTAATTATTTCAAGTCTTCTTTGATTTTACTAGTTGAAATCCCAGGAGTGCGAGGTAAATAGACGACCTTACAATATGGTTTAAGAAAATCGAATTTACCTTCCCAGTCATTGCCCATGACGAAGGTATCAATGTCGTATTTTTGAACATCACTAATTTTTTGTTCCCAACCATCTTCTGGGATGACTTCGTCAACGTAGCGAATTGCTTCCAAAATGTATTTGCGTTCGGCATAATTGTTGTAGGATTCCTTGTGCTTTTGCAGCTGGTTAAATTCATCAGTTGAAAGGCCGACAATTAAGTAGTCGCCCATTTCCTTTGCCCTTTTGAGCAGGCGAACATGTCCGTAGTGCAGTAGATCGAATGTGCCGTAAGTAATAACTTTTTTCATTTTGTAAACGCTCCTATTTGTGCAGCTACCTTAATCGTATCATATTTATAGTATATAAGTTAAAACATATCCCGCAAGGCCTAATTGTTTGCTAAAATAAGATTAAAAAGTGCTCTAGGAGGCTGACAATTGAGTAAAGTAAACGTTTTAGGGATTGACTTCGATAACAAAAGTTTCACCCAATTTCAAAATGAATTTGTTGGTCGGATTAATACCCACCAGTCAACTTTTGTTGTTACTGCTAATCCCGAGATTGTAATGGCGGCGAATGAAAATCCTGAATTTATGAAAATCCTGAATTTTGATGCTGATTACATTACACCCGATGGTATTGGAATTGTGAAGGCAGCTAAAATGTTAAACACACCGCTTAAGGAGCGGGTAACGGGCTATGATTTATTTGTGTGGCTGATGAAGCTCGCTAACGAGCGCAATTTGCGGGTATATTTAATTGGTGCTAAACCAAGCGTTATTCATGCTATCCAGGAAAAAATTGCCCGCGAATATTCGGGAATTCAATTAGTTGGTGCCGAAAATGGCTATTTTAACGAAGACCTGGAAGTTATGGCTTATCAGATTGAACGGACAGAACCTGACTTGGTGTTTGCTGCATTGGGTTCCCCAAGACAGGAAAAGCTGCTGTCACTTTTGCGGAAGAACTTGCTGCCCGCATTAATGATGGGAGTTGGCGGCAGCTTCGACGTCTTTTCAGGAGCTGTTAAGAGAGCACCATTATTTTGGCAGCATGCCCATCTTGAGTGGTTTTACCGTTTAGTTAAAAACCCGAGCCGCTTTAAACGGATGATGGTTTTGCCGAAATTTGTCCACGAAATTCACGAAGAAAAAAAGGAAAAGAAGTAACATGAAAGTTTTGCATGTCAACGCTGGTCTAGAAGCAGGCGGAGGGTTGACGCATATTGTTAACTTATTAACGGAAGCCAAAAAGGAAGGTGAAGATTTTACTTTACTTTGCCTTGCTGAAGGTCCAGTTGCCCAAGCTGCACGAGAAGCGGACTTGCGAGTTGCAGTGCTCGGAATTAATAGCCGCTACGATGTAGCAAGTCTAGGTAAACTTGCTGTCTTTATTAATGATGGTAATTATGACATTGTCCATACTCATGGGGCGCGGGCTAACTTGTTCTTGGCATTAATTCGGCACAAACTCAGCGCTAAGTGGTGTGTGACGGTCCATTCCGACCCTTACCTTGACTTTGCTGGTCGCGGTATGCTGGGCAAGTTGTTCACGGCGGCTAATCTTTATGCACTTAGAAAAAGTGACTGCGTGTTTGCTGTAACCAAAAATTTTGCTAACTTACTTGTGCACAAGGCGCATGTTAATCAAAATAAGGTTCATGTGATCTACAATGGTATTTTCTTTCATCAAGATAGTGAAATTCCGGCCAAATATCCCGAAGCGACGTTTAATATAATTAATGTTGCGCGCGTGGAAAAGGTTAAGGGCCAGGATTTATTATTGCGAGCTTTGAAAAATCTAGATAATGCCAATGTTCATTTGTATATTGCTGGCGATGGTTCGCAAATGACAGCGTTAAAAGATTTAGTGCAAAAGCTAGATTTGGGCCCGCAAGTGACATTTCAAGGTTTTATGACGCAAAAGCAACTGCAAAATTTATATCGGCGGATGGATTTGGCAGTTCTGACTTCGTATTCAGAAAGTTTCCCCTTAGTTCTGCTCGAAGCCTGTGATAATCTAGTGCCGCTGCTATCTACCGATGTTGGTGATATTGAAATGATGATTCCAGATCAAGATAGCGGCTTTATAGCTAAGGTCGGAGACCTTAGCTCAATTACAAATGCTTTGCGTCAGGCAGTTGCTACACCTAAAAACGAATTAGAAGAAATGGCAGTTCGCGAAAAAGCTTATATTACCGAACATTTTTCTGTTGCAAACCAGTTAGAAGCTATTATTCAAGAATATCAGGCAGTAATTAAGCGCTAAAACTATTGCTTATAATCATCTGAATGTCTATAATTAAGAACAAAAATATTAGTGAAAAAATTAATAAGGGGATAAAATGTTTTATCAAGAATTAGATCAAGATGATTCTTTGGTTTTGCATACAGACTTGTATGAATTAAATATGATGTACACCTACTTCAAAGAAGGCATCGCTGACCGTAATGCTGTTTTTGAAGCTTTTTATCGTACTGAACCATTTGGTAACGGCTATTCAGTATTTGCTGGACTAGAGCACGTTATCATGTACTTGAAAAATTTGAAATTTAAGGAAAGTGACCTCCAATATTTGAAGGAAGAAGTTGGCTACGATGATGATTTCATTGATTATTTGCGCCACTTCGAATTTAAATTGAGCGTGCGCTCAATGCGTGAAGGTGAAATTGTCTTTGCCAATGAGCCGCTGATTCAAGTTGAGGGTCCACTAGCCCAATGTCAATTAGTTGAAACGGCGATTTTAAATATTATTAACTTTCAAACGCTGCTGGCAACTAAAGCTGCACGAGTTAAATTAGCTGTTCAGGGCGATGGCGTGATGGAATTTGGCAGTCGGCGCGCGCAAGAAGCCGACGCTGCTATTTGGGGCACACGTGCCGCTTACATCGGTGGCTTTGACTCTACCAGTAATGTTCGTGCTGGCAAATTATTTGGCATCCCCGTTTCTGGAACGCATGCCCACTCACTAGTTGAGGCCTTTGGCAGCGAGTACGAGGGCTTTAAAGCCTACGCCGAAACGCATAAAGATTGTGTCTTCCTAGTTGATACTTACGATACGGTGCGCAGCGGTGTGCCAAATGCCATTCGGGTTGCTAACGAAATGGGCGATAAGATTAATTTTCAAGGTGTGCGCATTGATTCTGGCGACCTCGCCTATATTTCTAAACAAGTACGTAAGGAATTAGACGATGCTGGTTATCCAAATGCCAAAATTTTTGCTTCTAATGACCTTGACGAAACAACGATTACCAGCTTGAAGATGCAAGGTGCTAAAATTGATGTCTGGGGGATTGGTACCAAGTACATTACTGCTTTTGATCAGCCCGCTCTTGGTGCTGTCTATAAGCTGGTATCAATGGCAGATGATCAGGGTAAGATGCATGACACGCTCAAGATTTCTTCAAATGCAATTAAGGTTTCGAATCCGGGCAAAAAGCAAGTTTGGCGGATTTCGGCTAATCGGAAAAAGAAGAATGAGGGTGACTGGATTGCTCGCAGCGGTGTTGATCCGCGCAAGTTTGATTCATTGTATATGTTCCACCCGCAGTACACTTATATCAATAAGGTTGTAACTGATTACACGGCTGAGCCGCTATTGAAGGATATCTTCAAGGACGGCAAGCTTGTCTATGACCAACCTAAATTAATTGATATTAAAAAATTCTGTGCCCAAAATCTTGACGGTCTGTGGGATGAATACAAGCGGATGCTTAATCCGCAGGAATATCCGATTGACTTGTCACAAGACTTATACGACAGCAAGATGAATTTGATTAAAGATATTCGTCAAAAAATTACCGAAAGGAATGCAGCTAAATGAGACCACTGCAAAAAGAAATAATTGCTTACGAGCACGTGTTGCCAGAGATTGACCCACAAACAGAAATTAGGCGGTCCGTTGACTTCTTAAAAGATTATTTAAAGGCGAATCCCTTTTTAAAATCCTATGTGCTAGGTATTTCTGGTGGTCAAGATTCTACTTTGACGGGAAAATTAACGCAGATGGCAATTAGTGAAATGCGCGCAGAAACTGGCGATAATTCTTACCAATTTATTGCTGTGCGCCTGCCTTACGGCGTTCAAGCTGATGCCCAAGATGCAGCTGATGCCGTGACTTTTCAACAACCGGATCAGGACTTGATTGTTAATATTAAGCCAGGAGTTGATGCGACGGTTGCGAGTTTAGAAGCAGCTGGGCAGACAATTACGGATTTTAATAAAGGCAACATTAAAGCGCGGGAACGGATGATTATCCAGTATGCAATTGCTGGTGCTCATCATGGCGCCGTAGTCGGTACCGATCATGCCGCTGAGAACTTTAGCGGCTTTTATACCAAGTATGGTGATGGTGCTGCGGATGTTACACCGTTGTTCCGGTTAGATAAGCGGCAAGGTAAGCAGATGCTTGAAGCGTTGGGCTGTCCTAAGCACCTTTATCTAAAAACACCGACTGCTGATTTGGAAGAAGACCGGCCGTCGTTACCTGATGAAAAGGCGCTCGGCGTCACTTATGATGAAGTCGATGACTACTTAGAAGGCCGCACGGTTTCAGAAGCTGCTGCAAAGCAGATTGAGGCATTGTGGTTAAAGAGCGAACATAAACGGCACTTGCCCGTAACTGTGTTCGATGATTTTTATCAAAAATAAAAAGTCGCTAGCCAGTGGCTTTTTTGTTACGCTAATATTACATTTTGTAATAAAAATGTAATATTTTTGTATAATTTTGGTAAAAATCTGTTATACTATCCTTAATAAATAAAGGAGGTATTCTTATGAAAAACAAATATATTTTACTAGTAGCAGCCGCAACTTTGGCAAGTAGTGGCTTAACAGCGGTCAGTCCAGTCGCTGCAGCCGTTGAGCCGGCACAAGAAACCACTCAAAATACCAGCAATTATCTTACGACTTATCCTAAAAAATTGCGCGGCACTTGGTATTATTATGATGGTAAAAAGTTGTGTAAAGAAGTTATCGGCAAAAAGACAATAACGGATTACAGTAATGGCAAAAAATTTTCTCATCTTGTCTTGCATGCTTATGTTGCTCATGACCCAGCAACAATGGATAAAGCAGAGCTTGCCCGTACTAAGAATTGGGTAACTGCAGAAAAGAGAAAGTTCCAAAACCTTAGCTGGGTCGGCATTCATGGTTGGAGCGATGCAGCTGGCGCTGGCAACTTTATCAACGTTTCGAAATTAAAGGGACACAAAGTTCTAACAAGTGCTTATGGTGCCGGCGTTTGGGCTGACTATCATGCCTATAAAACACCAAAATTAGCTAAAAAATTACAGAAAAAGCATTATCAGCAATTTTCATACCTGCAATAGTCTAGTAATTAGGCAGGGCAAACTGAACCCTGAAGTTAGAATAACTAACTTCGGGGTTTTACTATGACTAAATTATTTAAACTTGAAAGGATTATTTTTAAGTTAATAATCTGACTTCTATTGAGCATACTTCTCTTTTTTGTTAAGTAATCTTGGGCTATACTGGAAATTAATATTTAGTTTCAGGGGGTGACCGGCATGGATAAGCAAGAAATATATCGTTATCTAAGTGCTAAAAATATTTGGCATGAAATTGTGGAGCACAAGGCTGTTTATAATATGGTAGAAGCAGCTGAAATTGACTTACCACATCCGGAAACTAGTGCGAAAAATTTGTTTTTGCATGATGATAAAAAGCGGAATTATTATCTGCTTACGGTTAAGAGCAACAGCCGAGTGGATCTTAAAAAATTTCGTCAAGATAACGGCACAAGACGGCTATCTTTTGCTTCAGCGGCTGAACTGCATACTATCTTAAAGCTAATTCCAGGCGCAGTAACTCCTTTGGGACTATTGAATGATGAGGAGCATAAAGTACAATTTTTTATTGATGAATTTTTCTTGCACCAGCCGGGAATAATTGCGGTCCATCCAAATGATAATACTGCAACCGTATGGCTGAAGACGACAGATTTAATTGAGATTGTTACTAGGCATGGTAATCCAGTTAAAATAATGAAAAGTTAAGCGCCGCCAAGCATTAGAACGCGTAAAATAGCAATAATTATTTAAATAAAGGAGCAATATATTGATGAAAGAACTTTACCTGATGCGTCATGGTGAAACTGTATTTAACAAGCGCAAGTTAATTCAGGGAGCTGTTGACTCGCCATTAACGGCGGACGGCATTAAAATGGCACAAAAAATGGGTGCATATTTAAAAACGCAGGGCTTAACCTTTGATCATGCGTATACATCAACGCAAGAGCGGGCAAGCGATACACTGGAACTAGTGACCAAGCAGCCTTATGAGCGGTTAAAGGGACTCAAAGAATGGGATTTTGGCTTGTTTGAAGCGCAACCGCAATACCTGTTGCCCAAGTTTACTTTTAAAGATCCAGCCGAAGCCAGCTTTTTTGTTCCTTATGGTGGTGAATCAACACAGCAGGTGATGGCCAGGATGCAAAAAACACTTAGCGAGATTATGGCTCATCCTAATCATCAGCGAGTGCTAGTAGTTAGTCATGGATTAGCGATGTGGATGTTTTTGGCCAATTTTATGTCTGTTGCAGAAATGGCAGAAAAAGTTAAGGATATGCCTAATTGTTGCGTCTTGCGACTGGGATATGATGCTGGTAAATTTACATTTGAGCAGATGATTGATGTGCGCAATTTACCAGAATAATTAAAATAAGCGTTACTAGCTAGTACTAGCAATGCTTTTTTAGTTAAAAGCATAAATTCTTGCTTGACCAGAAAAATTCGTGTATTGTGTTACTCAGATTAAACTTACAAAAAGTAAGTAAAAAGAAAGAATAGGTAGAACATGGTACGAATAAATGACGAATTAATTTTTGGCTTGGATTCGTTTGGCGATGTGCCGGATGATCCAGCAACTAATCAGCCAGTGACTTACGATAAGGCTCTCCAGCAGATTATTAAAGAAGCTAAGTTGGCTGATGACTTGGGCATTGACGTAATTGCTTTGGGTGAACACCACCGACCAGAATATGCTATTTCTAGCCCCGAAATTATGTTGGCGGCGATTGCTAGTGTGACTAAGAGAATTAAGCTGAGTACTGGGGTAACGGTTTTAAGTTCAGATGATCCAGTACGCGTTTATGAGCGCTTTGCAACTCTGGATAATATTTCGGGTGGTCGCGCTCAAATCATGCTTGGTCGCGGCTCGTTTACTGAATCATTTCCGCTATTTGGCTATGATTTAAACGATTACAACGAATTATTTGAAGAAAAAGTTGCCATGTTTAACGAATTACGTGAGGGTAAACCGGTAACTTGGGAAAGTGAATACACTCAGGATTTAAATAATGTCGAAATTTACCCTAAGATTACAGGCCATAAGTTAGACACTTACATTGGTGTTGGCGGTACACCAAGTTCTGTTATTCGGGCAGCGCGCTACGGCTTTCCGGTAATTATGGCAATTATTGGTGGTGACCCAGCAAGATTTCGGCCATATGTTGACTTATATAATGCCGCCGCTGCGCAATATCATAATCCGCAATATCCGTTGGGGATGCATTCACACGGGGTCATCGCGAAAACTGATGAAGAAGCATATGAGATTGGTTGGAAATATTTGCGGCGCTCAATGGATCGGATTGGTGCCGATCGTAATTGGCCGCCGATGACCAAGGAACACTTTGATTATGAAATCCAAACGGGTTCTTACTATATTGGTACTCCTGAGCATGTTGCTCACAAGATTGCCGACAAAATGACGCAAGTTGGCGTTAAACGGTTTGACTTTATTTATGGTGCTGGTGGTCAAACTGCTGCTATGCGAGAGAATATTTTACGTTTATACGGACAAAAGGTTGTGCCGATGGTGAAGGATTTGCTTAATTCTGGCGCTTATCAATTTAAATAATCTAATAGCCATGCAAGATAGGTCTTGTATGGCTATTTTAGGATTGTTAAAATATGTAAATAAAAATATCGATTGATTTTGACAAGAGAGAATTAAAATGAAAGATTTGTATTTAATGCGTCATGGCGAAACGATTTTTAATCAACGCAAGTTGGTTCAAGGCGCAGTTGATTCACCATTAACTGCAGCTGGAATTAAAGAAGCCGCTAAAATGGGCACGTACCTTAAAGAGCAAGGATTAACCTTTGACCATGCATTTGCTTCAACGCAAGAGCGAGCAAGCGATACTTTGGAACTAGTGACTAAGCAGCCGTATGAACGGTTAAAGGGATTAAAGGAATGGGACTTTGGCTTATTTGAGGCTCAGCCAGAATATTTATTGCCCAAATTTATCTTTACTGATACTGCCCAAGCCAACTTTTTTGTTCCTTATGGTGGTGAAGCAGCAATGCAGGTCATGGATAGAATGGATAAGACAATTAGCAAAATTATGGCGACGCCTGCTAATCAACAAGTGTTAGTTGTTAGTCATGGTGCTGCTATTTTAATGTTTTTAGTTAAGTGGATGACGAGCACAGAAATAGCTAAAATTAAGGATTTGCCTAATTGCAGTGTGCTGCATTTTACTTATGATACTGCTACTGGCAAGTTTGCTTTTGTGGAAATGTTTGAGCCGCACAAATTATAGTTAAATTTTTAAAAACCAAATATTTGGCTAAAAATTGTCGTAAACTTTTTTGAAAAGGCTTTTTCGCCTAGAAATGTTTTGCTATAATTAAGAAATCGAACAAGAACTAAAAAGTTTTGTGGGCAGTAACTGTTTTTGAATGTAAGACCATACTTAATAGTTAAGGTAGCGCTATTGAGTAATCATAATTTTGCAAGAAGAAGCAGTTAGAGAACCTGTAAGGTTCTTCCCAATAGTTCGGAAGTTAAAGAAGTCCTGCAAATTTGCAGGACTTCTTTTTCTTATATCGAGTTAAGGAGAAAATGCTTGTCCAATTAAAGATTGACAAAGATAGCTCAAGTAGTACAATTATTTTTAACTGAAGATATGTTTTTTGAGTTAGTCATTCAAAGAGAAAACCGTGTGCTGAGAAGGGTTCATGGCTGCTTGAAAAATGCTCCTTGCAGCGTTAAATAATAATAATTAAGAGGTAACAAACACTGTTGCAATTGAGGTGGTACCGCGTTTAGTAGCGTCCTCAAGTTTGCTGACAGTGTTTTTTATTTTATCAAAAAAGGAGAATATTAATGAAGAAACTGACAAGTTCTGAATTTAGACAAATGTTCTTGGACTTCTTTAAAGAACACGGTCACATGGTATTGCCGAGTCAATCACTGATTCCGCAAGATGACCCAACATTATTGTGGATTAACTCTGGGGTAGCCACGATGAAGAAGTATTTTGACGGTTCAGTTGTGCCAAAGAACCACCGAATTACTAGTTCACAAAAATCAATTAGAACTAACGACATTGAGAACGTTGGTAAGACCGCGCGTCACCAGACTTTCTTTGAAATGCTTGGTAACTTTTCAGTTGGTGACTACTTTAAGAAGGAAGCAATTCCGTGGGCTTGGGAGTTTTTAACTAGTCCTGACTGGTTAGGATTAGATAAGGATAAGCTATACTGTACTGTTTATCCTAAAGATACTGAAGCACAAGAAATCTGGATAAAGACTGGGATGCCTGAAGACCATATTGTGAAGCTAGAAGAAAACTTCTGGGATATTGGTGAAGGTCCATGTGGTCCTGACTCCGAAATCTTCTATGACCGTGGTCAAGAAAATAACGATGTTGCAGAAGACGACCCAGAAAACTTCCCGGGTGGTGAAAATGCACGTTACCTGGAAATTTGGAACATTGTGTTCTCACAATATAACCACTTAGCTAATGGTAAATACGTTGACCAGCCGCATAAAAACATTGATACGGGGATGGGACTAGAACGGGTTCTGTCAATCTTGCAAGATGCACCAACTAACTTTGAAACTGACTTGTTCTTGCCAATTATCCATGAAACTGAAAAAATGACCGCTGGCAAGAAGTATGAGATTGATGATGAAAACACGCCGGCATTCAAGATTATTGCCGACCACGTTAGAACTGTCAGCTTTGCGATTGCCGATGGTGCTTTACCATCAAACACTGGTCGCGGCTATGTTTTACGGCGACTAATCCGTCGTGCAGACTTAAATGGTCAACGCTTGGGTATCAAGGGTGCCTTCCTTTATAAACTAGTACCAGTTGTTGGTGAAATTATGCAAAGCCACTATCCAGAAGTGACTGAGCAAAAGAACTTTATTGCCAAGGTAATTAAGAATGAGGAAGAAAGATTCCAAGTAACCCTTGAATCTGGTTTGACTTTGCTTGATGACTTAATTGCTAAGGCACAAAATTCTACTGATAAGACCATTTCTGGTAAGGATGCCTTCAAGTTATTTGATACTTATGGCTTCCCTTATGAATTAACCTTTGAATCCGCTCAAGATGCCGGCTTAAAGGTTGATAAGAAGGGCTTTGATACCGAAATGCAAGCACAAAAAGACCGGGCACGTAATGCTCGTGGTGACTTGCAATCAATGGGTGCACAAGATGTTACCTTAATGAATATTAAGGATCAGTCCGAATTTGAATATGGTGTTTATGAAGAAAAGCACGCTAAATTAATCGATATTATCGTTAATGATGAATTGGTTGACCAGACTGATAGTGAAACTGCTACTTTAATTTTTGATAAAACACCATTTTACGCAGAACGTGGTGGTCAAGTAGCTGACCACGGTGCAATTTACGATCAAGAAGGCGAGCTTGTTGCCAAAGTAACCGATGTGCAACACGCACCAAACGACCAAAACATGCACTTTGTTCAAGTAGTTTTACCACTTGTAAAGGGTCAAGAATACGTCTTGAAGATTGACCGTGACCGCCGCGAAGGCTTGCGCCACTCACACTCAGCAACCCACTTGCTTCATGCAGCACTGCGCAGTATTTTGGGTGACCATACTCACCAGGCTGGTAGTTTAGTTGAACCTGACTATTTACGTTTTGACTTTACAGCCATTGAACCATTAACTGATAAGGAACTTAAGTCAGTTGAAGCTTTAGTCAACCAAAAGATTTGGGAAGCTTTAGACGTTAAGACGACAGTTACTGATGAAGAAACCGGTAAGAAGATGGGCGGCTTGGCCCTGTTTGACGGCAAATACGGCGACAAGGTCCGCGTTGTTCAAATGGGTGACTTCTCTAGTGAGTTCTGTGGTGGGACACACTGTGACAACACCAACCAAATCGGGATTTTCAAGATTACTTCCGAGTCAGCAGTTGGTGCCGGCGTCAGAAGAATTGAAGGAGTAATGTCCAAGAAGGCTTACGAATACTTAGCTGGACGGTCGAACTTACTCGATGATATTCAAGCAGAAGTTAAATCAACTAAGCCAGAAAACATTATTGATAAGATTGATAGCCTTGAAAAAGAACTGCATGACAGTCAAAAGCAAGTTGAAGATCTAAACTTGAAGATTAACCAAGCTAAGGCTGGTGAAATCTTTAATGACGTTGAACAAGCTGGCGATTTGACAGTTATTGCCAAGAAGGCCGACGTTAACGGAATGAATGACTTGCGTGAACTCGCTGATACGTGGAAGAGTGGCAACAAGTCCGATGTCTTAGTCTTAGCAGCAGCTAATGATGGCAAGGCAAACATGATTATTAGTTTGGGTCAAAAAGCTTTGGATAAAGGCTTGAAGGCTGGTGACTTAATTAAGCAAGCTGCACCAATCTTTGGCGGTGGCGGCGGTGGCCGTCCAAATATGGCTCAAGCTGGTGGTAAGAAGCCAGAAGGCCTTGACGATGCTATTAAGGCAGTTGTTGAAATAATTACTAAAAATTAATTGATTGAGTTTGAACTGTTTTTCAAGTAAAATTGTGTTAGGAGGAATGAAAATGAGTTCGCTAGATAAAACAATGCATTTTGATTTTAATCAAAATAAAGGCAAGAATGTTTATGATACTCTCCAAGATGTATATGATGCGCTTGAGGAAAAGGGCTATAATCCAATTAATCAGATTGTCGGCTACCTATTGTCTGGCGATCCAGCATACATTCCGCGGCACAATGACGCTCGTAATTTGATTTTGAAGCATGAGCGTGATGAAATTATTGAAGAACTTGTCAAAAGTTATCTTGGAAAAGACAAGTAATGCGTTTAATAGGTTTAGATGTCGGGTCTAAGACAGTTGGCGTTGCCGTTAGCGATGAGTTGGGGATTACTGCCCAGAAGGTAGAAACAATTCCAATTGATGAAGCTAAGTTTAGTTTTGGGATGCGCCCACTTAAAAAAATCGTGCGGCAATATGATGCGGATGGTTTTGTCTTGGGCTTACCCAAAAATATGGATGGCACATCTGGCAATTCGGTTGCGCGCAGTAAGGCTTATGGTGAGCGGCTGATCGCTAAGTTTGGCTTGCCCGTATATTATTCAGACGAGCGCCTGACAACGATTGAATCACGTCGGGTCTTAGTAGAAGAAGCTGGCATGCATGACCGCCACCAGCGCAAAGAAGTAATTGACCAAATGGCCGCTGTCTTGATTTTACAAAATTATTTAGACTTACACCGAAAGGATTAATATGACACAAGAAGTTCACGGTGATGACCGGCAAATTACCCTTGTTGATGACAAGGGCAATGAAGAATTATACGAAGTTTTATTTACATTTCATTCAGATGACTATGACAAGTCTTACATCTTACTTTATCCAGCTGCAGTAGGTGATGATGAAGAAGTTGAAGTTCAAGCATTTAGTTATGATGCTGATGATGCAGGCGATGTGACCAGCAGCGATTTGCACGAAATTGAATCAGACGATGAATGGAACATGGTTCAAGGGGTGTTGAATACTTTCTTGGATGATGACCGTTTAAGTGGTGAATAAAAAAGAAAGACTGGCTTAGCCAGTCTTTTTTTATTAATAGAGAAAAATAGACGACTAATGAATGACAAAATATTAAAAACGTTGGAATTTTCCAAAATTACGCAAAGGTTGGCTGACCAAGCAATTACGACACCAGCTAAGGAGCGGGCAATAAACTTAAAGCCTAGTGGTGACTTTGCTCAAGTCGAATTATCTTTGAAGCAGACTTTAGCGTTAGTTAATTTATTGCGAATTAAGGGTCAACTGCCGCTAACGGATTTTGAAGATGTTCGTCCTAGCACCAAGCGTTTGCGGATTAAAGCCAATTTGAATGCTAAAGAGCTAGGGAATATCCTGCTTGTTTTGGTGTTAGCCAATGAAGTTAATAGCTTTTTGGCAGATGTTAATGGCGAGCAGCTTAACTTAGAGGCAATTGCAGGAATTGCCTCTAAGTTAGATGTTCCCGAAATGTTATTGAACGAGCTTAAACGCGCGCTTGACTTCGACGGTGAGATTTTAGATACAGCTTCAAGTAACTTGGCTCGCTTGCGTCACGACTTAAAGAGTAATGACGAAGAAATCAAAATGCGAATGGATGCCTATACTAAGGGCGGCAGCAGTAAATATTTATCAGAACAGATTGTGACTATTCGTGATGACCGCTATGTTATTCCGGTTAAGCAAGAATATCGGGCAAAATTTGGTGGTGTGGTTCATGATCAAAGTGCCAGTGGGCAGACTTTATTCGTGGAACCCGGTGCAGTTCTAAGCTTGAACAATCGCCAACAGAATTTATTGGCTCAAGAGCGGCAAGAAATTCACCGTATTTTACGGCAATTGTCGGACTTGGCACGTGAAGAAGTGGCGCGACTAGATGCAATTGCTACGGCGTTAACCGAACTGGACTTTTTGCAGGCCAAGGCACATTTGGCTCGGGCAATGAAAGCAACTGAACCAAAGTTAAACCAAAATCATGAATTGAATTTATTGCAGGCACGCCACCCGTTAATTGATCCAGAAAAGGTCTTGCCTAATGATATTCGCTTGGGACTTGAATTTGATACGATGTTAATTACTGGTCCTAACACTGGTGGTAAGACAATCACGCTCAAGACAACTGGTCTCCTGCAATTAATGGCGCAGGCTGGATTATTTATTCCAGCTGCTGAGGGCAGTCAGGTCGGTGTTTTTAAAGATATTTGTGCTGACATTGGCGATGAGCAGTCAATTGAGCAGTCACTCAGTACTTTTTCATCGCACATTAACGATATTATTCAAATTATGAAAAGGGTTGACGATCAGACACTAGTTTTGATTGATGAAATTGGAGCTGGGACTGATCCAGAAGAAGGTGCCAGCCTAGCAATCAGTATTTTGGACTTTTTACGTAAGAAAAAAGCTAAAATCATGGTCACAACGCACTATCCAGAATTAAAGCTCTATGGTTATAATCGCTCACGGACAAGCAATGCGTCAATGGAATTTGATGTGAAGACGTTATCACCGACTTACCGTTTGCAAATTGGGATCCCTGGTCACAGTAACGCTTTTGCGATTGCGCGGCGGCTGGGAATGCGTGAGGATGTTGTTAAAAATGCCCAAGAATTGATGTCTGATGAAAATTCGGACATTAATACCATGATTGTGCGCTTAGACAAGCAGACCAAGGCAGCAACCGATGCTCGCAATCACTTGGAAAGTAGCCTTGACCGCAGTGAAAAGCTGGCGGAAAAATTGCAGCAGGCACTTGATTGGTATAATCAACGTGTGCAAAAGCAACTTGAATTTGCGCAAGAACGGGCAAATGAAGTTGTTGCGAAGAAGCGTAAAAAGGCCGATCAAATTATTGCTAAGTTGGAAGAGCAGCATGGCAGTGTTAAGCAAAATGAGGTAATCGCCGCCAAGGGTGAGTTCAACCAATTAGCAAAACAGGAAGAAAATCTGGCGCACAATAAGGTTTTGCAGCGCGAAAAGAAGCGTCACCACGTTACAGTTGGCGATCGGGTCAAGGTTTTGTCCTATGGCCAAGTGGGGACAATTACCAAACGCTTAGGTGAGCACCAATATGAAGTGCAAATGGGGATTATTAAAGTTAAAGTTAGTGATCGCGATGTTGAAAAAATTTCGGGTGAAACTAAGACTAAACCGCAAAAAACGGTGCGTGCCACTAGTGCTAATCGCCGCAGCAATGCCCGGAGCGAACTTGACTTGCGCGGTCAACGCTATGAAGAAGCAATGACCAACCTTGATCGCTACATTGATTCGGTTTTGTTAGCTGGACTTGATGTTGTGACAATTATTCATGGTATTGGGACTGGGGCTATTCGTAAAGGTGTCTGGCAATATTTGGCTTCAAGTAACCATGTTAAGAGCTATAATTATGCACCGGCAAATGAAGGTGGCAATGGCGCAACAATTGTTCATTTAAAGTAAAGCACTTGTAAAAAGTAAGTCAGCTTGCTATACTAAAATCATTAAGAGATAACGTAAGTTTATGTAGGAGGTATTTTCATGGTTGATGAATTAACAGATGAAAATTTTGAAGAAGAAACCAAAGATGGTGTTGTTTTAACAGACTTTTGGGCAACTTGGTGTGGCCCATGTAAGATGCAATCACCAGTTGTTGATCAATTGGCTGAAGAACGTCAAGACGTTAAGTTCACTAAGATGGACGTTGACCAAAATAAAGAAACGCCAAACGCTTTAGGAATTATGGCGATTCCAACAATGATTATTAAAAAAGATGGTAAGATTGTTGATCGTTTGACTGGTTATACACCAAAGCCAAAGCTTGACCAAATCTTAAATCAATATACTGACTAGATTAGTAAGAAAGAGCCTCCCGCAAATGCGGGAAGCTCTTTTTTTTGCTATATTATTTTTCTTTTAAGAGGTCACGAATTTCACGTAAGTAATCGTCGGTTGTTGGTCCAGCCGGTGCCTCTTTTTCTGGTTGGTGCTTAGTTAATCGGTTAATTCCTTTAACTAAGAAGAATACGATGAGCGCGATAATTAAGAAGTTAATTACCGTATTGATGAAGGCGCCGTATTTAAAAGTCGCGCCGCCAACTCGTAAAACTAGATTTGACAGGTCAATTTTGCCAATAAATAATCCAATTAGTGGGTTAATCAGGTTGTTGACTAGAGAATTGACGATATTAGTAAAGGCACCACCGATAATTACACCAACGGCCAGATCAATGACGTTGCCGCGTTGAATAAATTCTTTAAATTCTTTGAGCATTTTTTGTCCTCCTATATACCTTAATCATAGGTCAAGATGACCAAGAAGTGGTAGTAAAGAGATTAGAGTGCCGCAAAAAGAAAATTATTTTGTTGATGATGTGGCACTATTAATTATTGCCTGTTTTTTACTAAGAAGGAGATTTAGCACCACCGCAGTGATTGCGGCAATTGAAATAGGAGAGCCTAATAGATATTGCAATAATTTCGGTGCAGCTAATTTAATGCTGTTAGGTAGGAAGGTCATCGCCATAGTCATTGCAATTGGGATGCCAACAATATAATTTTTGTTAGGGAAAGCATTAATGTCACCAATGACGTTAATGCCGTTGAGCATAATAATCGCCATAATTACCAGGCTAACCCCACCGATGACCGGCTTGGGAATAGCTGATAATAGTGCAGAAATTTTACTGAAAAAGCCAAGAATAATGAACCAAGCACCAGCTGAGATAAAGACCTTTCTGCTGGCAACACCGGTAATTGAAATAATACCGGCGTTAGTGGAATAGCCAGTCATGGGGATGCTGCCTAAAAATGCCGAAATCAGGCAGCTCACACCTTCACCAATCATACCGTGGTTCCACTGTTTAGGAGTGATTTTTTCGTCAGTAGCGGCACTCATGGCAAACCAAGTTCCCGTTGTTTCGGTTGTTAAAACCAAAAAGATAATAATAAAGGTTAGGATGGCTGAAGGATTAAAGCTTACACCATAATGAAAAATTGTGGCTTGGGGAAAACTGAATAATGCGGCTTTATTGAAAGAAGTCCAATCCATCCTTCCCATTAGTGAAGCCGCAATTACACCAACAATCATGGTAATAATTACTGATGAAATCTTCAAAAATTGGTGCAGCTGCGGAATATAAGTGCCAATTATAGTCACAATTAAAAAAGTGAGCAGGGTAATACCAGCTAATTCGACATTTTGCATGGTGTTGCCACTGGCTTTAAAAATATTACTGTTTAGTGATGACGGAAAACTGCCTAGGCCAACACAAGTAATAATCGTCCCACCGACAACAGAGGGCAGGAGCTTGTTGATTACCTTTTCGTATATTCCAGTGGCACCAAACAGAATTAACATAAGTGAGCCAGCTAAACAAGAACCAATGACGGCGGCCATCCCACCGTGTTGCCCGCCACTAGCAAAGAAAACACCGACGATTGCTGTTGCGGGAACAAATGATGGTCCTTGACATAAGGGAATTTTCATAAAAAAGGCAGTTTGTAAGATTGTCCCAATTCCGCAAGCTAAGAAAGCTGATTGCAACAATTGTGAAGTTTGGTCAACGCTTAAGGCAAGCATACTGGCAATAATTAATGGCGCCACATAAACGTCCATTGCTAACACGTGCTGCAAGCCTAAAATACCGGCTTCTAGATTAGGGACATTGTCTTCTGGTTTAAATAATAGGCCGTTTGCATTTTGCTCATTCATTATTTAGCTCCCTTAGCAACTATACCTTGAGTCATTACCATATCGATTTCATTAGCAGTTGTTTCGTACATTAACTTTTGGAAAGTCTCATCAGTTGTGCGGTCAACAAATTGAGGATACTTAGAGTGGACAACTTGCAAGTCGGCCGCATAGCCAGCTTTAATCTGACCAGTTTTTAAATGTAAACTCTTAGCCCCGCCAACAGTTGCCATATAAAAAGCGGTGTGAATTGAAAACATGGAATCCCCAACGCCGCGCTTGTCAGCAGGGATCCGATTATCAACACCATCGCTTAAAATACTGGAGCACATTACCGCGTGGCGCATGGTTTCGTAAGTGCTGAGCTCATAGCCACCGCAAATATCAGTTCCTAGGCCAACGTTAATGCCTTTAGCCATGGCGTACTTTGCAGGTAAAATTGCACCGCCCTCAAAAGAATTAGAAATTGGACAGTGAGCAATTGCAACGCCACGCTTTTGGAATAAATCTAAGTCAAAATCATTTAGCATCGTGCCGTGATCCATAATTGACTTGTCGGTTAATAATCCGGCTTCATCTAACATGACAGAATCACGTTTATGAAAATTGTCTAACGCATAATCATTTTCTACCTGATTTTCACTGCAATGAGATTGAATTAATAAGTCATATTTTTTAGCTAAGTCACCTAATTGCCGCATTCCCTTAAGTGTGCAGGAGGTTAAATAGCGCGGCGTAATTACAGGGGCCATTTGCAATTTTTGCCCCTGATTAAGTTCCTTAACAATGCCAATAAATTCCTCAGTGCCGTCAATTGCTGCCTGGGTTGACTCATCGCGATAATAATCTGGGCAGGTTTCGGGATTATCCATTACGACCTTGCCAATTAAAGCACGTTGGTGCAACGTTTGGCATGCTTTCACTAGTTCGGCGTTACCAGCATTATCAACTGAACCAAAATAAAGTACTGTCGTTGTGCCGTTAGCCAGTAAGTTTGCTACTAAGCTGTCATAGACTTTGCGACTAAATTCTGCATCGCTGAATTTTGCTTCCAGTGGAAAAGTATAATTTTTAAACCAGTCGGCATTGCCACAGTTTAGTGCTAGACCAACATTGGGCCATTGTGGTGCATGAACGTGGAGATCAATAAAACCCGGAAGGAGATATTGATTAGCATCCAATTCTTGTAAAATATGATTATTTTGCGCAGCTGCTAAAGTTGGTTCATAAGCAGCATCATCTTTGTGGATAATCTGTGCAATGTTTCCATTTGCGTCTAGGCAAATTAGACTGTTTTCATGATAAGCAACTTCAGTTTTTGAAGCAGACGTAAAATAGTTTCCCTTGATAACTTTGACAAAATTCATTTTTTGATAACCTCAAATAAAAATTATTTAACTTCAAAATTTCCAATTACGAATTTAAGATAATGATCGCTAGCTTTGCCACTTTCCTAGATTCTTCCGATTTAAAAGCGATACTCCTTTTTCAAGAAACAAAAAGGCCTCTTCTACTAAAGCTATAGCAAAAGAGGCCAAAACAAAATAAGCCCTAAGGACCTTGAATTGTACTTTTTCGTCTATAGTTCGGAATTTACGGTTCCGAGTAGAAACTGTCGACCTCATTACGACAATATACAGACTAAATATTTAGTTGAATAAAGCATAGCAGAAATTTACCAAACTGACAAGAAAACTTTCGTAATAGTAGTTATTTTTACCACGAAAGGATTGTTAACGAGAAAATATGGGTTTTAGTTCTTAAGCCACTTGGCATATTCGAATTTTAAATTCGCTTACTTAATCTGAATTTTTAATAAAATTATTCGTGTTTAATCTAAAATTAGTGCAAAAAAATAGTCATAGCAATTAAGCATATGACTTAACAAAAGTGGTTAATCAAATTGTGCAATTAATTGGACCCTTTGCTTTTTTTCGTCAATGTTGACGTCACATTCGGTAATGCGGCCGTTTTGCTTTTGCATTGCCTCGGCGACGATACCAGCCTCAAGTGAAAACTCGTGACTGTCACTATTCAGGCGGTCGATGACAGTTTGACCGTTTAATTCAAAAATAATTGTTGTCCGCTTTTCTTTAATTTTGGTTAAAGTGCCAAATTCAGCTGTCGCAAAAAAGCTGTTAACATCTTCATAGGAGGCTAAATCATATTTGCGGGCGACGCGTTTACCGGCCCAATACAAAATAGCGTCATCGTCGTCGCCTAAAATTTGCGGCAAGATGAAGTCACGGTACAGCTGATTAATAAAATATACGTGTTCGCTTTGCTCATTATTATTTTGCATAAAGTATTCATCCCTTTTATTCTTTTCTATTTTACCGTAAAATTGGTAAGTAGAAAACTTTTAGGGAGAAATTTGTATGATGAACAATCGTCCAATTGGTCTGTTAGATTCCGGTGTTGGCGGCTTAAGTGTCGTAAAAAAGGTACTGCAAAAAATGCCGCATGAATCAACGGTTTTTATTGGGGATAATGCCAACATTCCTTATGGCGACAAGTCACAAGCAGACATTATTGACCTCACACGGCAAAGTGTTAAGTTTTTATTAAGTAAAAACGTTAAGCTGATTATTTTTGCCTGCAATACTGCAACGGCTGCTGCAATGGCCACTATTCAACAAGAAGTCGACCAACAAATTGTTGGTGTTATCCAATCTGGAGGACTTCTAGCGGCACAAACAACGCATAATAAAAAAGTTGCCGTGGTGGCAACGAACTATACGATTTCTCACCACGCTTATCAACAAGAAATTAACTTTCGTGATCCCGAAATTAAGGTAACCGAATTAGCTGCACCCAAGTTGGTGCCGCTAATTGAGCAAGATGCTGATGAGGCGACTTGCCTTGAAGCCGTTAAGTCGACTTTGGCGCCGATCATGACGCAGGAATTTGATACGTTGGTTTTGGGGTGCACCCATTATCCGTTAATTAAGGCTCAGTTTGCCCAAGCTCTTGGGGATAAAGTTAAGTTGGTCGATCCAGCTGATCAGGTAGCGCAATACACGGCAAACGTCATGGAGCGTGATGGTCTGTTAAGTACAGCTGATAATCAGCCGGCACATGAATATTACACAACTGGTGATGTGGCGATGTTTAATGAATTGGGCAGCAAGTTTTTAAATGATCCGGCATTTAAGGCACAACATTTGATTAAGGGAGAAGATTACTGATGAAAGAAATTCTATTTGCGACGACTAATCAAGGTAAAGTTAAAGAATTACGTGAGGCTTTTGCACAGGCAGGGATTGAGGCTGTGATTAAAACCAACGCAGACCTAGATAATCCACCAATTGTGGATGAATACGGGACAACCTTTGAACAGAATGCCAAGCTCAAGGCTCACGAACTCGCTGACTTTAGCGGAATGATTACAATTGCCGATGATTCTGGGTTAATGGTTGATGCGCTTGACGGCGCCCCGGGAGTACATTCTGCTCGTTATGCTGGTGAGGGTCATAATGATGCCCAGAATAATGCGAAATTATTGGCAGAGCTTGGCGGTGTTCCCCAAGAAAAAAGAACAGCCAAGTTTAATACAACAATTGTTGCTTCAATGCCAGGTCAGTTTAACCATGATCTTGTAGTTGATGGTCAATGTGCTGGGCAGATTCTGGCAGCACCTCGCGGTGAAGATGGCTTTGGCTATGATCCGCTATTTTATGTACCAGAAAAGGGTAAAACTTTTGCGCAAATGACTTTGGATGAAAAAAATAGCTTGTCGCATCGCGGACGGGCAATTGTTAAGTTGCTTGCGGCATGGCCGGAATGGTTGGCGCAATTTAATTAAGTAAAAAAGGTTAACTCAATTTAAGTGAGTTAACCTTTTTCTATCCTGCTAAAGTGATCTTGTTGTCTTGTAAAATCTTGAGGTAAGCCGCTAAGTAAATGTCTTGGACGTCTTTTTCTCTGCCGGGCTTAACTTGGAAGTGAATCACATAGTTGACGGTTTTGGCAGTTTGGCTAGTGATGCCGATAATCTTGGGTCCTTGCACCAAAGTCTTTTTAGCAAGTCCAACCTGGTTATTTGCCTGTTTAATCAACGTGCGGACTTTGTCAAAGTCATTTTGGACATTTAATTGCAAGTTAATATCTAGACCAATGCCGCCGTGAGCCAGATTTTGCACAATTGAAATGTTGCGGTTAGGAATGTAGATGATGGACCCGTCAGTACCCTTGAGCCGCGTGGTTCTTAGCCCTAACTGGACCACAGTACCCGTTTGATTGTTAATTTGAACAATATCACCGACGTCAAATTGGTCTTCACTTAAAATGAAAAAACCATTGACTAAGTCGCTGACAAAGCCCTGTGCGCCCATCCCTAAAGCTAGAGAAAAGATGCCGGCACTTGCTAAAAGAGTCCCAATTGGAATCCCCAAAATCGATAAAACTCCAAATAAGTAAAAGAAAATTACGGTATAGCTAAAAATACTATTTATTAAAGCAGCTACGGTTCTAGTACGCTTATTTTGGGGCCGTTTACTATGCTTTAAATAATGGTTTATAATTCTTTTGCCGCAGTAGTCAATGATATAAAAGATTGCTGTTGATAAGACTAGCTGCCAGATTACAGTGAGTAAATGTTCACCGATACTGTCCCAGTTTAATTTTAAAAACTGGCGATTTATTTTAAGTAAGTTATTCATTGCGTTGACCTTTCATGGATGTACATTAACTATAACAAAATATTTACATATCGGTTGAGATTAAAGTGTTTACATGCTAGACTTTTTTTAGAAGTAAAATTGGAGGTAGAAGATGGAAATTTCCTATGGTGCGCTAGCAGGCTTAATTGCTGCTGTCGCATTACTAATTTTAGTACTTTTCGCTATTCCGGTGCTGGTTCGTGCTGCAAAGGCTACTAAAGAAGCAAAGAAAACAATTCAAATTGCGAATGAGTCAATCCAGCAAGTTGCCAAAGACGTTGATGGCTTGCTTGACCAAACAAATGATTTGCTTGACAAGACCAACGTCTTGTTAGCTGATGTTAATGTCAAGATGAAGACCTTAGATCCAGTTGTTCAAGCAGCTGCAGATTTAGGTGAGAGTGTCTCAGATGTTAATGCTTCTTCGCGGAAAATGGCAAAGCGGTTCAGCAGTGTTCATTTTAAGCGTAATGGGGCTGTTTCTTCTGCTTTAACAGCAATGTTTGCACGGCGCAAACGTCGTAAAGGTGAAGATTAAGTAAAAGGAGTTACTTTTATGAAAAAATTTACAAGTTTTTTATTTGGTACAATCGTTGGTTGTGCCGCAGGATTTGTTGCAGGATCATTGTTTGTTACTGATGATCAAGTCGACGATTTAAAGAGTAAGGTTAAGAACAACGATACTGTTCAAGACTTGAAGAAAAAATATGACAATGGCACCGAAGTTGTTAAGAATCAATTAGCATCATTCCCGAAGAATGTTGAAGACGATTCTGAATTAAAAGACTTCGATGATATTGTGATCGATGATTCAAATGAAAATGTTGCTCAAAGTGACAATGCGGAAAACACGGTTGCTGACTTGCACGATGCCGAAAACGACACTGATGTTGAACCACCAATTTATCCACAAGAATAAGTAATGTTAATCAAAAATGCACCAGACAGATTTTTCTGCCTGGTGCATTTTTTGTTTAATAATTAATCTTTAAGTGGTAACACTTTCAATTCCTTGTCAGTGTGGGTGAATGGTTGGTAGCCGTCTTTAGTAACAACACCGCAATCTTCAATTCTCACGCCAGCAACACCGGGGATGTAAATACCAGGTTCAATTGAGAAGCACATGCCTTCTTCAATGATTAAGTCATTGCCTTGAACAATTGATGGGTATTCGTGCACGTCTTTACCAATTCCGTGGCCAAGTCTGTGGATAAAGTATTCACCATAACCGGCCTTGGTAATAATGTCTCGCGCAACGCCGTCAAGTTCTGAAGCAGTCATTCCGGGACGAACGGCATCAATTGCAGCTTGTTGGGCTTCGCGATCGATTTCATAAATTTCCCGTTCTTTAGCGCTAGGTTCACCATAAGCAACAGTCCGACTTGAGTCAGATGCATAGCCGTTGTGCATGGTTCCGAGGTCGAACAAGACTAATTCGTTTGGCTTAACTTTGGTCATTGATGGCCCAAGGTGAGGGTTAGCGGCATTGGCACCAGCCTGCACAATGGTTTCAAAACTTTCGTGCATGACACCTTTTTGTAATTTTAATTGGTAGTCAATTTGACCAGCAATATAACGTTCAGTTACGCCGGTTCTGATGGCATCAAACCCAATTTGAAAAGCAAAATCAGCTTCACGTCCAGCAGCCTGCAATTCCTTAATCTCACTAGGTGTCTTATATAGCCGGATTTTAGCGATGAAGTTAGAAACGTCCCCGCTAAAATCGGCATCTGAAAATTGTTCATGGATTAATTGATAATGGGCAACAGATAAATTATTTTTCTCTAAAGCCCACTTGTGATATTCACTCGTTCTGTTTTTAACTTTGTCGGCAATAATTGCCCAAGGATCTTCTGAATCGAGGTAGCCATAAACGTCGCCATCCCAAGCCGAATTTTTGGCTTCTTCGACATTTAATGCGGGAACGAAAACGAAGGGATCGCTGTCTTTAAAGGCAAGTAGAGCAAAGATACGCTCATGAGGTTCCATCTCGTAGCCGGTGAAGTATGCAATAGTAATTGGATTAGAAATGTAAGCTACATCATTACCAGAACTTTGTAGCCATTCTTGTAATTTATTTAAATTCATCTTAATGTTCCTTTCAAAATAAATCTTAATCATGAAAAGTATATCATGTTCTAAGTGTGAAAAAATGAAAGAATGGTTGTAAACGTTTGCACTTTTTTGCAATTCATGGTAAATTCTATATTGAGAATTTTTACGGAGGAACGAAGGATGCGTAAACAAGATATTACAATTTATGATGTTGCTCGTGAAGCTGAAGTCTCAATGGCGACAGTCTCACGGGTTGTTAATGGCAATACGAATGTGCGTAAAGACACGCGTGAACGGGTAATGGCGGTTATCAATCGCCTGCATTATCAACCAAATGCTGTTGCTCAAGGCCTAGCTTCTAAACGGACAACAACTGTGGGTTTGATTGTGCCAGACTTAACCAACCTGTACTTTGCAGAATTATCAAAAGGGATTGATGATATTGCTTTGCTGTACAAATACAACATTATTATTACAAGTATTGAAAATCGCTTGATGCGTGAAGACCAAGCAATTCAAGGTTTGTTAAATAAGCAGGTTGACGGGGTAATCTACATGTCAAATTGCTTACCAAAAGAAGCAGTTGAAGCATTTAAGCGGACTGATACGCCGGTAGTCTTAGCAGGAACAAAGGACAATCACAAGGAATTTCCGTCAGTAACGATTGATTATCAGAAGGCTGATACCGAAGCCTTGAACTTACTTTACAATGATGGCAAGCGTAACTTGGCCTTAGTTGTTGGGGATGCCGATGCTGTTGTTAATGCGGAATGCCGGATTCCAGCTTACAAGAAATTTATGGCAGAGCATCACTTGGGTGAAGGTCGAGTTTACGAGAATATCAAGGACCATTCAGATGGTTATAACTTGTATTCACGTTTGCTTCAAGACGGTGTTGACGGTGTAGTTGTTACCCGTGATATTACTGCCGTTGGCATTTTAAACTCAGCAATTGATGCTGGTAAGAAAGTGCCGGACGATTTAGAAATTATTACGGCAAGTGCAACTCAAATTGCTTCGGTTGTGCGGCCAGCATTAACCGCAATTCGTCAGCCATTATATGACATGGGTGCTGTTGCGATGAGAATGTTGACCAAGTTGATGAACAACGAGGAAGTAACAGATACACAAATTGAGTTACCATACGAATTGTTGAAGAAGCAAAGTACAAGCAACCAATAATTTTAAGTATAGAAAAACGATTCACAGTTTAGTGAATCGTTTTTTTATTAGTGAATGATTTGCATGGTGGCTTTAATTAGCTCTGGAGTAGTCTTAATTCGCGGTGCCATCTTTGGTAAGTAAGCTGTTAGCGCAATATTATGATAACGACTAATGCGCGGCAATTCGCGGTAGCTTTCCCAACTTTGCTGATCAAAAAAGCCATAGAATAAAATATCTTGCGCCTTAACCCAGCCTAATTTGGTATAAAGCCACATGCTCTTGGGACTGCCATTAAAGTTAGCAATTTTAAAAAGTGTGTTAGCTGGCAAGGTTTTATCAGTCTTTGATTGATTATCAGGCAGGTGGTAGATTGGCACCTGCTTTTGCGGTTTGGCGATGATTTGCTTATCCTGATAAGGTGCAATGTCGCGTGCGGTTAAGTCGAGGTTGACAAATTCAGCTGAGATAAAAGTTTGGTCGGCAACCTGATAATACAGCTGATTATGGGCGCGGACGCCATACATGACGTTGAGCTTTTGCCCGGGATGAATATACTTGTGCTGCTTAATGCGGACGTATGGGTTCATCATGATTGGCGTTTTGCTTTTGCCAAAATAAACGCCGCTTCGGTGAATATCGTACTTACTGGTGCCTTCTTTGGCTAGTTTATATTTAAAACCGGTGGCCGGATAATTAGTGACCACGCCGTCAACATTTTTATTAATTAGCCAGTGCCAAAGAGCAGGCGACTCATCCATTTCTGCCCAAACATAGACCTGCTTATTGAGTAAATGCAGCCAGTGAATCAGCCAAGAATGCTCTTGAATAACGTCGGATGACACGTTGACCGCGTTAACTTGTGGTAAATTACTAAAATTCATGCGCTTGAGGCTACCGACAAGCAAAATTAAATATGCGTTTGGCATTAGTGACCGCAGATGAAAGAGACTGGCCGCCGAAAAAGAGTGGATCATGACACGATTTTGCATGTGGTACTTTTTAATTGTTTGCGCGATTTCATCTTCTAACTGGTAAGATGGATCGACTGAGTGGTCCACCTTGGTTTCTAAAACAAATTTTGTATTTGGCCGCTTTTGGTAATGTTCAAAGAGCTGGTCCAAACTAAGTACATGTTCACCGTTATCATATGTTAATTGGCTAAGTGTTTGCCAAGTATTTTGTGATACAATTGCATGTGTATGAGTAACTCGAAATAAATCATCATCATGTGAGACAACTAAAACTCCGTCTGAGGACAGATGCAGGTCGAGTTCAACGTAATCGGCTCCAGAATTGAAGGCCGAGTCGTCACTCTGAATTGTTTCTTCAGGGTATTTGCTCGGATCGCCTCTGTGACCGACAACGGTAAAGCCGCTGGTCGTGACAAAGATTAAGCTAAAAAAAAGAGCCAGAATTAGATGGCTATATCGTTTCATGTGTACACCTCTATCGCTTAATACAATAGCATGGTTGCACATTTTTTGCTATATAGCAAAAGTTTTTATTTCATGGAGGCGAGGTTAATGGATCAACAATATGAAGAGTTAGATTTAATTGAAGAAATTACCAGAAACGACGGCAGCAAGTACTTTGAGATTTCGAATATTGATCAAAATGGTATTGCAGAATTGGCTGTTGATCATGGCATGATTAAGAATGTCCGAATTTTGCAATTGAATATTCCTAGGACTAAAGCGCTAATTACTTATGAAGAATATATTAATAAGAATTATCATCTGGAAACTTTAACTAACGAAAATGATTGGAAGAATCCGAGTTGGGTTGAATGGGAAAAGCCAAAAGGCAAAATTTGGGATGCCTATCAGATGATTTTGAAATCTAATCAGATTGGATAAAAGAGCAGCATAATGGAAACACTTCGCATTTTACATACCAATGATTTACACTCGCATTTTGAACACTTTCCTAAAATTGGACGTTATTTAAAAACCGCCCAGCAGGATCAGTCGGTTGACCAAGTTTTCACGTTTGATGCCGGTGATTTTATGGATCGTTCGCAGCCGCTAACTGATGCAACATACGGCCAAGCCAATATTGATTTGATGAACTCGTTTAATTACGATGCAATTACTATTGGCAATAATGAAGGAATTTCTAATTCTCATGCGGTGGTTGAGCGGCTGTTTGACCGCGCCAAGTTCCCCGTGATTTTGGCTAATTTGCGCGAGGAAGATGAGACATTGCCGCATTGGTGCGTGCAAGATAAAATCCTGACTACCAAAAAAGGCACGCGAATTGCCCTAATTGGTTTGACGGCAGCATATCCTCTGTCTTATCTGCCTAATCATTGGCACGTTAAGATGTTGAAAGAAACAATGGATGCGGTTTTGCCTAAGATTGAGGGTAAGTACGATGTTTTAATTCTACTAACTCACATTGGCTTGAACATGGATCGCTTTTTGGCAGAAAATTATCCACAGATTGACCTAATTGTCGGCGGTCATAGTCACGATTTATTAAAGCATGGTGAAGAAGTTAATGGCGTCTGGCTGACACAGACGGGCAAGTGGGGCAACTATGTTGGCAATATTCGGATGGAACTTGATGACCAGCACCACGTGCAAAAGATCGTGCCGCATGTTGAACCAACAAGTCTGATGAAGGCGGAGCCGGATGATGAAGAAGTAATTCAAAGTTATCAGGACCGTGGTCGTGACATTTTAATGCAGGAGCAGGTTGCGGATTTACCAGAAAAATTTGCGAATAATCGCGAGGCTGCTATTAAGGTGTCGCTGGATGCAATTGCTAATTTTGCTGGGACAGACCTAGCAATGCTGAGTTCTGGCTTGTTTTTAGACCCGTTTAAGAAGGGCATTTTAACAAAATACGATTTGCAAAGGAGTTTGCCGCACTCAATGCACGTTGTACGCTCAACCTTAAAGGGTAGTGACTTGTGGCGACTGGTTATGGAAATTGAAAAAAACCGGCATTTTCTCGATCATTTTCCGTTGCAGGGGATGAGCTTTCGCGGGAAGATTTTTGGGCAAATGCATTACAAGGGAATTAAATTTGATCCGATTAGTCGCGTTGTTTATGTTAATGGCAAGCAGATTGACCCGCTCAAAGAGTACGAAATCGCGGTGCTGGACCACTACGTACTAGTGCCGTTTTTTCCGACATTAGCAATTGTGGGCGATAATAAATTTTTATTTCCGCAATTTTTGCGGGAAGTTGTTGGCAATTATTTAGCCAAAAAATACCCGATTGATAGGAAGTGAAGTAAATGACGGATAAGACAGTAGCAGACAAGGCAGATAGTTCAAAAAAGCCGGAACGTAATAATAAGTTTACTGAGGACCAGCCGTTGCGCCACCCGCTGGCCGTTGTTGGCCAAGTTGGCGATCAAGTTAAGATTAACAAGCAGCTTTACCAAATACTTGTTAACAAAAGAGAAGCGCTGGATATTGAGGTTTTGCGGCAAAAGTATGATCCGTATCTCGATCAATATGACTTTTTGGTGGGGGATGTTTCCAGTGAGCATTTACGACTAAAGGGTTTCTATAAGGATAATATGCGGACAGCGATTGACCGCAAGGAGCAGACAATTGCGGATTATTTGATGGAATACTGTAATCCGGGAACAGGTTACTTTATTTTGCAGCTGCTCAGTCCGGTTCATCATTATCACTCTAGCAGCCAAAAAAATTGGCATGGCAATTACCGGCAATCTGGATACAGACGATTTGGCACTCATTCAAAGAAGACGGTGGTGTTTAAAAAGCGGCGGGTGCACAAAACCACTTTTAAGAAAAAAGAAACGGTTGCGGTCAAAAAAGAACACAGCAATCATCACTCTTTTGTAATTAAAAAGAGAAAGGGCAGCAAGTAAGTGAAAGATTACCAATTATTTTTGATTGACCTTGACGGTACGATTTATCGCGGCAAGGATACAATTGCTGCTGGTGTGCGTTTTGTTCATCGCTTAGAGCAAGCAGGCAAGGATTATTTATTCTTAACCAATAACACCACCAGAACGCCGCAGATGGTCGTGGATAAGCTGGCGGGTCATGGGATTAAGACGGACATAGAACACGTTTATACGCCCTGTATGGCGACTGTGAGCTATCTTAGAAGGCAGAGTCCGCAATTGACACCACTGAAATTTTATTTAATTGGTGAAATTGGCTTGTGGCATGAATTTTTGCAGCAAAAAGATTTTGAACTGGATCCGCACCACCCAGACTATGTCATTGTGGGGATGGATCGTGATTTAACGTACCGTAAGGTTCAGATTGCTGCCGATGCTATTAGAAGTGGCGCGACGTTTATTGGGACCAATGCCGACGTTAATTTGCCTAGCGATGAGGGATTATTGCCAGGAAATGGGTCGCAGTGTGCGATGATTGCCGTTTCCAGTGGCCAAGAACCGCTGTATATTGGTAAGCCGTCAGCGATTATTGTTGAGATGGCGCTGGCTAAAATGAAGTGCTCGAAGGAGCGGGCAATTTTGGTTGGTGACAATTATGATACTGATATTAAGGCCGGCTTTAATAGTCAGGTTGACCAATTGCTAGTGACCACTGGAATTACGCAGCCGAGCGATATTAAGGATCAGCGGCAACCAACTTATGTCGTTGGTAGTTTGGATCAATTTGAATTATGAACAAGCAAAATAGTATTCTGACGATTATTTATCATTTCGTATTTGCAATTACAAGCAGCGTAGTGGGCGCAATTGTTGCTAGTTGGCCGCTGCTCTTGGTTTTTATTGTTGTCCAAAAAACAAACAAAACGGTGAAACTGACGATTGGTCAAGTAATGCACAATTATGATCAACTAATGTGGTATTTGATTTGGCCGTTTAAGCATGTGTTGCACATGCGCGACTTGCCAACTTCACCGATGGCGGCGCAGCACTTTGCGGCGGTAAAGAAACTTTTTGTCTTGGCAATTGTTGCCTTTTTGTGCTGTTTAGCAATTCATTTTTGGGGCCGGCGGCAAAAAGGTAATGTGCTAAAGTTGAATAAGGTTTGGGCACTGCTATTTTTACTATTACCGATTGCAATTTTGCCGTTTGCCGTGACAAACTTTGACAGTTTTTTCGTTTTGTTTCATCATGTGTTGTTTGCGGGGAGTAATACGTGGTTATTTGACCCAGCAACAGATCCGATTATTAATGTGCTGACAGAGGGCTTTTTTGCCTCGTGTTTTGCCGTTGGTGGAATTATTTATGAATTATACTTTGCTGAAAAATTATTACAGCGTTAAAAAAGGAGTTCCTTTAATGGAACTCCTTTTTTAGTGCGATGTGCTTTTTTAACGCAACAATTAAAATCGGGATGACAGAAATCAAGATGATAGCTAGGATTAAAATTGAAAAATGATCCCTGACAAACGGGATGTTGCCGAAGAAAAAGCCGATGATGGTGAACACGCCGCACCAGAGAATGCCGCCGACAATGTTGTATGCCGCGAATTTACCGTAGTGCATTTTGCTGCCGCCGGAAATGAAGGGAACAAAGGTCCTAATGAACGGGATAAAGCGCCCAATTACAATTGTGATTGGGCCGTGACGTTCAAAAAACTTTTCGGCTGCCAGGCGATTTTTTTGATTAATTAACTTATTGAACCAGGCATAATGGCTGCCGGCATTAACAGATCGGGCGCCAAGCTCATAATTGCAGGCATCACCTAAGACTGCCGCCAGTAGAACCGTTAGGTACACTAGCCAAATATCAAGTTGATATTTGGGATTAACGGCCATCGAACTCGCTGCAAAAATAAGCGAATCCCCGGGTAAAAACGGAAAGATGACCAGGCCGGTTTCAATAAAAATAATGCCAAATAGGATAAGGTAGGTCCAACCGCCAAACTGATTGACGATTGCGATTAGGTGATGATCAATGTGCAAGATAAAGTTGATTAGCGCCATAAAGTCTCCTAAATACTGGTTGAGTGGATGGTTAAAGTTTTCTCTGGGAAAAGTGACCGCATAATTGAAGTAATTGCAATTTGCGCTTCACCAAAGCCAAGGCCAATCACGGGTACGCGTCCGGGATATGTGGCGGCATCACCGACAGCATAAATCCCAGAGACATTGGTCTTCATTTCCTGCCCGACCTTAATTTGTCCGCCGGCAATGTCAACGCCCCATTGTTTAACAAAATTATTGTTGGCGCGAAAACCATAAGCAACCACGATTTCATCAAATGAATGTTGGATAATGTCGGATTGCCCCATTTGTTTTAGGCCAATCTGTAATTGATTATTGACTAACGAACTGACTTTAGGAAGGTAAGGGGTCAGAATTTCAACATTTTTTAAACTTTTAAGTTGCTGAATACTGGATTCTAAACCGCGAAATTCATTTCGCCGGTGGACGAGCTTAACGTGCGTGTTAGGCTGCTGGGCTAATTCGAGTGCCCAATCAAGTGCCGAATCACCGCCGCCGAAAACGCCGACTGTTTTATCAGCAAATTTTTCAGGCTCTCTTATATAGTAGTGAATGTGTTTTTCACTCTCACTGTCCACTTTGAGCGGGAACTTTTTGGGCGTAAACGAACCAGTGCCGCTGGCAATAATGATACTTTTGACGGCAAATTCATCGTCAATAATGAAATAATCGCCATTTTTCGTAATCTCATTAACGCGGTGGTTTAGTGCAAAAGTTGCCTTTGTCTTTGTTTCTTCTGCTAAACGTTCAACTAATTCTTTACCCGTAATTTCATTAAAAACAGGGATGTCAAAGATTTTTTTGAACGGATAAAGTAGTTTTGGTTGCCCACCAACTTCCTTTAATGAGTCAAAAATGATGGTTTGTAGTCCATGCAGATGAGCAAAATTCGCGCTGAAGAGACCAATTGGACCTGCCCCCACGATTGCTATGTCAAATTTTTTTATTTTAAAAACTCCCCTCTAAACGTTGATATAACAACTTTAACATGAAACTAGAAGTAAGTCATTTTAATAAATTTAAAAAAAAGCTTGCAAAAGCAGAAACAAGTTGGTAATATTAATAACTGTCGTCGGGCAAGACAAGTCAAGGCTTGTCAGACCGGGCGGCGAAAGAAAATTAAACAAAGGTCTTGACAAGAGGATTTAAGTTTAGTAAGATAATAAACGCTGCTGAGGAAAGCAAGATTTCTTCAGGAGCGGGGCAGAAAAAAGTTCTTGACAAAAGAAAATACATCTGCTAAAATAAAACAAGCGCAGTTGTAAAGCGATTTACAGCAGCGGGTAGTACCTTGAAAACTGAACAATGTTTTCGCAAAGTGTGCGGGTGTAAGAACCCAAAACAAAAAAGCGAAGTCAATTTTGCAAGCAAATAAATCCGAGATGCAAATCTTGGAACGAATGAGCAAACATTCAAACAAACATTAAAAATGAGAGTTTGATCCTGGCTCAGGACGAACGCTGGCGGCGTGCCTAATACATGCAAGTCGAGCGAGCAATTTTAGTTGAATACCTTCGGGTAGGACATTAAAAGCGCGAGCGGCGGATGGGTGAGTAACACGTGGGTAACCTACCCTCTAGATTGGGATACCATTTGGAAACAGATGCTAATACCGAATAAGAAGTAAGATCACATGATCTAGCTATGAAAGGCGGCTTTCGAGCTGTCACTAGAGGATGGACCCGCGGTGCATTAGCTAGTTGGTAAGGTAACGGCTTACCAAGGCGATGATGCATAGCCGAGTTGAGAGACTGAACGGCCACATTGGGACTGAGACACGGCCCAAACTCCTACGGGAGGCAGCAGTAGGGAATCTTCCACAATGGACGCAAGTCTGATGGAGCAACGCCGCGTGAGTGAAGAAGGTTTTCGGATCGTAAAGCTCTGTTGTTGGTGAAGAAGGATAGTTAGAGTAACTGCTAATTATTTGACGGTAATCAACCAGAAAGTCACGGCTAACTACGTGCCAGCAGCCGCGGTAATACGTAGGTGGCAAGCGTTGTCCGGATTTATTGGGCGTAAAGCGAACGCAGGCGGGAAGACAAGTCAGATGTGAAAGCCCTCGGCTCAACCGGGGAATTGCATCTGAAACTGCCTTTCTTGAGTGCAGAAGAGGAGAGTGGAACTCCATGTGTAGCGGTGGAATGCGTAGATATATGGAAGAACACCAGTGGCGAAGGCGGCTCTCTGGTCTGTAACTGACGCTGAGGTTCGAAAGCATGGGTAGCGAACAGGATTAGATACCCTGGTAGTCCATGCCGTAAACGATGAGTGCTAAGTGTTGGGAGGTTTCCGCCTCTCAGTGCTGCAGCTAACGCATTAAGCACTCCGCCTGGGGAGTACGACCGCAAGGTTAAAACTCAAAGGAATTGACGGGGGCCCGCACAAGCGGTGGAGCATGTGGTTTAATTCGAAGCAACGCGAAGAACCTTACCAGGTCTTGACATCTAGTGCAATTCATAGAGATATGAAGTTCTCTTCGGAGACACTAAGACAGGTGGTGCATGGCTGTCGTCAGCTCGTGTCGTGAGATGTTGGGTTAAGTCCCGCAACGAGCGCAACCCTTATTATTAGTTGCCAGCATTAAGTTGGGCACTCTAATGAGACTGCCGGTGACAAACCGGAGGAAGGTGGGGACGACGTCAAGTCATCATGCCCCTTATGACCTGGGCTACACACGTGCTACAATGGTTAGTACAACGAGGAGCGAACCTGTGAAGGCAAGCGAATCTCTTAAAGCTAATCTCAGTTCGGATTGCACTCTGCAACTCGAGTGCATGAAGCTGGAATCGCTAGTAATCGCGGATCAGAACGCCGCGGTGAATACGTTCCCGGGCCTTGTACACACCGCCCGTCACACCATGAGAGTCTGTAATACCCAAAGCCGGTAGGATAACCCTTCGGGAGTCAGCCGTCTAAGGTAGGACAGATGATTAGGGTGAAGTCGTAACAAGGTAGCCGTAGGAGAACCTGCGGCTGGATCACCTCCTTTCTAAGGAAGAGCGAATAGGTGGAGAGTAGAGATACTAGAGGAAGCCTAGGAGCAACGGAAGCACACGGAGCGAGAACATTGTTTAGTTTTGAGGGTAGTACCTCACAACAGAATAGAGAACAGATACGCAAGAGACGGGCCTATAGCTCAGCTGGTTAGAGCGCACGCCTGATAAGCGTGAGGTCGATGGTTCAAGTCCATTTAGGCCCATTGACATCAGGTTATTGACTGTCGCAGAAGAGTATTTGGGGGCTTAGCTCAGATGGGAGAGCACCTGCTTTGCACGCAGGAGGTCATCGGTTCGATCCCGTTAGCCTCCATTGAGTCGAGAGACTCATGGTTAGTACATTGAAAACTGAATATAATCCAAGAAAAAACCGAGACACAATCAAAGAGAAAAGAAACAGATTGCAAGAGCGACCGAGAGAGTAGATCTTAAGAGTAAGGTCAAGTAAAGAAGGGCGCACGGTGAATGCCTAGGCACAAGAAGGCGAAGAAGGACGCGACGAACGGCGAAATGCTTCGGGGAGCGGTAAGTACGCAGAGATCCGGAGGTATCCGAATGGGGAACCCAATATGAGCGATCATATTACTAGCTGATGAATACATAGTCAGGTAGGGCAAGACGCAGTGAACTGAAACATCTAAGTAGCTGCAGGAAGAGAAAGAAAAATCGATTTCCCTAGTAGCGGCGAGCGAAGAGGAAAGAGCCCAAACCGATTGATTTATCAATCGGGGTTGTAGGACTGCAATAAGGTAGTGGAAGAGATAGCAGAATTATCTGGGAAGGTAAGCCAGAGAGGGTGAGAGCCCCGTAAGCGAAATTGAATTCACGCCGAGCAGGATCCTGAGTAGGCCGGAACACGAGGAATTCCGGTTGAAGCAGCGAGGACCATCTCGCAAGGCTAAATACTAATTTGTGACCGATAGTGAACCAGTACCGTGAGGGAAAGGTGAAAAGAACCCCGGAAGGGGAGTGAAAGAGAACCTGAAACCGTGTGCCTACAAGTAGTCAGAGCCCATTAAAGGGTGATGGCGTGCCTTTTGTAGAATGAACCGGCGAGTTACGTTAACTAGCGAGGTTAAGTCAGAAAAGACGGAGCCGCAGCGAAAGCGAGTCTGAAAAGGGCGCGATAGTTAGTTGATGTAGACCCGAAACCAAGTGACCTACCCATGGCCAGGTTGAAGGTGCGGTAAAACGCACTGGAGGACCGAACCCACGTAAGTTAAAAATTGCGGGGATGAGCTGTGGGTAGCGGTGAAATTCCAAACGAACTTGGAGATAGCTGGTTCTCTCCGAAATAGCTTTAGGGCTAGCCTGGTGCGAGGATGATAATGGAGGTAGAGCTCTGTTTGGACGAAGGGCCCGTCAGGGGTTACTGAATTCAGATAAACTGCGAATTCCAGATATCAAAGCACTGGAGTCAGACTGCGAGTGATAAGATCCGTAGTCGAAAGGGAAACAGCCCAGATCACCAGTTAAGGTCCCAAAATCTATGCTAAGTGGAAAAGGATGTGGAGTTGCGTAGACAACTAGGATGTTGGCTCAGAAGCAGCCATCATTAAAAGAGTGCGTAATAGCTCACTAGTCGAGTGACGCTGCGCCGAAAATTTACCGGGGCTAAGCATAGTACCGAAACTGTGGATGTGTAGTAATACACGTGGTAGGAGAGCGTTCTAAGTGCGGTGAAGGCTAATCGAGAGGATAGTTGGAGCGCTTAGAAGTGAGAATGCCGGTATGAGTAGCGAAAGATAGGTGAGAATCCTATCCGCCGAAAGACTAAGGTTTCCTGGGGCAGGCTCGTCCGCCCAGGGTAAGTCGGGACCTAAGGTAAGGCCGAGAGGCGTAGCCGATGGACAACAGGTAGAGATTCCTGTACTGCGTTAAATCGTTAATAGCGAAGGAGGGACGCAGGAGGCAAGGAACGCATGGCGCTGGAAGCCATGTTCAAGCGATAAGTGAGAGAGTGAGTCAAATGCTTGCTTTCGATAATCACAAGTCGTGATGAGGAGCGAAATAAAGTAGCGAAGGTTCTGTAGTCACACTGCCAAGAAAAGCTTCTAGTGAGAGATAACGTACCCGTACCGCAAACCGACACAGGTAGTCGAGTGGAGAACACTAAGGTGAGCGAGAGAACTCTCGTTAAGGAACTCGGCAAAATCGCCCCGTAACTTCGGAAGAAGGGGTGCTGGTGTAACAGCCAGCCGCAGTGAATAGGCCCAAACAACTGTTTATCAAAAACACAGGTATCTGCAAAGTCGTAAGACGACGTATAGGTGCTGACACCTGCCCGGTGCTGGAAGGTTAAGGAGAGAGCTTAGTCGTAAGACGAAGGTTCGAACTGAAGCCCCAGTAAACGGCGGCCGTAACTATAACGGTCCTAAGGTAGCGAAATTCCTTGTCGGGTAAGTTCCGACCTGCACGAAAGGTGTAATGATTTGGGCACTGTCTCAACGAGAGACTCGGTGAAATTATAATACCCGTGAAGATGCGGGTTACCCGCGACAGGACGGAAAGACCCCATGGAGCTTTACTGCAATTTGATATTGGGTAGCTGTTAAACATGTACAGGATAGGTAGGAGCCAGAGAAGATAGGACGCTAGTCTTATTGGAGGCAATGTTGGGATACTACCCTTGTTTGATGGCTACTCTAACTAGTATCTCTAAGCGAGATATAGGACAGTGTCAGATGGGCAGTTTGACTGGGGCGGTCGCCTCCTAAAGAGTAACGGAGGCGCCCAAAGGTTCCCTCAGAATGGTTGGAAATCATTCACAGAGTGTAAAGGTATAAGGGAGCTTGACTGCGAGAGAGACAACTCGAGCAGGGACGAAAGTCGGGCTTAGTGATCTGGTGGTACCGCATGGAAGGGCCATCACTCAACGGATAAAAGCTACCCTGGGGATAACAGGCTTATCTCCCCAAGAGTTCACATCGACGGGGAGGTTTGGCACCTCGATGTCGGCTCGTCGCATCCTGGGGCTGAAGTTGGTCCCAAGGGTTGGGCTGTTCGCCCATTAAAGCGGCACGCGAGCTGGGTTCAGAACGTCGTGAGACAGTTCGGTCCCTATCCGTCGTGGGCGTTGGAAATTTGAGAGGAGCTGTCCTTAGTACGAGAGGACCGGGATGGACATACCGCTGGTGTACCAGTTGTCTTGCCAAAGGCATAGCTGGGTAGCTAAGTATGGCAGGGATAAGCGCTGAAAGCATCTAAGTGCGAAGCCCCCCTCAAGATGAGATTTCCCATACGAAAGTAGTAAGACACCTCTAAGACTAAGAGGTAGATAGGCTAGGAGTGGAAGAGTCGTGAGACTTGGAGCGGACTAGTACTAATCAGTCGAGGACTTGACCAGAGCTTGAGCAATCTGGGATTGTGAGTAAGGATTTTCAAGAGATTATATTTAGTTTTGAGTGTAAGAACTCAAAAGAAAAAGTACGGTGGCAATAGCAAGAAGGAAACACCTGTAACCATGTCGAACACAGTAGTTAAGCTTCTTCACGCCGAGAGTAGTTGGTAGGAGACTGCCTGCGAGGGTAGGACGCTGCCGTGCTTTGGAGGATTAGCTCAGCTGGGAGAGCATCTGCCTTACAAGCAGGAGGTCACAGGTTCGAGCCCTGTATCCTCCATACCGAGTCGTTAGCTCAGTCGGTAGAGCATCTGACTTTTAATCAGAGGGTCGACGGTTCAAGCCCGTCACGACTCATGGCCCCATTTTGCGGGTGTGGCGGAATTGGCAGACGCGCTAGATTTAGGTTCTAGTGTTTCAGGACGTGTGGGTTCAAGTCCCACCACCCGTATTTGCCAATATTATATACCATATTTACATCTTGCCGATTTAGCTCAGTTGGTAGAGCATCTGTCTTGTAAACAGGGGGTCGTACGTTCAAATCGTATAATCGGCATTTATATATTACGCGGAAGTAGTTCAGTGGTAGAACATCACCTTGCCATGGTGGGGGTCGCGGGTTCGAATCCCGTCTTCCGCTTCATTACTTGCCGGGGTGGCGGAATTGGCAGACGCACGGGACTTAAAATCCCGCGGTTGGTTTCAACCGTACCGGTTCGACTCCGGTCCTCGGCATATAATGACGCGCCCTTAGCGCAACTGGATAGAGTGTCTGACTACGAATCAGAAGGTTGAAGGTTCAATTCCTTCAGGGCGCATTATCTCGGGAAGTGGCTCAGTTTGGTAGAGCACCTGGTTTGGGACCAGGGGGTCGCAGGTTCGAATCCTGTCTTCCCGATTGTAATCTTAATATATAATTTAGCGATTACTTTTTTTGGCGGTGTAGCTCAGCTGGCTAGAGCGTCCGGTTCATACCCGGGAGGTCGAGGGTTCGATCCCCCCCGCCGCTATACTAGAGCTTGGACCTTTAGCTCAGTTGGTTAGAGCAGACGGCTCATAACCGTCCTGTCGTAGGTTCGAGTCCTACAAGGTCCATAAACTGGATTTTGTACTTTTATTTTTTATAACATCGCGGGATGGAGCAGTTAGGTAGCTCGTCGGGCTCATAACCCGAAGGTCGGTGGTTCAAATCCATCTCCCGCAATATGGTCCATTGGAGCAGTGGTTTATCTCGTCTCCCTGTCACGGAGAAGATCATCAGTTCAAATCTGATATGGACCGTAAGATGGCTCGGTAGCTCAGTTGGTAGAGCAAAGGATTGAAGCTCCTTGTGTCGGCGGTTCGATTCCGTCCCGCGCCATTATTGATAATTTGTTTGTTGCGGGTATGGTTTAGTGGTAAAACGAAAGCCTTCCAAGCTTTAGTCGCGAGTCCGATTCTCGTTACCCGCTTTAATGGGCCTATAGCTCAGCTGGTTAGAGCGCACGCCTGATAAGCGTGAGGTCGATGGTTCAAGTCCATTTAGGCCCATTGGAGACTTACTCAAGTGGCTGAAGAGGCGCCCCTGCTAAGGGTGTAGATCGGGTTATTCCGGTGCGAGAGTTCGAATCCCTCAGTCTCCGTCATAAAGAATCTTGTTTATTCAAGGTTCTTTTTTTGTTTATTTAATTTAATTTTGAAAAACTGGCTGTTTAATAATCTCATGTGTTCCATAATTAATGTAGTTGTCGGCCGACACATCGAAATTCATCAATGTCAATGTGCTCGGCGGGGAAGTCATCGGTAGTCATCAACCTGCGGCAACGTTTTAAGTCTAGAAGTAGTAGTACGTAAAACAGTGTTGGCAGAGACATTGTTAGCCTATGTAATTTCTGTTAATGGACGATCGTAGTTAAATCGTGAATTACTTTTGCTTTACTGGATTAGTGAAAGAACAAAGCTTGTCAGCTAAGGAACTATTAACCATTAAAGAATGATGACAGCTGTGGTAAGGCATGACCGCTGCTTATGAAGCTTAATTTAAAGTGTTTTGGAGATATCTAAAGCTAAATACTGCAGGCAAGTAATAATGGCCATTGTGGACTAAGTTAAGGGCAAAATGAGCTCTGCAACTAAAAGAAGCATAATAAAAATAAGAAAAGGTTAGACTAGGGTCTTTAGTATCAAGTAAACGTTTAGTTGAGTAGTTATCATTTGAGGATATAGAAAAATTTCAATTTTAAGCGATATTAGGAAATTTGAGGCGAGATTGTGGCCTCTATTTTTGTGATTGATTTTTTCGATAATCAAATTTGAAGCGGAGTTTTATAATTAACAGTAGGCAATTGAGTAAAAAATGCTATAACAGAGATTGATAAACTAGGGTTAATGCGCTTTCTAAATAAAAAATAAAATATTTTTGCATAAAAGTCTTGCAAGATAGCTGCTAATCCTGTATTATTAATAACGTTGTGATTCAGGTATTACCTGATAGCTCAAAATTTTAAAATAAAACAGTTGACATTTTAATTAATATTAGGTATTATAATTAAGCGTCTTATGTTTTAAGAAGAAAACGAATATGACCCGTTGGTCAAGTGGTTAAGACATCGCCCTTTCACGGCGGTAACATGGGTTCAAATCCCGTACGGGTCATTACCAACAATAGATATTGGTATTTTTATTTTTACATTATGGAGGATTACCCAAGTGGCTTAAGGGGACGGTTTTGAAAACCGTTAGACGGGTTTCTCGTGCGTGGGTTCAAATCCCACATCCTCCTTTATAACATCGCGGGATGGAGCAGTTAGGTAGCTCGTCGGGCTCATAACCCGAAGGTCGGTGGTTCAAATCCATCTCCCGCAATATGGTCCATTGGAGCAGTGGTTTATCTCGTCTCCCTGTCACGGAGAAGATCATCAGTTCAAATCTGATATGGACCGTAAGATGGCTCGGTAGCTCAGTTGGTAGAGCAAAGGATTGAAGCTCCTTGTGTCGGCGGTTCGATTCCGTCCCGCGCCATCAGCCTGGAGGAGTAGCGAAGTGGCTAAACGCGGCGGTCTGTAAAACCGCTCTCTCTGAGTTCGGCGGTTCGAATCCACCCTCCTCCATAATAGGGATATCGTATAAAGGTAGTACATCGGTCTCCAAAACCGCTAGTGTGGGTTCAATTCCTACTATCCCTGTTTACCTTCATGGCGGAATTGGTGAAGGGGTTAACACACCGGTTTGTGGATCCGGCATACATGGGTTCGAATCCCATATTCCGCCCTAGTATTGGGATATAGCCAAGCGGTAAGGCACTAGACTTTGACTCTATTATGCGCTGGTTCGAATCCAGCTATCCCAATCTATTATAAATAGCTGATGGCGGTGTAGCCAAGTGGTAAGGCAGAGGTCTGCAAAACCTTAATCGTCGGTTCAAATCCGATCCCCGCCTTTTGGTTCATTACTAGAACTATTATTTAATAATTTAATACCATGGCGGTGTGGCGGAATTGGCAGACGCGTCAGACTCAAAATCTGGTGTCCTTTTCGGACGTATCGGTTCGACCCCGATCACCGCTATCATGATAAGCAGCTCCTTTCTAGGAGCTGCTTTTGTTTTACAATTAATAATTTTTCTTATAAAAATTGCACAAGTAATGCGGAATCTTTATAATACCAGTATATGGAGGTAGTCAGATGAATATTGGTATTTTTACCGATACATATTTCCCACAAATTAGTGGTGTTGCAACATCGATTAAGACACTCAAAGATGCTCTTGAAGCACAGGGACACAATGTATTTATTTTTACGACAACTGATCCGCACGTTGAAAAGGGAACAGTTGAAGCTAACGTTTTTCGATTTAGTAGTGTTCCTTTTATTTCGTTTACTGATCGGCGAATTGCATTTCGCGGCTTTTTTGAAGCGACTAAAGTGGCACGTGAAGTTAAACTGGACGTTGTCCACACGCAAACTGAATTTGCACTGGGCATGATTGGTAAATATGTTGCGCATCAGCTTAAGATTCCCGCAATCCATACTTACCACACGATGTATGAAGACTATTTGCATTACGTGTTGAATGGTCATTTGCTTAGACCATATCACGTTAAGCAGTTTACCAATGTCTTTCTCAAGAATATGGACGGCGTGATTGCCCCTAGCAAGCGCGTAGAGGCGTTATTACATCGCTATGGCGTAACTATCCCAATGAGAGTTATTCCGACTGGTGTAGCCGTTAATGAGATGAATCAGAAGTCGACGCGTAACATTCGGCAGGAATTGGGAATAGCGCCTGATAGTCCTGTTTTATTAACATTAAGCCGGATTGCTGGTGAGAAAAAAATCGACCGCATTCTAAATGCCATGCCGGAAATTATTGATGAGTTCCCTAAAACTCGGTTGGTAATTGCTGGTGATGGTCCCGATGTTGACGTGTTGAAAGAACAAGTTGAGCGGCTGACGCTTGAAGACTACGTTATTTTTGCAGGAAATGTGCCTCATGAAGATGTTGGGGCATATTACCAAATGGCTGATGTTTTCGTTTCGGCAAGTGATACAGAAACTCAGGGACTAACTTACATTGAAGCCCTAGCTGCCGGTACTAAGTGCGTTGTGTATGATACGGATTATACGGAGCATGTCTTTGATGATCCTGATTTGGGGCAAGTCTTTACAAGGCCTAGTGAGATGTTGACAGAGCTTTTGACTTATTTACAAAAGGGAGATTATCAAATTCCGCAGGCTAAGTTAGCCGATAAACTTAAGCAAATTTCGGCAGAGCATTTTGGCAGCAGCGTTTATCAGTTTTACCAAGATATAATTGCCAATTATCAAGAAAAGCACAAAGAGGATTCAAATGATTAGAATAAATATGTTCTCACAAGCTGCATCAGTTAAGGGGCAGGGGGTTGGCTCGGCCTATAACGAATTAATGAGGTTGTTAAGAACGCATTTAGTTGACGAATTTTATGTGACTAACAACAAGTATGGGGCAAGCGATTTAACGCACTACCACACGATTAATCCTACTTATTTTGTTAACAGTTTCTCACCCAGCCGGGGACGTAAGATCGGCTATGTGCACTTTTTGCCGGAAACACTGGAAGGCTCCATTGAATTGCCGGGTTTTGCTAAAAAAGTTTTTTATCAGTATGTTATCGACTTTTACAAGCGGATGGATCAGATCGTTGTCGTAAATCCGATTTTTATCGATAAATTAGTTAAATATGGCATTAGGCGAGATCGTGTTAAATACATTCCTAATTTTGTCTCTAAGAGCGAATTTTATGCTGAGAGCCAAGAAAAAAAGAATGCTTTTCGGCATCAGTTGGGGATTCCGTTAGATAAGTTTGTCGTTTTTGGCGATGGGCAAGTGCAGGCGCGCAAGGGCGTTGATGATTTTGCTAAAATGGCACAGGCGAATCCCGATATTCAGTTTATTTGGGCCGGAGGCTTTTCCTTCGGCAAAATTACGGATGGCTATGAGCATTTCAAGCAGCTGGTTGACAATCCACCACAAAATCTCAAGTTTACGGGAATTATTGACCGAGCTAAATTGGTGGACTATCTTAATATCGCTGATTTGTTTGTTTTACCGTCTTATGACGAGTTGTTTCCAATGTCGGTACTGGAAGCCTTTAGTTGTGGTACGCCGGTGCTACTGCGTGATTTAGACCTATATCATGCAATTATTAGTGGCTATTACATGAGTGGTCGTGATTTTGAGGAAATGAACGCTCAATTGCAGCTTGCAGCAAGCGACCAGTCGGTGCTGAATAAGTACAGTAATTTATCAAATTTGGCCAGTCAAAAATATTCGGAAGACCATTTAGCCCAAATTTGGGATGAATTTTATCATGAACAATACGAACTTGGTAAAAAGTTAGGACAGATTCGCTAATGAACAAAAAGCATTTATGGGGCATTCTGGTTGTGTTACTAATCAGTGGCGGCGTTCTGTTTGTTGATTTGAAGGAAACACCGGTTGCTCAGCTCTGGGCAGCAGCGCAGAATATTAATCTTGTCGGTTTAGTCGCTGTCTTTGGATTAATGCTTTTGTCCTACGTTTTTGAGGCCAGTATTTTAGCGGTTTTGGCAAAACGGAAAAACGAACCCAAACGTTCGTGCTGGTCATTTTTACGAATACCGATAATTCAAGCCCTGTTTAATGCCATTACCCCAATGTCTACTGGCGGTCAGCCGTCGCAGCTGGCGGCAATGGTGCAGATGGGAATAGAAGGCGGCCGCGCAACTTCACTGTTATTGATGAAGTTTATTATTTATCAAATTGTGGTTTTTATTGCTTATGTGGTCACGATTATCAGCGGCTTTCATATGGTTGCCACTAAATTTGGTGGTCTTGCGTTTTTCATTGCCATCGGCTTTTTAATCCATGTCAGTTCAATCGTCTTGTTATTAGCGGTGTTATTTGCTTACCAGTGGACCAAAAATACGGCTAACTGGTTGATGAATTTGCTGGCCAAGGTAGTTAATCCTAAGAGAGTAGCAGTTTGGCGGCAAAATACGATGGCGAAAATCGATACCTTTTACCGTGAAAGTCAAAAATTAAAACAAGAAAAAAAGAAGCTGCTGTTAAGCGCCGTGTTTACGATTTTGCAGCTGGCTTGCTTTTATTCAATTCCTTACATGGTGCTAGTGGCGCTTAATGTCCCAGCTGATTGGGTCAGTGTAACGCAAATGAATATTATGATTATCATGTTTATGGCAATTATTCCGATTCCTGGTGCGTCTGGTGGGGCAGAATACAGCTTTCAAACGTTGTTTTCGACCTTTATCTCATCAAGCGGCACCCTAATTTTAGGGATGTTCTTATGGCGGTTTGTGACTTACTTTTTTGGGATGATACTGGGGATCTTTGGCTGGATTTTCAAACCGCGCAAAGTCTTGAGTCCGCCAAATAATTAATTTTTGCTAAAATCACTTTGTTTAATCGCGCTTTGGCGTAATATATTAGCATGGTGAGAGGAGAATAGAATGACAAGGATCAAGTCTTTTTTGCAGTGGCTAACAGAGACCAAGCTAGGCTTTTTCATTATTGTTTTAGTAGCTTTTTGGCTAAAAACATACGCAATTTACTTAACTAAATTTAACTTGGGTGCAGTTGGTTCAATGCAGAACTTTTTGCTCCTACTTAATCCGCTGCCAGCGGGAGTATTGCTTTTAGGAATCGGTTTATTTTTTAAGGGACGTAAATCGTATTGGATTATGATTGCGATTGATCTGGTATTAAGCCTATGGCTGTTTGCCAATATCTTATACTATCGTGAGTTTTCCAACTTTTTGTCCTTATCGATTATTAAAACTTCGGGGTCGACCGCGGATAATTTAGGCAAAAGTATCGTGGGGATAACCCATGCAACCGACTTCTTGGCTTTACTTGATGTTGCCATTATTGTTGCTCTATTGTGCAGCAAGCTTATTAAGTATGACTTGCGGCCGCTTAAATTTAAGTTTAACGTGCTAGTTGAAGCCTTGGCCGTTTTGATGATTGGCTTAAACCTGCTGATGGCGCAGAAAGACCGGTCGGGCTTGTTAACCCGGACGTTTGATAACAATTATATCGTCAAGTATTTAGGGATGAACGAGTACGCTGTTTATGACGGCTTTAAGACCGCGCAAACAAGTGCGCAGATGGCGAAGGCGAATGTTTCTGATCTTGGCTCTGTGCAAAAATATCTCAAGGCTAATTATGTTAAGCCTAATCCGCAATATACCGGCGTAGCTAAGGGTAAAAATGTGTTGGTTATCCACCTTGAGAGCTTCCAGCAGTTTTTAATTGGTTACAAGTGGAAGGGCAAGGCCGTAACGCCGAACCTTAACAAGTTGTATCACGCCAAAGATACCTTGAGTTTTGCGAATTTTTATAACCAAGTTGGCCAAGGTAAGACATCTGACGCGGAAATGATGCTGGAAAATTCGCTTTACGGCTTACAATCGGGGTCGGCAATGTCGAGTTACGGTACATCGAACACCTTTGAAAGTGCGCCGGCGATTTTAAACCAGCAAGGCGGCTATACAACGGCCGTAATGCATGGCGGTGCTGGTTCGTTTTGGAACCGCAACAACGCCTACAAGCAGTTTGGGTATCAGTACTTTATGCCGCTGTCGTATTATCAGAATAAGCCCAAGTATTACATCGGTTATGGCTTGAAGGACAAAATCTTTTTTAACCAGTCGATTAAGTACATTGAGCGTCTGCCGCAGCCGTTTTATTTAAAAATGATTACGGTAACTAACCACTATCCGTATGAAATTGACAAGAAGAACCAGTCGATTGACAAGACCGATACGGAAGATGAAACCGTTGATGGTTATGTCCAGACCGCGCATTATCTTGACCAAGCAATTGGTGAATTAATGCAATGGCTGAAGAAAACGGGGCTTGATAAAAATACTTTGATTATGATGTATGGCGATCATTACGGTATTTCCGGCAATCACCATAAGGCCAGTGCCCAATTATTAAATCAGGATGAATTTACCGATTTTGATAATTTGAAGTTTCAACGGGTGCCACTGATGTTCCATATGAAGGGGCTTAAGGGCGGCATTAAGAAAACTTACGGCGGCGAAATTGATGTTTTGCCAACCCTGCTTAACTTATTGGGGATTAACGACAAGAGCACCATTCAATTTGGTCATGATCTGCTTAGTAAAGGTGCACCGCAGATTGTAGCGCAGCGTAACGGCGACTTTATCACGCCGCAATACGCGAAAGTCGGCGGTACTTATTATGATACTAAGACGGGAACGGAGATTGCCAAGCCTGATAAAAAGCTAAAGATGCAGCTGGTGGCAATTTCTAACAAGGTAACTACACAATTATCCTTGTCTGACAGGGTAATTGATGGCAACCTATTACGTTTTTATAAGCCTAAGTGGTTTAAAAAGGTCAAAGCCAGTGATTATGATTATAATAAGGACAAGGCACTGAAGAAGCTATTTAGTGTTAACAAAACTTCTTTGTGGTATCACAACCATAAGAAGACGACACAGAAGAAATTTAAGACGGATGCACCGGAACTTGAAAAATAAATACTCGAAAAAAGCCGTCTTTTATGATAAACTTTGTAAGTAATCGATCTGTATATTGGAGGCAGCGCATTGTACAATTTATTTATGACGCTACTAATTATTGTTTCAATTTTAATTGTTATTGCAACAATGATGCAGCCGCAAAAGCAACAGGATGCATTGAATGCCTTATCCGGCGGCGCAGTTTTTAGTGGCCAAACGAAGAAACGTGGTTTTGAAGCATTTATGGAAAAAGTTACAGCAGTCTTGCTGGTTCTCTTTTTCGCTTTTGCTATTGTATTAGCTTATTTGTCTTCAAAGTAAGTTTTAGTTCCTCCCGATCAAATGTTGGGGAGGACTTTTTTTATATTTTTTAATAAGGAACGGAGATTAGTGCATGGCACAAAACGAAAAAATTTTAGCTAATGTTTTAGAAATCTTTCGCCATAATCCCAAAAAACAATACCAAGTAGAGCAAATTGACAGAATGCTGCGGCGTGATCGCCTCGGTAGTTTTTCTGATATTGTCAAGGCGCTTTCCTTTTTGGAACAAGAAAAGAAAATTATTACTGACGGCAACGGCCATTATCAATTAGCCCAAGAAAATACGGTTGTTGAAGGGTCATTTCGGGCTAATGACAAGGGCTTTGGCTTTGTCAGACTTGAAGATGAAGAAGCCGATGATATTTTTATTGCTAGCGATTATACCGCGTATGCCGTTGATGGCGATAAGGTGCGCGTTAAGATTACAGCTGGCGGTAATCCGTGGAATGGTAAGGGCCCAGAAGGTCAAATTGAGGAAATTATTGAGCGCAGCCTTGATACCTTAGTTGGCGAATTTCACCCGTTGACTGATGCCCAAGTTAAGATTAGCCACTTTTTAGGCTATGTTTTGAGTACCAACAAGAAGCTGCACAAGTATCGTGTTTATGTTGGTGAAAATGGTCTAAAACCCCAAATGGGTGACATGGTTAAGGTATCAATTGCCAATTATCCAAGCAAAGATAACCCTGATTCAATGGCTGGGGTAGTAATTGAAATTATCGGTAACAAAAATGATCCCGGCGTTGATATTATGTCGATCGTTTCTGCCCATGATGTTCGCACTGAGTGGCCAGAAGATGCAATGGCGCAGGCCAATGCCATTCCCGATCATATTGAAGAAGAAGAGCGGAATAATCGTGAAGATATAACGGATCAGCCAGCAGTTACGATTGACGGCGATGATTCTAAGGACTTCGACGATGCCGTAGTTTTATGGCAATTACCTAATGGTAACTATCATTTAGGTGTTCACATTGCCGATGTTTCTCATTATGTTACGGAAAAAACACCGCTGGATGAAGAAGCATTTGCGCGCGGCAACAGTACTTACTTAGTTGACCGTGTAATTCCAATGCTGCCGTTTCGACTGTCAAATGGTATTTGTTCACTTAATGAGGGCCAAGACCGTTTAGTTTTATCGTGTGAAATGGAATTTACGCCGGAAGGTGAGCGGGTAAATTACCGCATTCATCCATCAGTAATGAGGTCACACGGCCGGTTGACTTATAACAAGGTTAATCAAGCGTTAGACCCTAATAACACTGATGAATTAGAAGAAAAGTATGTTAAATTACGACCAATGCTGCAAGACATGGCCGAATTACATAACGCTTTATACAAGAAGCGTCACCAACGTGGTGCAATTGACTTTGAAGAGCCAGAAGCTAAAATTATCGTCGATGAGCAGGGTAAGCCAATCGATATTGTCTTGCATAATCGTGGTACAGCAGAAAAAATGATTGAATCATTCATGCTGGTTGCTAACGAAACTGTTGCTGAAGACTTTTTCAGAAAGCATGTGCCATTTTTGTACCGGGTTCACGAAACGCCAGATGGTGAACGGATTAAGAGTTTCTTTGAGTTTTGTAGTGCGTTTGGTCTGAATATTAAGGCTGACCCGAACCACGTCAAACCAATTGACTTGCAGAAGGTAGTTGCTAAAACAACGGGGACACCTGAAGAAGCAGTTGTGCAAATGATGATGCTGCGCAGTTTAAAGCAGGCCCATTATTCTGAAGAAGCATTGGGTCACTTTGGTTTAGCTGCTAAGTTTTATACCCACTTTACTTCACCAATTAGACGGTATTCTGACCTCATGGTGCACCGGATGATCCATGCTTATAGCGATCAAGGTACTGGTCAAGATGTGCAGCAGCATTTTGCCAGTTACTTGCCGGATGTTGCTGAACAAACTTCAACTCAGGAAAGAGTTTCAGTCGATACCGAACGTGAAGTTAATGATTTGAAGATGACCGAGTTTATGGCCGATCAAGTTGGGCAACATTTTGACGCAGTTGTATCTTCTGTGACAAGTTTTGGGATGTTTATCCAGTTGCCTAACACGGTTGAAGGCTTGATCCACATTTCAAACTTAACCGATGATTTTTATAGCTTTAACGAAAAGAGTCTAACGTTGACTGGTCGCGGTACGCACAAGCAATACCGTGTCGGGATGCCAATTAAGGTCACTTTGATTAATGCCAATATTGAGCAACACCAGTTGGACTTCGAAGTTTATGATCCTAATGCTCCAAAGCATCCGCATCATAATCGTGGCAATAATAATCGCACTCGCGGCAGTCGTGGATTCCATAATGATCATGGTCATCGCGGCGGGCGCAATGGCAATAGTCGGAATGGTTTCCGTAAGAATGGCAACCACCCGCATTTTAGCAAGTATAAGCATTAGGACTGAAAACTGATGAAAGAAAAAAATGAAAATTTGATTGCGCAAAATAAAAAAGCACATCATGATTATTTCATCAAAGAAACATATGAAGCTGGAATTGCATTGACCGGAACAGAGATTAAATCTGTGCGTGCACGGCGAGTTAGTCTGCGTGACGGCTACGTGCAGGTAATTAATGGCTCTGCCTTTTTAGAAAATGTGCATATTAGCGAGTATAAGCAAGGCAACCGTTATAATCATGAACCACTCCGTAGTCGCAGGTTACTTCTGCATAAAAAGGAATTAACTCGACTAGCTAAAGAGCAAGCAGAGCGGGGAATAGCGATTGTACCGCTTAAAGTTTACTTGAAGCATGGCTTTGCCAAGGTCTTAATTGGTGTTGGTCAGGGTAAAAAGCAATACGACAAGCGTGAAACCATTAAAAAGCGTGACCAGGAGCGTGAGCTTCGGCGCCAGTATAAAGTTTAAAGAACGCAGTTTGATTAATTAATATTAGTCAAACTGCTTTTTTATATATAATATAATTTGAAAATAATTAAAATATTATTATCGATAACAAATAATAGGTGCTATAATTGCACTTTGGATAGCTAAATATTAATTTTGCGTTTGTTTGGCTTTGAAAATATTTTTTACTTTTTGGTTATTATTTTTGCAAAATTATGCATTATTTATTAATATTGTATTTATGTGTTTTGTCATATGTTAGGCAATATCTTGCTTAATTGTTTTAGTTAAAAATGAATTAAGCAAATGCTTTGTGATGGTATAATCTAGACGATACCATTTTTAGTAGAAAAAATAATATTTAGTAAGCTAAAATGTTAGGATTTGGGTTTTAATGAAATTTAAGGATGTATACAGTGGCGAACGTGTAACGCGTAAGTTTTCTAATAGAAAAGTCAGTGAAAAGATGCTTGCCAGAATCATTAAAAAGGCACAACAATCGCCGTCACTACTTAATTCGCAACCTTGGCGGGTATATATGGTAACCGGTGATGCACTTAGTAATTTGAGAAAAGACTTTGAGCAGAATATTAAGGATGGGATTAAACCGCATGAAGATTTTGCGACAATCTTGTCACTTAATTGGGATGCTTATCCAAGTCAAAGCTTGGCAACGATGGGCGCATCGCAACCGTACTTTTTTAATAATAAAATGGAACTGTTTACTAATGCCAATGACACGATGTTTAACGCTCAGGATGTTGCGTTTTTGACAATTCCGAAGGCGTCACCTGCTTGGTCAGTGTTTGACTTAGGGATTTTTGCTCAAAGCATCATGTTGCTGGCACTTGACGAAGGTTTGTCAATTATGCCGGCGCACTCGATGGTTTCTTATCCTGAACTAGTTCGTAAATATGCCCAGATTCCAGAAGAAGAGCTCGTGGGAATGGCAATTGGTATTGGTTACAAAGATAACTCAGCCGAAGTGAACGATCCTAAATATTTTCCACCAAGACTACCATTTGAAAAAATCTATAAATTGGTTAAGTAAGATTAATTTTGATGATTAAAAGTCTGCTATTGATGTTAAAATAGAACATAGAAGTTTTTTAACAAAAAGGTGACGAATTTTGAGTACAGCCCAAATAATTACTTACTTAATAGCGACTTTGGTGATTTTTGTCTTTGCGGCGTTTTTTGTCGCTGCAGAGTTTGCATTAGTCCAAACTCGATCAAGTCAGCTGGAAGATATGCTGACAAACAATACCGGTAATCGCCGCAAGGTAAAGCGCGCGCTGCACATGGTACACAATTTAAATGAATATTTATCAACCACACAGGTAGGAACAACGCTTGTGGGGGTTGTTTTAGGTTGGTTTTCTGCTGACACATTTGCAACTTTGTTTGAAAATCTGTTGAACTTAGCCCACCTGAATCCCTCGCTGGTAAAATCGGTAAGTGCATTGCTCGGCGTTATTTTCCTGACTTATTTAGAGGTCGTGATTACGGAAATTGTTCCCAAAAATATTGCGATTGATATGCCGGTTAGAATGCTGCTGAAGTTGGTAACACCGCTGCAAGCCTTTCATACCTTGGTTTATCCGTTTGTCTGGTTACTAAACACGAGCTCGAATGGCTTATTAAAAGTGCTGGGCTTTGAACCAGCTGATGAGGAAAATCAGGTTTATTCGCAGTCGGAAATTATTAAATTATCGCGTAAGGCGGTTCATGGTGGGTCACTTGATAAAAATGACTTAACTTACATGAAGCGGGCCTTTGAATTAAACGATAAAGTTGCCAAAGATATTATGACGGACCGGACGCGGCTAATTGTAATTGACTCAACCGATACAATTGCTCAAGCTCTGCAAATGTACCTTGAAGAAGGATCAAGTCGCTTGCCGGTTGTTCGTGATAATAATAAGGATGACATTGTAGGTTATATTTACGCGTTTGATGTGGTGCAACAGAGTCAGCTTGACGCCCATGTGCCGGTAACGCGGATTATTCGGACAATGATTACGGTGCCTGAGTCGATGCCAATTCAGGATATTTTGCATTTAATGATTAAAAAGCACACCCCGATTGTCTTGGTAGTTGATGAATATGGCGGAACCAGCGGGATTGTAACGGATAAAGATATTTATGAAGAATTATTCGGTACAGTCAAGGACGAAATCGACGATGTTTCTGATGATTACATTATTAAGGACAAGGAAGGCAATATTCATGTTTCTGGGAAAACCACGCTGTACGACTTCGAGCGTTATTTCAGAGCGGATTTAAAGAGCTTTCAAAATAGCGATATTATCACTATCGGTGGCTATATGATGGAACATTATCCGGATTTGAAAAAGGATGAGGCGGTTGAACTTGAAGGCTTTTCGTTTAAGCTGGATAGTATTGAACAAGGCTTTATGCGCTGGTTTATCGTTAAGCCAGTGGTCAAAGAAAATGCGACCGATAAGGAAGAACAAAATTAAACATAAAAAAGCGTTACTCCGATTGAAGTAACGCTTTTTTATTATGTTTAATTATTTGTTATTGGCCAGCTTGATTACCTCAGGCTTTAAGACGCCAATGTAGTTGATATTGCGAAAAGAATTCATAAAGTCTAGGCCATACCCAACGACAAATTCATTACCAACCTTTGAACCATAGTATTCAATCTCAACATCGGTTGTGCGATTGGCTTCCTTGTTAAGGAGCACGCAGCACTTAACACTCTTGGCACCACGCTTTTTAAGCATGTCCTTCATGTATTTCAAAGTAAGACCAGTGTCGACAATATCTTCAACGATTAAGACATCGCGATCCTTAACATCGGTAGTCAGGTCGGTAATTAAGTTAACCTTACCTGAAGAAACTAACCCGTCGCCGTAACTGGAAACATCCATAAAATCGATTTCTTCTTCTACGTCCATTTCGCGGACCAAATCAGTTAAAAAGAAAATCGCACCCTTAAGTGCGCCAACAACTAGTGGCTTTTTACCGGCATAATCTTCAGTCAATTGCTTGCCCAGGCGGACACACATTTGATGAATATCATCTTCAGTAAATAATTTATGATCAATAATTCTATTAATATTGTCGCTTTTTGGCATTTATCTACCCTTCACTTCAACTAATTCAAGATTCCTAATAAATTCGATTATATCATTCTTTCGCATAAAAAGTAGCTTGATTTACACTTTTTACGCGGTTTACAGCTGATTTAGGCGTTAATATTTTACTTAAATTAAAAAATGTGCTTTTTATCTGAAAATTAGCTTAACTTTTTAATTATTAGACAGTTATTTTTGCTACAATAGAAATAAATATTTTTCGCATGAAAGGTTAAGCAAAATGGAAAAAGAACAAGAAATAAAAATGTTGAAGGCTTTTTCAGATGCAAACTCAACTTCAGGCTTTGAAGGCGAGTTTGTTAAGCTGTTTACCGAAACCGTCAAAGATTTTGCCAACGTTAAGGTTGACGGAATGCTGAATGTTTATGCTTCTAAGAAAGAAAATCAGGCGGGGCGGCCCGTTATTCAACTTGATGCACACTCCGATGCAGTCGGGTTTATTACTCAGGCAGTTAGACCTAACGGGATGATTAAATTTGTTCCGCTTGGCGGCTGGGTTAAGTACAATATTCCGGCCTTGCGAGTTCGAGTTAGAAATCGCGATGGTGAATATATCCCGGGCGTTGTAGCAACTAAGCCACCGCACTTTATGACGCAGGCTGAGCGTAATAACGTACCTGATGTAGCTGATATGTCAATCGATGTTGGTTCGAGCTCACGTGAAGAAACGTTAAACGATTATAAGATTGACACTGGCTGTCCAATTTTTGTTGACGTTAAGTGTGAATACAATGAAAAGTCGGGCTTGTTCTTTGGCAAGGACTTCGATGACCGCTTTGGTGCTGCAGCGATGGCCGATGTTTTGGAAACTTTAGACGGCGAAGAAACGCCATTTAATGTTGTTGCTGCATTGTCAAGTCAAGAAGAAGTTGGCTTGCGTGGTGCGTATGTTACTGCGCGTACTGTTAAGCCGGATTTGGGAATTGTCTTGGAATCTTGTCCAGCTGATGATACCTTTACTCCCGCATGGCTGTCGCAAACTGCCTTAAAGCATGGACCGATGATGCGTGATATGGATACGTCATTCTTGCCGAATCCAAAGTTCCAACAATATGCCTGCGACATTGCCGATAAGAACCATATTCCATATACACGTTCAGTTAGAACCGGTGGCGGTCAAGATGGCGCCGCAATTTATTATGAAAATGGGGCACCGACAATTGTAATTGGCATTCCGGTTCGCTATGAGCACTCACCATATTGCTTCAGTGCTTACCAAGATTTCAAGGCAGCCGTTGAGATGACGGTGGCAATTATTCGCGACTTAACTAACGAAAAGTTGGCTAGTTTTAGTCAATTTTAAAAAAGTTTAATATTTTTATTGCAAAAAATTCGTAAACGAGTAAAATAGTCTTCCAAAGAAATAATTAGGCGACAGAGAGCGCTTGTTTCGGAGGAATTAAATATGGATACAACTAATGAGTACAGTCATGCACTAACTACAGACCAGAAGTGGACCATCGCGTCGACTTCATCGGGCTTTATGCTAGAAAACATGGATGTACTTTTTTTATCGTTTGCGATGAGTTCGATGATTGCCGATTTGCACCTATCTGGTGGTGCTGCGGGCTTGATTTCATCGATTACGAACTTGGGAATGCTGTTTGGCGGCGTCGCGTTTGGTATTTTGGGCGATAAAATCGGCCGGGTGAAAACCTTTAGCCACACCGTGATTATTTTCGCGGTAGCTACCGCCTGCATGGCCTTTGCCAATAACATTTATTTGATTTATGTCCTCCGTTTCTTGGCCGGAATTGGTGCCGGTGGGGAATACGGAGTTGGGATTGCATTAATTGCCGAGGCTTTTCCCAAAAAGGAAATTGGTAAAATGACCTCAATTGCGGCAGTTGGCGGTCAGGTGGGAGCGATTTTTGCGGCGCTAATTGCGGCTTGGATTATCCCAACGGCTGGCTGGCACATGTTATTTTTGGTTGGAATTGTGCCAGTTGTGCTCACGGTTTTCATTAGAAAGCACCTGCATGAGAGCCAACAATTTTTAACGGCTAAGGCAGAAGAAAAAGGCTCACTGCTAGCTAACGTTGCCCATAAGATGTTTGCGACACCACGGCTGGCTTGGCAAAGTCTGGGCTTGATGATTATGATGACAGTTCAAATTGCAGGCTACTTTGGTCTGATGAATTGGCTGCCGACGATTGTGCAAAAGCAATTAAATCTAAACGTTGCAAATTCAAGCCTGTGGATGATTGCAACCATTGTTGGGATGAGCATCGGGATGATGACCTTTGGTACCATCTTTGATCATTTTGGTCCGCGCCGTGCGTTTGCGATTTTCCTAATTGGTTCAGCTATCATGGTTTACACCTTGAGTTTAGCGACTAACATGATCACGCTGCTAATCATTGGCGCGATTGTTGGCTTCTTTTCCAATGGGATGTTTGGCGGGTACGGCGCGGTGATTAGTCGCCTATACCCAACGGAAATCAGGTCGAGTGCTAATAACATTATTGTTAACATCGGCCGCGCCGTCGGTGGCTTTTCATCAGTCGTCATCGGTATTTTAATGGACTACTATAATTTAACGGTTGTAATGGGCTTTTTATCAAGCTTGTACGTTATTAGCCTGTTGATTATGATTAGCTTGCCCGGATTAAAAAATTTAACAAACAACTAAAAATAATAGCCATTATGTTCGAGCTACAAAGCCCGGAGTAATGGCTTTTTTGGTTACTGCGTGAAATATTTTTACAAAATTTCGCAAAAAATGTTGTAACAGTATTTTAAATATAATATAATTATTTTGTAAGCGATTACTAAATAAACAAAATGAGAGTTAAATAATATGATTGATAATAGTCAAATTGAAACGGAAATGTTTTATTCTCCTAGTTTAAGATTGGACTGGAATTACGATGTTTACTTGCCTAGCGGCTACGATGAGAAGTCGGGGGACAAATACCCTGTATTATATTTACTGCATGGGTTAGGCGGTAATCATCGTAATTTATTAGAACGATTTGACTCCCAACAAATGCTTGATGATTTGGTTGAACAAACAGGTCAAAAGCTGATTGTTGTTTTTGTTGATGGCTTTAATTCTTTCTATATTAATGGACAAAATGGCGGGATGCAGATGGAAGACGCCGTAATGCAAAACCTAGTACCGCTGATTGAGCGGAACTATCATATTGCACAGGAGCGGTCGCAACATGCAATCGGCGGTATCTCGATGGGCGGCTATGGTGCGGCTCGTTTGGCGTTGAAGTATGCAGATTACTGGTCCAGTGCGGCTTTGATTTCGCCGGCTGTTTGGCAGCATTTGCCATTAGATAATAAATTTAGAAAGACGTTGCATGCATGGCAAAGTGATACTGAAGCTTGGTCTGAACAATTTTATGAACTGGTCTTTCCAACAAGTTATCTCAAAAAAGCTCAGGATGTCAGCTTCTATGTCGAGTCCACGGCTAAAGATACGGTGGTGCCAATCGCTGATGTTGCTTCATTTGTTAACAAATTAACACAATATCAAGTCAAGACTAAGTTCATTCAGGATAACATTGATGATCACAATTGGACTTACTGGGCAAAGGTAGCGCCGCAGGCTTACCAGTGGGTGATTGAACAATTTAAGAATGCTAGGAAGTAGTGTAATGGTTGAACAAGTAACATTTAAGCAGCTTGAAGGTGAGCCGCAAGGAGCTTTTCAAGTCACCGCAATCTATCCAGAGAAAGTGCCAGTGGCTAATGTAACAACGGCACTACTTAACAACCAAATGCAATATTTTACTTCATATCAAGGGCATGGCGAACTGGACATCTTGCTGGAGAAGCCAGTAGATTTGACGTTGTTTGTCAATGGCCAGGAAATTAGCCTTACCCAATTACCTGTTAAGGTTTGGCTGGCGCTGGATTTACGCAAGTTGACCGTTAATGGCCGAAATAAATTGCAGCTTTCTGGTACGTTTAATGAAGGCAAAGTACATCTTAAAATTCCGTTTCCAGTGCTGCAAAATCACGCTGAAGATACGGAAAATCGTGATAATGATGGTTTTAACTTAATTGATAATTTGATTAATAACCAAATTAAGTTTGGCTTTCCATCAGCACAATTGGTTGTGGTTCATAATGGTCAAATCGTTAAGCAGTCTGCTTATGGCCGGGTTAATAGCTATTCGCCAGATGGTAAAAGGTTGACAACTGCGCCCAGGGTAACTGATGAAACTCTTTATGACATTGCTTCCAATACTAAAATGTGGGCTACCAACTTGGCGTTACAAAAGTTGGTCTATGAGAAAAAGTTGGCGATTAGAAGTAGAGTCGCTGATATTTTTCCTGAATTTAAGGATCAGCCGCAAGATAAGATTAAGGGCAAGGATGATTTAACAATTCAAGATATTTTGGAGCATCAAGCTGGCTTTCCTGCTGATCCTCAATATTTTGATAATCATAACGAATTGGCTGATAAAATTTATACACAAAATCGTGACGAGATTTTAGCTAAAATTATCGCGACCCCGCTGAGTTATCAACCGGGAACAAAAACAATTTATTCCGACGTTGATTACATGCTCTTGGGCTTGATTATCGAAAAAATCACGGGTCAACGAGAGGATGACTACGTGAGAGCTAATGTTTATCAACCATTGGGACTTAAGCATATTACTTTTAATCCCTTGCAACATGGCTTTCAGCGTGCGGCAACTGCTGCGACTGAACTTGATGGTAATACTTTTGCTGGGACGGCAGATTTTAATCACGTTCGCACGACAACAATTCAAGGAGAAGTACATGACTCGAAGGCCTATTACACAATGAAGGGTGTTAGTGGTCATGCCGGCCTGTTTAGTAATGCGACGGATTTGGCAGTTTTAGCGCAGTTGGTGCTTAACCATGGTGGTTATGGTCAAACGCAACTATTTGATCTTGATACTTTGGCCGAGTTTGCTAAGCCAAAGTCAACTGATCCTACATTTGGTTTGGGTTGGCGGCGGCAGGCCGATGCAGGCTATGCGCGGATTTTTTCTAATGCTCCGACTGCTAATACAATTGGTCACACTGGTTGGACTGGCACGTTGAGTCTAGTGGATTTTGAGCGGCAGACTGTGATTATCCTGTTAACTAATAAGCGTAATTCGCCGCTTATTGATGGGCAAAAGAAGGATTTTGTCGGCGATCATTATTTAGTTGGCAAATATGGTGACATCGTTAGTTTGGTTTATTCAGCACTTGATGGCGATAGTTTTACCGCAAATAACCAGAAGCTGTGGGGGCTAATTCAGACGCGATACCAGCAGTTAACTCGGCAGCCTGAATTAGTAACTTTGGCTGACAGACATGACTTGGCTGCTATTTATCAGACATTGATTGATCGCAGCCAGCGAGACGCAGCGGCAAAAAATGTTTTAAATTCTGCTTTAGGGCAAAAAATCAAAAACTTTTTAAACAGCAATGAGGCATAACAATGAAATATCGGATTGGGATTGATAGCGGTGGCACTCATATCGTTGCCCGCGGTTTTGATAGCCAAGGTAAGTGCTTGAAGGAAGCGACAGCTGGCGTTGGGAATATCTTTTTAGACGCGCAAGCAACGATTAGCAACTTGGTTCAAGTAATTACTGAATTGACTTCAGCACTGGGTAAAGAAGACTGCACCAAAATTTTAATCGGCATTGCCGGACTGGAAACCAGTGGCAATGCGGCGGCGGTAACAACAGAACTAGAGTCAAAATTACAGCTTAAAGTTCAGCTAGTTAGTGATGCCAAGCTGGCATTAATTAACGGCTTGCATGGTCAGGATGGCACGCTGGTAATTGCCGGCACAGGTTCAATCGTCTATGGCGTTAATCAAAATCAGACCTATCGGTTTGGTGGTTGGGGCAACTTGCTTGATGATGTTGGTAGCGGCTATCAAATTGCAATAACAGCGATTAAACTCGCACTGCGTAAATATGACGAGGGTCAGACTACTTCTTTAGGGCAATTATTAATGCAGTTAGCAGCTGTAACTACGATGCCGGCATTAGTGAAGAAATGCTACGATCTAACCCGTGATCAAATTGCTGCTTTTGCTAAAGAAATTGCCCACTTGGCTGAAGCTGACCCTTTGGCTAAGCAAGCACTTGATGAGCAGGCGGATGCGTTGGCTGCTGAAGTAATCGGCTTACTAAATCGTTATAAAGAGCCTGTACCAACGCAGCTAGCGTTATCCGGTTCAGTCGTAGTTAATAATGCACAATTTAGGCAGCGACTACTTAAGCAAGTCATGCAAAGCTATCCACAAATCGATGCTCATATTGTGAATAATAATAACAGCTGTGCTGTTTTATATATATAGTTAGTAGTAAAATTGAAATAAACAACGAAAGAAGGTGAGGCCAATGGATGGAATTGAGCAGATTGCTTTTGAAATGATTAGCAATACTGGGGAAGCACGATCATTACTGATGAAGGTAATTGATGATGCTGACAAAGGGAATTTTGATAACTGCGAAGCTGATTTTAAACAAGCAAATGAATGCTTGAAGACCGCACAAAACGTGCATTTAAAGGTGATTAGCTCTGAAGCAGATCAGAAGAAACTGCCATTTAGTATCTTGTTAGTACATGCTGAAGATCAAATGATGGCGGCAGAATTAATTCGTGATTTAGCCCAATATATTGTTAATTTGAACAAAAAATTAGTTGGGCTTGAAGATAAGACAAAATAATTTTAAATAAATGTATTTACTTTAGAAGGAGGTACACATGAAATTTAATTCAGAAAAAATAGCTAACGGAATGGCTAAAGTAGCCGGTAACCGTTATATGCAGGCTATTGCCAATGGTATGACGGTTATCATTCCTGTTTCCATTGCTAGTTCTATTTTTACATTGATTGCGCAACTGCCAATTCCGTTTATTAAGCAAAACTTGGCCGCATTTCAAATTCCAGTAACATTTTCAATCGGGTTAATGGGATTGTATTCTTGTTATTCAATCGCTGCCCACTTAGCAAAATCATATAAGCTTGATCGCAACTCTAGTAGTACAATTGCGGTAATGGTTTATTTGATGTTGGCTATTACACCCGAAACAATTACCCCACAAGCAGCTAAAACTACAGGATTAGCTGCGGGAACTGTTTTCCCAACGACTAACTTTGGCTCTTATGGGCTATTTACAGCTATGTTATCTGCCTGTGTTTGTGTTTGGGTAATTCATTTCTTCAAAGAAAAGAATTTAGTTATTAAGATGCCAGATGCAATGCCACCAGCAGTTTCTAGTGCATTTACATCATTAATTCCGGCAGCTGTTTTGATTATTATTGCTTGGTTTATCAAAGTTGGTTTACACTTTGATCTTAACCAAGGATTACTTAACTTACTGCAACCATTATCACAGTTTGGTAAAGATAATCTGATTTCCGTATTAGTACCAATCTTCTTCAACTCACTGTTCTGGATGTTTGGGATTCACGGTGCGATTACTTCAACTCCAGTTGTTCCATACTGGTACGCACACTTAAACGCTAATATGGCCGCAATTACTCACGGTGCAACTGCTGCTACAGTACCACACTTTATGACTGAGCAATTCTTACAATTCTTTGTTTATATTGGTGGTTCTGGTTCAATTTTAGCTTTATGTATTTTGCTTGCATTCTTGTCCAAATCAGATACTGGTAAGGCAATGGGTGCAGTTGTATTAGTACCAAGTATTTTTAACATTAATGAACCAATTATCTTTGGTCTGCCAATTGTGTTGAACCCATACTTTGCTGCTCCATTTATTTTAGCGCCAATGGCTGATGGTGTAATTACTTGGGCAGCAACCGTAACTGGTTTGCTAAATAAGACCACGGCAATTGTGCCATGGGTATTGCCTGGGCCAATCGGAGCATTCTTTGCTACTGGTTATGACTGGCGGGCAATTGTGGTTGCTATTGTTAACGTTCTTGTTTCAATGGTAATCTACTTCCCATTCTTTAAGATGTGGGACAGACACCAAGTCAAGGTTGAAGCTGAAACTGCTGCCGCAGAGAAAGCTGAGGCAGCAGCAAAAGCATAATTGAAATTTAGGAGGAAACCTAATGAAGATTTTATTATCATGTAGTGGTGGAATGAGTTCGTCATTAATTGCTAATGGCCTTGTAAAAGAAGGTAAAAAACGTGGCATTGATGTCGAAGTTAAAGCTGTAGGAACGGAAGGCATTGCTGATGAGCTGAGTGCTGATCAATATGACATTGTTTTATTGGCACCACAAGCCGTTTTCCGCAAGCAAGCTGTTGAAGATGAGGCTAAAGACCATCATATTAACTTCTTGTTGATTCCACGGACAATGTATACTCCGCTTGCTGCAGGTAAGCTGCTTGACTTAGTTAGTGAAGAATTAGCAAAATAATTAAAAACACTTCAGCTAGTTTGGTTGAAGTGTTTTTTGCTTAATGCATAATTTGATAAATAAGGAGATTTTTTATGACAATGCGCCACATTGGGTTATCAATTTATCCCGATCACAGTGATGAAAAACAGGACGAACAATATTTACTACTTGGTGAAAAATATGGCTTCACTCGGATTTTTATGAGTATGTTGGAAGCTAAGGATGTTGCAGCCACTAAGAAAAAGTTTCAACATATTATTCAGTTTGGGAACAAGCATGGCTTTGCTACAACCTTGGATGTTTCACCAAGTATCTTTAAGCAATTAGGGATTTCATATACCGATTTGTCATTTTTTAAAGAAATAGGAGCTACTGCAATTAGACTTGATGAAGGATTTGACGGCAGAACAGAGGCAGAACTAACATTTAATCCGGAACACATGATTATTGAATTAAACATGAGCAATAATACCGGGTACTTGGATAACGTCTTGAGCTACCAAGCTAATGAACCATTTATTTATGGCTGCCACAACTTTTATCCACAAGTTGGCTGTGGGCTTGAAGATAACTTCTTTGAAGAATGTAGCAAAAACTTTAAGAAGCATGGCATTCACACCGCTGCTTTTGTTTCCAGTCAATGTGGTACACACGGACCTTGGGATGTAAATGATGGCTTGCCAACTAGAGAAGCCGACCGTCACTTACCAATTGAAGTTCAGGCCAAATCGTTATTTATGACTAACTTAATTGATGACGTGATTATTGGTAATTCTTATGCTAGTGAGGATGAGCTGCGCCGTTTAAGTGAGTTAGATAGATATGAATTATCTTTTGATGTTGAAATGTTACCGGGAATTAGTCCATTAGAGCAAAAAATTTTGCTGGAAGACAAGCATTTTCGGCGTGGCGACAGCAATGCTTTAGTTGCTCGCTCAACCATGCCGCGTGTGTGGCACAAAGCAGAGGCTAACCCAGCTCATGATAATCAAACACAATTTGAGGTTGGCGATATTTTGATTGGTAATGACGGCTTTGGTATTTATAAAAATGAATTACAAGTTGTACTTCAACCACATAGCGACGAACGGAAAAATAAGATTGCTGCGATTAAGCCAGAAGAATTGCCATTACTAAAATATTTACGACCATGGACTAAGTTTAAATTCGAAAGTCATCAAAATTAAAATGAAGCTAAATTCGTTCATTATCATAATTGGGCTACTCGTCTTATTTTGGGCAGCACGGGAATTTGTCGCTCGTGTTTATCGCGCTGGTCACCAAATTTATAGCGTTTGGGTTGAAGTAATCAGTATTTTTTTGCTAATCCCAATTTTGGTATATTGTAAAAATACAGTTGTCGTAACAGTTGCAATGGTAATTTTTACATTTAACTGCATGGTTTTCTTAATTGCCTTTAGCCGTAACTTTAACGCAATCATGCGGGGCCAAGGAAATGGCATGATTGCTAGATGGGTTCGCAAGTCAAATAATAAGCAAAATGATAAGAATAAGTAATCAATAATAATTTCTTTTTTGATGATTAGTGAAAATCGGGGATTGCTTTACTATCATTATCATTGTGGTATACTATTTTTAATTAAAAATTAGTCACTAGGGGTGCCAATAGCTGAGAATTACCCTCGGAACCTGAACAGGACAATGCCTGCGTTAGGGAAGTGTTTGAACAAGCATTTAATTTGTACTCCTTCTGACTTAAAAGTTAGTTAGGAGTATTTTTTATGTTCACAAGATCATCAAAATGGAATGTTAAGTCGGTAATTTTGGTCGCATTGATTGGAATTATTATGGGAGTGATTTATACTTACGGCTTTAATTGGGCCTACAACATTATTAAAATGGCACTTGTACCCACGGGCTTTGCACCAGTAACGGATACCGTCTTTTCGGGCTTATGGCTAATGGCGGCACCACTTGCAATGTACTTTGTCCCGACAATTGGCTCTGGTACAATTGGTGAAGTTTTAGCCTCAATTGTAGAAATGGCAATTGGTGGTCAATGGGGTGCAATAACGGTTATTTCCGGTTTGATTCAAGGAGCAACGAATGAAATCGGCTTTTTCCCGAAAACCGTACGTTATCAAAACTTTTCTTGGAAGAGTGTGATGATTGGTGCCTTCTTTGCCGGATTAGGAATTTTTATTCCGTCATACATTCTTTATGGTTGGGGTAAATTTAATATGACGGTCCAGATTGTCATGTTTATTACCAACATGATTTCAGCGCTTGTCTTTGATGGGGTGTTGGTTAAATTAATCGCTAATCTGTTTGACCGCACGCTAAAGCCACGGCTTGCATAAATCGAGGCCAATCATGTTTACAAGATCATCAAAATGGAATGTTAAAGCTATTATTTTAGTTGCCTTAATTGGGATTTTGATGGGTATCTTTTATACCTATGGCACCAATGGGCTCTATAATTTGGTTAAAATGTTGCTGCTGCCGACGGGGTACGCTCCGGCAACCGACGCCTTTTTTGCGGGGTTATGGTTAATGGCGGCGCCGCTTGCGATGTATTTTGTCCCGACAACTGGCTCGGGATTAGTGGGCGAATTGCTGGCTTCAATCGTGGAGATGGCTTGTGGCGGCCAGTGGGGCGTCACCACTGTGGTTTCTGGTTTAATGCAGGGCTTAACGAATGAAATTGGCTTTTTCCCGAAAAAATCTCGCTACCAAAGATTTTCTTGGCGCAGCGTTTTGACAGGTGCCTTTTTTGCTAGCTTTGGCTTTTTTATACCGTGCTATCTAATGTATGGCTGGTATAAATTTGCGGTTAAGGTGCAGATTGTGATGTTCTTTGTCAGTATCATCTCGTCAGTTTTATTTGACGGGGTGTTAGTTAAGCTGATTACTAACTTGTTTGATCGGGCGTTAAAGCCAAAAATAGAATAATTTTAAATAAATAAAAAGGTCGAGGATAATTTCCTCGGCCTTTTTAATTGGTTACTTCTTTTCGTAAAATTGCGTGGACTTTAGTGGTTAACATGTCAATCGCAACATCATTTGCGCCGCCTTCGGGAACAATGATGTCGGCGTAACGCTTGGTTGGCTCAATGAACTGATGATACATTGGCTTAACTGTGCTTAAGTATTGGCTAATTACGGAGTCAATTGAACGGCCACGTTCATTAATGTCGCGTTCAAGTCGTCTGATGAAGCGGATGTCGTCATCGGTATCAACATAGACCTTAATGTCCATTAAGTTCCGAATTTCTTCGCTTCCTAAAACCAAAATTCCTTCAAGAATGATGATGTCAGCAGGTTCAATATGAATAGTTTCACTGCTTCTTGTGTGTTCTTTAAAGTCATAAACTGGCATTTCAATTGGCTTGTAGTTAAGTAAGTCGTTGATTTGTGCTTTAAGCAAGGGAATATCGAACGCATCGGGATGGTCATAATTAATTTTCATCCGCTCGCTCATCGGAATACCGGTATTATCCTTGTAGTATGAATCCTGCGTCATGATTAGGACGTGTTCATTTTCCTGCATTTGGTCAACAATTTTATGGGCAATCGTTGTTTTTCCACTGCCCGAGCCGCCGGTAATCCCAATTACGACGGGTTTTTCAAGTTTAGACATTCAGACTCTCCTTTTTTATCACATAACATTCTACTTTAGTTTGGGTTGAAATACCACTGATAAAGTGATAAATAACAGATTTTAAATTAAAATAACCGATTTCGCCTTGAACAGTTTTTGTAAAACCGCTAACATAATTGTGAAATGAATTTACGGAGCAAGTGGTATGAATATTAAAGCGAAAATATTATCTTTAATTAAGGAAAATAATCAATCTGAAGGACACTTTTTATCAACTAGTGACTTGGCAAATAAATTAAATGTTAAAAGAAATACGGTCAGTCATTATCTTAATCAATTGGTAAAAGAAAATCAGATTATTAAAATTAACACTCGGCCTGTGATTTTTGTAGATCGCTCTAGTGTCGGGCAAGACAGCGATCAGCCATTAAAGCAGGAATATGCAAGTATTGCCGAATTGAAGCAGAGCCTTTCTGGTTCCGATACTTTTAAAAGTGTGATTGGTCATGACCAGTCACTTTATAGCCAGATTAGAAAGCTAAAGGCAGCAGCGTCTTATCCTGGGAGGTTGCCAATTCTAATTAATGGTCAAACAGGAACGGGTAAAAGCTACATTGCGCGAAAGTTTTTTGATTATTGTGTAGAGAAGGGATATATTGCCGCACAAGGAAAATTTGTTAGTTTTAACTGTGCGGAATACGCGGATAATCCGGAATTATTGACCAGTACATTATTTGGTTATGCCAAAGGAGCATTCACCGGTGCGGACGAAGCCCATAAAGGATTGTTTGATGAGGCCGATAATGGCATGCTGTTTTTGGATGAGGTTCACAGGCTAGATCCTAAGGGCCAGGAAAAATTATTTTCTTATCTTGATACAGGAACAGTCTCCTCATTAGGTGAAGCCGCGGAAAAAAGACAGGTAAACGTGCGCTTAATTTGTGCTACTACCGAAGATATTCAGAGTAGCTTTTTATCGACTTTTATTCGCCGGATTCCAGTTCAGATTACGATGCCACCGTTGAAAGAAAGGACTTCCAACGAAATTCGTTCGTTGATAATTTACTTTTATATCCAACATGCCAAGAAAATTGGGCGAAGTTTACAAATTAATAATCAAGTCTTTGCGACGCTGATGAACATGGATTTCAAAAGTAACATTGGCCAACTGAAAAATGCTGTTTTATTGTCTGTGGCTAGTGCTTTGGGCGAAGCTGACTCAGCTGGCACAGTGCAAGTTAAACTCGGAGATCTTCCGCAAGATATTTTGCTTTCTGAGGTTAATTTGGATAAGCAGGGGATGTCACAATCGCAGAGTGATATTGTCATTAACTCGGAAAGTAAATTAACCGATTTTATAAATAACCGCCAAAGCATTAACTATATTAAGCAAACTTTTGAAAATATTTTTTCTATGTATGAGCAGGAGGATTTTTCCTCTTTTCAAATTAAGGCTTTTTCTAAAGTTAATGCCTTGTGTGATTACTTAGTTTTTAAAAAAGATATTTTAGATATTGGCGAATTGCCCTTGGATTTTATTAAAAAATCACTTAATAGTGAAATAGGATACCTGCAGGACGACTTGCGCAATGACTTTAATGGCAATCTTATTGTTGCCATTTCGTATTATTTTTATTTTAGACAAGAGAATTGCTGGTCTGTTTCACCACATGAGGGGCAACTGGCAACCGAGATAATTACTAAAATGAATGAAAGTAATTATACGGCTCAGGTTGTTCAAACGGTTATTAACGTTGTAAGTAAAATGCTAAATTTGCATACTGATGAAATCGATAATCTTTTTCTGACGATTTATCTTAGTGGCGTACAACGTAAGAAAAATTCTGGCTTGATACATTGTATTTTGCTAGCTCATGGCTATTCAACTGCTAGTAGTATTGCGGATACAGTTAATAAAATTGCTGGTGAACCGCTTTTGGATGCTTTTGACATGCCGATAGATATTCAAACAGAAGATATTGCTCAAAAGGTGTCGAATTATATTCATGTTCGGCACGTAACTAATGGCTTAATCTTAATGGCAGACATGGGATCTTTGGAAAAAATTCCAGAATTACTCAAAAAAGATTTGAACTTTCCTGTGGTTATTTTTAATAATGTTTCTACTCAATTGGCACTGTTTGTTGCAAGTTATGTTAAAGAGCGTCGGCCAATTGACACGATTGTACAGAAGATGGACAAAGTAATTCATAATGATTATCGAATTGTTTATCCCAAGATGGTTAAGCAAAATGTGATTATTGTTTGTTGCTCAACTGGTGTGGGGACAGCAAATAAGATAAAGGAAATGATTCAGGAAAGTTTGCCAAAAGACGTTGATATTAAGATTATGGCATGTTCGTATGAATGGCTAAAAATTGAGGATCAGGAAAGTGCAATTAAAAGAAAATATAATGTTTTAGTTGTGATTGGGACAATTGATCCTAAATATAGCAGTGTCCCATTTATTTCCTTAGATCAATTAGTTAATGGCTCCAAAATCAGTTTGCTGCAAGGTACGTTAAAAGATAGCCTGAGTGTAGATGATTTATACAGATTTAATGATTTGATTTTGAAAAACTTCAGTATTGAAAGGGTAATTAATTCATTAACAATACTAGATACAAAAGAAGTAATTAAAAATATTGACTTGTGTATCAAGAAAATAGATGAGTATCTGGACACGAGATTGCCTAACCAAACAATTATGGCATTGTATGTACATATCAGCTGTATGATTGAAAGAATAATTCGTAATCAGGTTTTAGAAATCGAGCCGATAGATTTTAAGATAGATAAGAATAGTCAGGACAATTTTAACTATATCAAGAAGGCTTTGCATTTACTTGAGCAAGTTTATAATATTAAGATTCCACTTGTGGAAGTTGAGTATATTTATGAATTGATTTTTAAGACTAAAAATAATCAGCTAGACTACACAAAAGATGATGATTTTTGACAGTAACTTTTCAAATAAAATAGTGTCAAATTCTATCTAAAAAGTACAAAATAATTTATTAAAAGCGCAATCATAATCATGATTGCGCTTTTTTGACAGAAACTTGGCACGAAAATTGCTTATATATGTTTGAAGTGCGAATTTAATAATTTTAAGGGAGGAATTACTTTGATTAGACTTATGCGAGTAGATCATCGGTTATTACATGGTCAAGTTGCCTTTTCATGGACACAAGAGCTAGGTGTTAACTGCATTTTGATCGCGAATGATGATGTGCCAAATAATGATATTCGTAAGACAGCGATGAAATTAGCTAAACCACAGGGTGTCAAGCTAGTAATTAAAAATATTGAGAACTCTATCAAGGCTCTGCAAAGTGGCGTTACGGATAAGTATAAATTGTTTATTGTTGTTGAGTCAGTAGCGGACGCATATGCGTTAGCGACAGCATACCCCAAAATAAAACAAATTAATTTGGGTGGCACTAAGCCGGCTGATGGAACAAAACAAATCAGTAAGGCAGTTAATCTTACTCCAGACGATGAAAGTAAATTAAACGAACTTATTGAGAAGGGTTGTGAAGTTGAAATCAGACAAGTTCCTAATGATAAAAAAGTTTTCTTCAAGGATATTGAATAGGCATGACTTATGAACAATAAAATTAGTAAGACCCGATTATCAGCGATGAATTACTACTATCGCAACTTTTCGTTGGATTATTTTTTAGACTCAGTTAGTCAAGATGGGTTAACAAATATTGAATTATGGACTAGTCCGCAACATTTTTGGATTGAAAAAGATGGTCACCAAGATGTTAAGGAATTAAAAAGAAAAGTAGCAGCTCATCATTTGCAAATTATTTGTTTAACACCGCAGCAGAGTAATCCTAATCCGTATAACTTAGCGGCCAAGGACGAGAGATTGCGCAAAGGCTCATTTGGCTATTTTAAAAATCTAATTGATAGTGCAGCAGAGTTAAATGTACATCTAGTTGCTCTTAACTCTGGCTGGGATTTTTATGATGAAAATCCTGCTGAAGCTTGGGATAGATCAGTTGCAATGCTCAAGATGGTTGCTGACTATGCGAAGGATCGTGAAGTTAAAATTGCCATTGAAGCGTTACAACCAGATGAATCGCATCTAGTGAATTCGATTGTTGATTTAAAGCATTATCTAAAAGATGTAGGTAGAGATAATGTTGGCGTCAACTTGGATTTAGGTGCCATGGCTAGGAATTATGAGACTATTGCACAATATTTTGAATCATTAGGAGAAAAAATAATTCATTGCCATTTTGTTGATGGTAATCCTGTAGGGCATCGCTGCTGGGGTGAAGGCGAGCGTAATCCCGGAGAAGACTTCAATGTATTTAATTACTATGGCTATCAAGGATATTTTACTTTTGAATTTGGTCAATCCAAGTATTTTTTAAATCCTGCGGAAACTGAAAGAAAAGCATTGCGGTTTTTAAATCCGTTTTTAAAGTAGATGGGAGAAATAAACATGAGTAATGTGGGAACGTCTTTATTAATAGGCCTGATAGGGTTTATGGGACCACTGGACTTTGTTATTGGGTCTAACATGCTAAACAGACCTATCATTTTGGGTCCATTAGTTGGTCTTGTTTTAGGAAATTTGACACAGGGAATAATCATTGGTGCATCCTTGGAATTGGTCTTTATGGGTGCGATTTCGGTTGGTGCCTATCTGCCCCCTGATGTTATCGTTGGTGGTGTTTTAGGAACTGCCTTTGCGATTTCTTTGGGTAAAGGTGTTGGTGCCGCAATCGCAATTGCGATGCCAATTGCCATGCTTTCGTTAGCGATTGGTAATTTGACAAGTGTCATTTTCCCAGCGATTGCACATATTGGTGATAGATATGCTAAGCAAGGTAAGCCAGGAGGAATTACGGCATCATTATGGGGAATTGGTTTAATTGAATGTACTCGTCGGGGAATATTGTGTTTCTTAGGGTACTTCGTTGGTAATGCAGGGATGAAGACATTGCTAGGAATGATTCCGCAAAATGTAATTGATGGCCTTCAAGTAGCAGCTAACATGTTGCCCGCTATTGGGTTTGCAATTCTGTTGCAAATGATTATTAACGATACTGTACTGCCATATTTCTTCCTTGGATTTTTATTATCGGCTTATCTAAAGGTTCCAGTATTAGGGGTTGCATTGTTCGGCTTAATCATAGTTGTTGTAAAACTTCATAACGATAAGAATAAACCAGCTGTTAGTGCTAATGGATCTGTAGAGGAGGATATTGATGATGACGATGACTTCTAATGAAAAAAAGGTAACCAATAAAGATTTAAGACAGATTATGTGGCGTTCACTTACCATGGAATTTGGTTGGAACTATGAGCGTCAAATGCACTTGGCCTTTGCCTATATGATGGCGCCATTAATGAAGAAATTGTATGGTGATGATCAAAAGGAATACGCCGAATCACTGGAACGACAGATGGAATTCTTTAATTGTACGCCACAATTTGTACCATTTATTGGTGGTGTTGTGGCATCAATGGAAGAAGAAAATTCAAAAGAAAAGGATTTTGATGTTTCAACAATCAGTGCAATCAAAACTGCACTGATGGGGCCTTTATCTGGTATTGGCGATTCCTTATTCTTGGGAACCTTGAGAGTATTAGCAATTGGGATTGCAGCTTCCTTGTCCTTAAAAGGCAATATTTTAGGGCCAATACTATTTTTACTAATCTATAATGTTCCAGCTTATATCGTTAGATACTTTGGTGTAAAGGCTGGTTACAACATGGGTACTAGCTACTTAAATAAAATCCAAGCTTCTGGACTGATGGATAAGTTTAAGGATGCGGCAGGTATCTTGGGAGTTATGGTTATCGGTGCCATGACGCAGAATATGGTTGTTGTAAAGGTAGTAGCTAAATTTGGTACTGGTAAAACAGCTACGTCACTTCAAAGCATCTTAGATGGTATTCTTCCAGGACTTTTATCGTTAGTTGTTCTATATATCTTTTATGTTTTGAACAAGAAAAAGGTCAATGTCCTGTGGCAACTTTTAGGGGCAACTGTTATTGGCGTATTGCTAACCGTCTGGGGCGTACTTGGAGTTTAGTGTAAAAATAATTATTAATGAAAGAGAGAATAAAAATGCGTAAATTTAACAAACAAGAATTAGTAGACAGTATGAATGGTGCTTTAAAATTAAGACCACAGATTAATGAAGTAATTGATCCATTATATAAAAAAGGTATTTCTAATATTTGCTGGTTAGGAATAGGTGGCACTTATGCTTCTGCTATGCAAGCCGTTATTCACATGAAGGAAAAGACAGCTCTAGAAACTTTTTATCAAAACGCTGCCGAATATATCGTGACAGGTAACAAGAGAATTACTGATAAAACTCTAGTAATTATTTCTTCAGTTACTGGTAACACCAAGGAAATGGTTGATGCTGTTAAGAAATTAAATGAAGTTGGTGCAATTGTCCTAGGTTTTATGGATGATCCAAAGGCAAAGTTGGCATCAATGTTAACTTATTGCATTTCTTATCCAGAAAATGAACAATTGAAATTCTTCATGGTTGGCGACCGTTTGATGTATCTAAATGGCGAATTTCCAGATTATGATGAATTTTATCAAGAAATGGACAAGCACTTTGCTCAAGATATTGCTGATGTGCAAGAAGGTGCTGATGCATTTGCCAAAGACTTTGCTGAAAAGCACCATGATGATGCAATTCATTACTTTGTTGGTGCCGGTAATCAATGGGGTGCCACATATTCTTATGCGATGTGCTACTGGGAAGAGCAACACTGGATTAGAACTCGTGCAGTAGAAGCAGCAGAATTTTTCCACGGGATGTTTGAAATCGTCGACCGTGATACTCCAGTTACTGTTTATGTTGGTGAAGATACACAACGTCCTTTAAGTGAAAGAGTTGCAAAATTCTTACCACAAATCTGTGGCAATTATACAATTATTGATTCCAAAGACTATGATTTGCCTGGAATTTCTGAAAAATATCGTGGTACCTTGTCACCATTTGTTTTCCATGCAATTAATAATCGGATTGATGTTCATATTGAGCATATTAATCGTCACCCAATGGATATTCGTCGTTATTATCGCGCCTTACCATACTAATTGGAGGCGAAGATGGTCGGAGTATTAATTTGTACCCACGGTAATTCTGCTCAAGAGTTACTTAAATCAGCCGAGATGATTTGTGGTGAACAAAAGAATTGTGAAACTGTTAAATTTGCAATGGGGGAGTCATTGGATAAATTGCAGGCAGAGCTTGATGAAAAAATCAGTTTGCTAGATGATACAGTTCTTTGTTTAACGGATCTAAAAGGTGGCACGCCATTTAATACCTTAGTTAGGTTAACTCAAAAATATCCACAAATGGAGATAGTCACCGGTGTAAACATTCCAATGTTGTTACAATTATTTATTAATCGCGGACAGATGGCAGTATCTGAACTGGTTGATTCAATTGTCGATGCAGGTAAAGTAGGTGTATATCGCTATCAGGCTGCTAAACCTGATACTAATGATGAAGATTTTTAAAGAGCAATAAATTTATTTTCTAAATCTCGAAGGTAAAACTTCGAGATTTTTTGAATGTAACTTTTATTTTTGAACTTGATTGAGTTAAACTTAAATAGTTAAAATAATGAAGTTATTAAAATGTTAAGTATCAAGGAGATAAAAATGTTATTTGGCTCAATTGAAGGTGGCGGAACAAAATTTGTCTGTGCAGTAGGTAATGAAAATTATCAGGTTAAGGATTCAATTTCGTTTCCGACAACGACGCCGCAAGAGACATTGCAAAAGGCAGCCGATTATTTTAAACAATTTGACATAGCAGCTATTAGTATTGCGTCTTTTGGGCCGGTTGAAATTCGACAAACAGCAGCTAATTATGGTTATATTACAACCACTCCCAAAAAGGGCTGGCAGAATACAGATTTCGTCGGCTTCATAAAAAAGCAAATAAATGTTCCAATCTTTTTCACAACTGATGTTAACGGATCCGCATATGGAGAATATGTCATGTCGCTATTATCTAATGAAGACATTGATTCGCTGGTTTATTACACGATTGGCACTGGCGTTGGCGGTGGTGCGATTATTGATGGCAAACTAGTTGGTTCTTTAGGACACCCTGAAATGGGCCACGTTTTACTTAAGCGCCATCCTGATGATTTAGAATTTAAGGGTGTATGCCCATATCATCATGATTGTCTTGAGGGGCTTGTTTCTGGGCCAACATTTGAAGCACGTTTAAATAAAAAAGGCAAGGATGTGCCATTGACCGATCATGTATGGGATATTATGAGTTACTACGTGGCCCAAGCTGTTTTGCAAGTAACATTAATTTTACGACCAGATAAAGTAGTCTTTGGTGGCGGGGTAACTAGCGAAGCATTTTTGCAAAAAGTCCGCCGCGATTTTGCTCAAATGTTAAATGGTTATGTTAGTGTGCCGGACTTAGATAAGTATATTGTAATGCCGGCAATTGCTGGTAATGGTTCGGCAACAGTGGGTAATTTTGCCTTGGCTAAACGCTTGTTAAAAGAATAGTATTTTCATCAAAAATATATTGCCTTTTTGATAAATGTACCTATAATGTATGTATAAAAATATCTTTAATAAAAGTTGAAGGCGATATTTATGAATAATATGTTGATAGGAATCGTTTTAGGTGTATTGTTACTTTGTGCTGGTGCTTGGGAAGCTTTTGCAATGCATAAAAATATTGGTTTTAATAAAACTCATGCTAGCAAAGAGACTTCGCCATTTTTGTTAGGTTCTTACTGGATGGAGCTAGTCTTTAGTATCGTATTCATCGTTGGCGGTATTGTAATGCTGATTGGTTCAGTGATAGCTTAAGACATTTTATAAAGAATTTAAACTTTAGCAATCTTCTTAAAGGGTATAATGGATTAAATAGCTTGCTTGTGAATGATAATATATGCTATTAATGAACAGTTTACTTATTTTTTGCAAGCGCTATAATTAAAATATAAAACTTAATATTTAATACATTTTAGGAGACTAATAAGATGGCTGAAGAAAAAAATACTGCTAAAGAAGAAACCTCAGAAGACCAGGAACAAGCAACTTTAATGGCAGCAATGGGCTTGATTGCTAATGGTGGTAATGCCAAAAGTTTAGCATTTGAAGCAATTCGCGCTGCTAAAAAAGGCGACATTGACACTGCTAGATCGAAGTTAAAGGAAGCTGATGATTCCTTACTTCAGGCGCATAATTCACAAACAGATATGTTAACTAAGGAAGCACAAGGCAAGCACACACAAGTTACTCTGCTAGTTGTGCACTCACAAGACCATTTGATGAATGCCATTACTTTTAGAGATTTGGCAGGAGAAATGGTAGATTTGTATGAAAAGTTGTACAAAGCTGATGCGTTAGAAAAAGACAGTGAATAATCTTGATCAAAAAGAGGCCTTGGTAGGCCTTTTTTTGTACAATAATATAATTATTTCTAAAAGCTACAAGAAAGGGGTGCTTTACAATGATTGCAAAGATTTCTCAAATTATTATTGTTTTGTTAGGCGTTTGGGAATTGTATGCTGTGTATAAGACTTATCATGGCGCTAAAGTGCATGGTGGTAAAAGCACATCGGCATTTTTGCCGCTGGCTTTGTGGTCAGGAATTGTCTTTGGCTTTGCTTTAATTGGTTCAGGCTTAGCATTTTTATTTAGCTGATGTTGAAATTAACAATTGATTTTGCGATATTACGGCAACGTAATATCGTTTTTTTATACCTGATTTAGTGTTAATTCACCTTGATCATAACGGTTGCGTGTCTGTGAAAATTCGAAAGGAGTTCCATTATTTAAAAAACATATTTGTTCAACTTCAAAAACTGGGTCATCTGGCCCACATTCTAAATATAGTTTGTCGTATGCATCGGGCTTGTCAGCTCGAAAGGTACGATTGGCTTTACCAATTTTAAGATGAAGACTGTTTTCAATATAACTATAGATTGATCCTTTAAGTACGGCAATTGTAATTCCTGGAATGATCTTTTGTGGCATAACTGTATATTCAAGTCTTACAGGGAAATTGTTTAGTAACCGTTGTCTGATAATATCATAGACTAGATCATGTGGATTGATCTTGAGCAAAGCTTTTTCTTTTGCTGTGGGTTCTCTTGTTGCAAAGGAAATAATATTGCTAGTTAAGTATTTAGTATTTTCAATTCTCGATGTAAAGCCAACGTGTTCATTAGCGTTATCTTTTTTGGAAATTTCAATTTCTTCTTCAGTTAAAATATATGTTCCGTGACCTTTAACTGGTCTAACAATCCCCTTATAGTTTAGAAATCGTAGTGCCTTAACAATTGTAACTTTACTGGTGTTGTAAATTATGGCTAGTTGTTGGATATAAGGTAATTTATTTTGATATTTGTGTATTAGGATATCTTTTTCGATATTGTTGGCAATCGCAATATATTTTGGTTTGACAGACATGATAACCTCTTTTCTCCGTAAGTAAACATTAATCTTTACTTACGTCTTAGCAAAGATTTACTTTAAATTCAAATGGAATTATTATCTTAATTGAAAGCGATTGCAATTACTTTTAATTAGGAGAGAAGAGATTATATGACTGAATTTTTCTGGGGTAATTCAACCTCAAGTATGCAAACTGAAGGTGGCTGGAATGAAGGCGGTAAGAGCTTATCCGTCTATGATATTCGCAAGCCAGGACCTAATGTCAGTGACTGGCATTTTGCTAATGATAATTATCATCATTTTACTGAAGACTTTGATTATTTACAAGATTTGGGAATGAATATGTATCGTTTTCAAATTTCTTGGTCGAGAGTAATTAAAGATGGTGATGGTGAGATTAACGAGGAAGGCTTGAAATATTATGACAAGCTTGTTGACGCCTTATTGAAGCGAAATATTAAGCCAATGATTTGCTTATATCACTTTGATATGCCACTGCATTTGGCTGAAAAGTATAACGGCTTTATTGATAAGAAAGTTTGTGCGGCGTTTATCAGATATGCCAAAGTAGTCGTTGATCATTTTGCAGATCGTGTAAAATATTGGATTACATTTAATGAACAAAATATTTATCATACGTCAGGAGCTTTTAAAATTGCTGGCTATCTTAAGGGTGAAGAGACGTTAACAGAGTTATATCAAATTTCACATAATGTAATGTATTGTCATGCAGCAGTAGCAAATTATATTCATGAACAAACTGATGCACAGGTTGGTGGCATGTTGGCTTATAACCAAGTTTATCCAGCAACGGCAAGTCCTAAGGATAGTTTTGCTGCTCATCAAATTGATGAATTTTTAAACTTCAATTTATTAGATGCTTTTAGTTATGGTAAGTATTCTGCAGCTGTTTTACAGTTTGTCAAAGAGAAGCAACTTAAAATCAACTACACAGAAGAAGAACTTAAGCAAATTTCTGCCTTAAGAAGTGACTTTTTAAGTTTTAGCTATTATTCATCAAGCACAATTGATGCAAGTAAAATCCCTGAAGGAACAGCACCAAATATGTATTTAGATTTTGGTAGAAAAGAAAATCCATATCTAAAGTCAACGGAGTGGGGCTGGCAAATAGATCCGATGGGATTTAGGGATGTCTTGAACAAAATTTATCATAGATACCATCTTCCTGTTTTTCCAATTGAAAATGGAATCGGTGTTCGTGAAAAATGGGATGGTAAAAATCCAATAGAGGATGATTACCGAATTGATTATCATCGTAAGCATATTATGGCTATGCAAGATGCAATTAATAAAGATGGCGTAAATGTTATTGGTTATCTTGGCTGGGGACTAATTGATATTTTAAGTTCCCAAGGTGACATGGATAAACGTTATGGAGTTGTTTATGTTAACCGCACTAATCATGATTTGCGTGATATGAAGCGGGTCCCAAAAAAGAGCTATTATTGGCTGCGCAAAGTAATTCATTCAAATGGTAAAGATTTATCTTAATTCATGGGGGTGTTTGTAATGAATGATGCAACGAATACACAAAATCATCCAAAATTACAAAGATTTTTAGATAAGTTTACAGAAATATCTGTAAAGGTAGGTAATCAGGTTCATCTGCGTTCATTAAGGGATGCATTTGCGACGTTGATGCCAATGTTTATTTTAGCTGGGGTGGCAGTTTTATTTAATAATGTTATTTTTACTTGGCTTTTTAAAGGAGCGACCTTAGCTAGATTGCAAGTTTTTGGTACCGCATTAACTAATGGTACTTTAAATATAGCTAGTATTTTAATTGCACCGATGATTGCTTATTTTTTAGCTAAAAATAAGTCTTTCAACAATCCAATTTCAGCATCTGCTATTGCAATATCTGCTGTTTTTATTATGTTAGCAATTAATGTTAGTGTTGTTCCTAATGGCGCAAAAGCAGCAGTAAGTGTTACAGGTGCGGTTTTATATTCGCAGGTTGGTACAACAGGAATGTTTGCTGGTATCATTATTGGACTGATTGCCACCGAAATTTATATGAAATTATCAAGTGTTAAAGCATTGAAGATAAATTTAGGTGACCAAGTTCCTCCAGCGGTTGGACAAAGCTTTTCAGTTTTATTACCATCTTTGTTAACTTTGGGGTTATTCGGGATAATTGCGGCAATTTTTGCCTACTTTAATACTGATTTGGTAACTTTAATTTCTCGGTTAATTCAAGAACCATTACGGCAAGTTAATACTTCATTACCAGGCTTTTTGTTAATTTATTCTACGGGGAATTTCTTATATACGTTAGGTATTCACCAAACTGTCATTAATGGTTCGCTACTTGATCCATTAAATTTAGTAAATATGAATGAAAATATGGCAGCAGTAGCTGCCGGTAAACAACCGACTCATATTATTAATACCGACTTCGTAACTGTTTATTCGCAAATGGGTGGTACTGGACTGACAATTGCATTAATTATTGCAGTTTTACTTGTTTCTCATTATCAACCATACAAGGATGTTGTTAAATTAGCTTCTGTTCCAGGGATATTTGAAATTAACGAGCCAATAATCTTTGGTTTCCCAATTGTTTTCAATATTCCAATGATTATTCCATTTGTGCTAAGTCCTGTTATTGGCTCATTAATTGGTTATTTTGCTACAGTAATTGGATTTGTTAAGCCATTAAGTGTGCTTGTTCCGTGGACAACACCGCCAATCCTAAGCGCGATTATTGCTAGTGCGGGTGACTGGAAAGTAGTGCTAGTCCAAATTATTATATTGGCTGTATGTACTATCTTTTACATTCCATTTATTAAAATTTCTGAGCGAGTTGCTCTAAAACAAGCTGAAGTAGCACAAGGTTAAGTCAGCAAAGGTAATTTTATATACGCAAAAAAGGTTTCTATAAATAATGTAGAAACCTTTTTCGTTTTGAATTATTAGAACTATTAATCTAAGTCTTGACCGTTTGACTTAATTACTTTTTGGTACCAGTAGAATGAATCCTTGCGTGACCGCTTCAGAGTACCTTCACCAGCGTCGTTTTTGTCAACGTAAATAAAGCCATAACGCTTATCCATTTGACCAGTGCCGGCGGATACCAAGTCAATTGGTCCCCAAGGTAAGTAGCCCATTAAGTCTACACCGTCAAGAGCAACAGCCTTTTCCATTTCAGAAATGTGTTTACGTAAGTAGTTAACACGATAGTCATCGTGGATTGAGCCGTCTGCTTCAACCTTGTCATAAGCTCCAAGTCCATTTTCAACAATGAATAATGGTAGGTGGTAGCGGTCTGTCAAATGGTTTAATGCAATTCGTAAACCTTCTGGGTCAATTTCCCAGCCCCAGTCACTACGTTCTAGTGTTGGGTTAACGTCAATTGCTTGAGCGAGATCGCTTAGTTCGTCAGGCTTAACCTTTTTAGCGGAAACAGTCGTGGTTTGGTAGTAGCTAAAGCCAATATAGTCAACTGTACCTTCTTTTAGAACAACCCGATCTTCATCAGTAATATCAGGACGATAGCCATGACGTTCAATGTAGGCTTCAACTTCTTTAGGATATTCACCAAAAGCATGAACATCTGAGAACCAGTCACGTCTTTGTTCAAATTTATCGGCTAATAATACATCATCAGAAGATGGTGTCAATGGTCTTACTGGTGAGTAATTAATCATGCAGCCGATTTGAAGGTTAGGATTAATCTTGTGCCCAACATTAACAGCTAAAGCTGAAGCAACTAATTCATAATGAGCAGCTTGGAACATTGCGGCTTCTTTTTCTTGATCTGACATGCCCTTTTTAAATAAGATGCCTGAATTGGTAGCCATTGAAAAGTCATTGCCGTAGTCTGATTGATTATCGATTTCGTTAAAAGTCATCCAATACTTAACTTTATCTTGGTAACGTTTGAAGCAAACTGTTGCAAAACGTAAGAAGAAGTCGATTACTTTCCGATTAGTAAAGCCGTTATACTTTTTAGCCAAATGGAATGGCATTTCAAAGTGGGACAAGGTAACAACAGGTTCAACCCCATATTTATGGCAAGTGTCGAATAATTTGTCGTAAAATTCCAGTCCTGCTTCGTTTGGTTCCTGATCATCACCATTAGGGAAAATCCGTGTCCAAGCAATTGAAGTTCTAAAGGCCTTAAAGCCCATTTCAGCCATCAACTTAATATCTTCATCATAATGATGGTAAAAATCAATTGCGCTATGGTTAGGATAATTCTTACCGGGAATAATACCGTCAGTTATTTCTCTGGGCTTAGTGGCAGAGCCAACAGTCATGACATCGGCCATTGACACGCCTTTATTATCTTCATTCCAAGCACCTTCTAATTGGTGAGCGGCAACTGCACCACCCCATAAAAAGTCATCTGGCATTTTTGCTGAATACATAAGAAACCTCGCTTAATAATTTTAATCAGTTAATAACGCTTACAAATAGCATTGTATAATAAAAATTTGTATTTTCAATAATAACTTTTAAGATAAACAAAAAATTAATATTTATTTGCACTTTTTTGAAAACGCTTTATAATATATTGCATAGAACAATATCTATAGGATACATTTTAGGAGGAAATATTATGGCAGAACAAACTATTATGCTGAATTGTGCAGCAGGAATGAGTACATCATTGTTGGTAACTAAGATGCAGGAAGCAGCAAAAAAGCAAGGCATCGATGCAAAGATTTTTGCATGTCCAGCATCAGAAGCACCTCAGCATTTAGACCAAGAAACCATTGATTGCTTATTGTTAGGGCCGCAAGTTCGTTATATGGAAGACGATATGAAAGGCAAGGTTAAAGGCAAGGGCAAAGATGGTAAGGATGTTCCTGTTGCTGTAATTGATATGCAAGCTTATGGCATGATGAATGGTGAAAAAGTCCTTAAGCAAGCCGAAGACTTGATTAACGGTTAGAGGTATTAGATAGGATGGCCAATGAAAAGGATGAAATAGCTCGTAAAAAATATGAAGATAATTTGAAATATCTTTATTTTAGTCGGTATCTAATGTTGAGATATTCAGTCACTGCGTATTTGTTTACAAACATATTTTGGCTAATTTTTTCATTACCATATAAAAAGATAGTTGGAATTATTACTGCCGCAATAATGACAATTTTTGTGGCGATAGCGGCTATTGAACAGCTAAGTAAAATGCATAATCATGACTTAGATGTGCCGATAACCAGAGTCTATTTTTGGATTCAAATCATTGTAAATGTCTTGCTGATTGTTTTGTTAGAGTTTCCAATAGGAAAGTATTTTTTCCCGTTTGTTTCTGATCAAAGCAGTAAGGTACTAATTCTTACCATTTTATTAGTTGGGATAGTTCTTGCTTGTTGTTGTGAAGTACGAATTAAAAATATCGTTAAGGGAAAAGATCGCTATGCCAAGGTAATTGCAACATTTAAAAAGAATAATTAAGGCCAGATAAGGCTTTACTGTTAGGAGGAAAACTTTATGGCTGAAGAAGAGAAAAAGCCGTTGAAAGACCGAATATCTGTATTAATCGGTAAGTTTGCGGCTACTAGATTTGTTCGTGCGATCATGGATGCTGGCTACAGTGTAATTTCGTTTACTATTGTTGGAGCGTTTTTCCTGATTTTGACAGTTTTACCTGATGTAGTTAGAAACCCAGGATTTACAAGCTTTTATAATAGTACGATTGGTCGTTTTGACAATTTATATCAAGCTGTTTATAACGCTACTATGGGAATTTTGGCATTAGTCTTTTCAGGGACGTTTGCTTATTCCTATACCAAGATATACCGCGATGAGGAACACATTAATTTGATCCCAGTTAACGGCTTAATGATGTTCTTAATGGCATTCTTTATCACCGTACCAGAATTAATCTGGAAAAATGGTACAGTTCAATTTGTTACCATGTTTACTAAAGATAAGATGCTAGCAGGTGGTTACCAAGCTTCAGAAACTGCCGGTGTTTACCGGATTGGTGCCGTTGGTATCTTTATTGGTTTAGTAATTGCGTGGCTAACTGTTCAGATTTATCGTTACACAATTAAGCATAATTGGCGAATTAAAATGCCAGCTTCAGTACCAGCTGGGGTATCAAACTCGTTTAGTGCCTTGATTCCTACAGCTTGTGTATCAATTATCGTTGCTGCAATTAATATGGCATTGGTCTTAGCAGGAACGGATTTGTTTAAGGTACTGTTTGTCCCATTCTCATTTATTAGTAACATTGCTGATAGTTGGTGGGGAATCTTAGTTATCATATTCTTAATTCACTTCTTATGGTGGTTTGGAATTCATGGTGCAACAATTATCAGTTCCTTCTATACGCCAATTGTATTGGCTAACTTGCAGGCCAACCAACATGGTGGTGCTTATCACGTGTTTGCTGGTGAATTTACGAATGCGTTTGTTACGATTGGTGGTTCTGGTGCAACATTAGGTGTTGCTATTTGGTTATTGTTACGTGCTCGTTCGGCACAATTAAAGGAAATAGGTAAAGTAGAAATTGTTCCTGCAATCTTCAATATTAATGAACCATTGATTTTTGGTTTGCCAGTAGTTTACAATGCTAACTTAATGATTCCATTTATTGTGGCTCCAATGGCTTCAAGTTTGGTAGCTTATCTAGGAATTGCAACACACTTGGTTCCTAAGATTATTGCACAACAACCATGGCCGTCACCAGTTGCATTAGGTGGACTGGTTGCAACGGGTAGTTGGCAAGGTGCAGTTTTGTCAATTGTTTGTGCGATAGTTGCATTCTTAGTTTGGTATCCATTTATCAAGCACTATGACAATGTTTTACTGAAGCAAGAAAAAGAAGCTGCAGCACAAGCTTAAAAGTTAATTTTAAACAAAACAACTAGTTTATGACTAGTTGCTTTTTAGTTATAAATAGCATAAAGTCTTACTTTTTTCACAAACAAGTTTTTAGTATTATAAGCATGTTTTTGGTATGATACAAATGTAACCAAAAGTGTTTGAATAGGAGGAATTTTATTATGAAATATCCTAAGACTAAAGAAGTTTTAAATCAATTAGTAGCGGATTTGACGCAATTGCACATGATTGTGCACCAACACCATTGGTACATGCGCGGTGAGCGCTTTTTGAAGTTACATCCATATCTTGATAAGGTAATGGACGAATTGGCTGATCAACAAGATTTAGTTGCAGAACGGTTAATTACCTTAGATGGTTCACCAGTTTCAACTCTTAGCGACATTGCTAAAACAACTAAAATCAAGGACGAAGAACCAAACTGGAACGAAACAATTGATGAGCGTTATGCCAAGATTATTGCTGGTTATCGGCAATTAGAGCAAGACTATCAAAGAGGTTTGGAAGTCAGCGACGAAGAAGGCGATTATTCAACTAATGACTTGTTCACCACTTGTCATACAGAGGTTGAAAAGCGAATTTGGATGATGTCTGCAGAGATTAATCAGGCACCAGGAATTGATCCAGAATAATTAATGCTAAAATAAAAAGCTTGAATTTAGGCTGTGAACATACAGTCGATTCAGGCTTTTTTGTTTATTAAAATCTTGCAACTAAACTTCTTAATTTATCTTGGAATGGTGCTGACTCTGCGGTATTCTTAAATAAAAAGAAAGAGATTAAGTCTAGATGACAAAGATTAAATTAATAGCAATCGATGTTGACAATACATTGGTCAATGCCAAGAAACAAATTGTGCCGCAGGTTAAAGCTGCAATTCAGGCTGCTAAGAAGAAAGGAATCAAAGTAGTTATTTGCACAGGACGTTCGCTGTCGGGAACGCAGCAGTACTTAACCGAATTAGGCTTGGCTGATTGCGATGATCAGTTTATTGTTAGTCTAAATGGTGCAGTAGTTGAGACTACTAGTGGTCAGGTGATTTTTGATCGTCATTTGCCATACAATGATTATTTGCGTTTGGAGCAGATTGCGCGCCAGTTGCACCTTCATTTTCAAGCTGTTGACGCTGAGCGAATTTACACAGCTAATCGCGATATTGGACATTATACTGTTTATAATTCACGCGTAGTTAAAATGGAAATTTCTTACCGTACTAAAGAAGAAATGGCCGACATTCCGATTTATAAAGTGATGTATTTAGACGAGCCTGAGCTTTTAAACAAGGCGATGACTAGTCCGTTATTCCAAGGCGTTCAGGACGAGGTATCATTAACTAAAACCGAGCCGTTTTATTATGAAGGGATTGCTAAAGGCTTAGATAAGGCTGCTGGTCTTGACGCGTTATGCAACTATCTAAACTTAGATGCAGGTAATGTCATGGCAATTGGTGATGAAGCCAACGATATTTCAATGATTAAGTATGCTGGTCTTGGTGTTGCAATGGGCAATGCGACACCAGCAGTTAAGCAGGCAGCCGATCAGATTACGGCCGATTGTGAGCATGCTGGCGTGGCGCAAGCAATTGAGCAGATACTAGCGTAAAGTAGCCATTTTAGTGATGTTATTCTTAGCTTCAAATACATTAAACTTTGCTATAATAAAGTTGATTTATGAGATGACGATAATTGAATAATAGAAAGTAATAACGATGGATAAAGAAGAACAGGATAAATTAAAGAAAAAAGCCGGGATTAAAGCTGCTAGCCTTGTTAAGTCAGGGATGAAATTGGGAATAGGTACTGGCTCAACAGTAGCTTTTCTAATTGATGCCTTGGGTAAACGCAAGCAAGAAGAAGACTTGCAGTTAGCTGCAATTGCCACTACTTCCAGTAGAAGTAAGAAGCAAATGGAGAGTTGGGGCTTTAAAGTTAATGAACTCGCTGAGATTGACCAGCTTGATTTAACAATTGATGGCGCCGATCGTTTTGCAGCGAACTTTGATGGCATTAAAGGCGGCGGCGGTGCCTTAACACTGGAAAAGAACGTTGCCATTAATTCGAAAAAAGTAATGTGGATTGTTGATGAGTCAAAAGTTGTAGAACATTTGAGTGGCTTTGCATTGCCTGTCGAAGTTTTACCAATTTCTTGTGAACAAAATTTTCGCCGCTTTGCGGCTGAGGGATTAAATCCTAAATGGCGAATGGCTGATGGCAAGCGCTTTGTAACTCATTATGGTAATTATATTATTGACTTAGACCTTGACCGGATACCAGTTCCACATGGTCTTGCTGATTATCTTGATCACACTGTAGGTGTTGTTGAGCACGGATTATTCCTTGACATGTGTGATGAAGTCATTATCGCGCATCGCAACGGTGAGATTGAGGACCGGGAAAAATAAAATTCCAAGATGAATTGTTGATAGAAGTGACTATTAACAGTTCATTTTTTATTTTTTAAAGAAGCAACTAGGGCTAAGATTTGGTATGATTGACATATAAACTTTTTAAAAGAGGAAATTTAATGACAAAAAAACCTTTGATTATCAGTACAGATCCCGGAATTGATGATGCAGTTGCAATTACAATTGCGCTATTTGCTCAAGAATTAGATGTCAAACTAATTGCGGCAACTTGGGGCAATGTGACACTGGAAAAGACCTTACAAAATGCGTTAAAATTAGAAACTTTTTTACAAACAAAGGTACCAGTTGTTGCTGGCGCAACAAGACCATTGCTACGGGCAGCGATTGATGCTTCAAGTGTTCACGGCAAGTCTGGGATGGATGGTTACGATTTTCCTGAAGCTGACGACTCACTATTGCTTCCTGGCTTGGCTGCGTCAGCTATTCATGAAGTGGTTGCCAAAAGTAGTACCAAGGTAACTTTAATGCAAATTGGTCCAGCGACGGATTTTGCTCTCTACTTTAGACAATATCCAGATGACCTTGCTAAGATTGAAGAATTAGTAATTATGGGTGGTGCGATTGGCCGCGGCAACTGGGGACCATACAGTGAATATAATGTTGCAGGAGATCCCGAAGCTGCGCAGATTGTTTTTGACAGTGGTGTGCCAATCAAGGTAGCACCACTGGAATTGGGTCATCAAGCCTTTATCACGCAAGAGACTTTACAAAAAATCAAGGTTTTAGGTAAGACTGGCGACATGTTGTACCATATTTTGACTAATCTCCATGATGAAACAGAATCTGACGGTCGCGAGATTTATGATGCACTGGCTGCAGGGATGCTGCTCAATCCTAAGATGTACACTTTTAAACCAGCTTACATTGTGGTTGATACCAAAAGTCCGCATGCTTATGGGGCATCAATCATGGACTTTAACAATTTCTTTGGCAAGCCAGCTAATGCCCAAGTTGGCGTTAAGGTAGATCAAAAAGTATTTTCTGATTGGATTATTCAGGCAATTAAACAAGCAAATTAGTGAGGCAGTAAATGGCAGATTTTGTTTATCGGACTGTGATGCATGATATTAAGCAGAATATTTTAAATAATAAGTATGATGGGATGCGGCTGCCCGATGAGCGCAGCTTAGCCGAGCACTACCAAGTTAGCCGCTCATCAATGAAGCGGGCAATGGAATTATTGTCACAGCAAGGAATTGTCTTCAAAAAGCGGGGCAGTGGCACCTTCATTAATCCTCTTTATTTAAAAAATCAGTCCTTATTTCGCTATGAGGGCTCTAATTTGGGGTTAACTGATAGTTTGAAAGTGCCGGGTAAAACGCAGAAAATTAAGTTGCTTGATTTTCACGTTATTAAGGTTCCCGAAAGTATCGGGCAAGACTTATTTTTAAGCAAAAATGATTTTGTGTATGAATTTCGGCGGTTGCGGCTAATGGATGACCAGCCGTTTTTAATTGAGACTGGTTATCTGCCAATCAAGATTGTGCCGGAGCTGAAGCCGCAGCATTTGCAGAACTCACTGTTTAATTATTTGGAAGATACTCAGAATAAGGTAGTTACCAAGGCCTTTTTAAATATTACAGTTGATCCTTCGAGTACGGATGACCAAAAGCAGCTGCAGTTGAAGCCAACTGAGCCAGTTGGGGTAATGGAAGGGATTTTCTTTCTCGACGATGGTACTCCGTTTGAGTTTTCAACGATGCGCGTTCATTATCAGTACATGCGTTTTAATACATTTGTTAATTTGAATAAATAGCAAAAGAGCAAGCCTAGGCTTGCTCTTTTTGTTAGGATACGTTTTGTTTAAAGAAGGAAATTATGCATCAGTTTACTTCTTTAGAACGGAAATAATTCGCGTTGTCGGCGCAAAATTTTGCTTAAGTTGGTCAGGCAATGGCTCATCGGTAATGAGCACATCAATCTGGCTCAGAGGAACAGCCATGTAAGGAGCAACTTTCGAATTGTTAAACTTGTGCTTTTCGGCAACAACAATAATTCTTTTGGCGCGCGAAGTCGCTACTTTGATTAATTCGGCATCGCTAATCTTAGGCAAGTAAATGCCATCGCTTTTAACATTAGCCGTACCAACAAAAGCGTTATTGAAACTGATTCTTTTTAATGAATCAAGTGCTGAAACGGAGTAATTAAAGCGATGTTCCTTATTAACTTTGCCACCTAAAAGTAAGATTTCCGGAAACTCAGACCGCATCAGTTCAAGTGAATTATCAATGGAATTGGTAACGATTTGTAAATTAGTACCGCTGATTAGCTGACACAATTTTTTAAGGATAGTCGATGGCCCAATAAAGTCGCATTGCTTGGAATGGATAAAATGTTGCGCCACCTGTGCCATCTTAGTTTTAATTGGTGAGTCAATCTGGTTTCGCGTTAAAAACGGCAGGCCTTCATCATCGGTATTACTAATTAGACCGCCATGAACTCTGATTGCTTGACCAGTAGAAACTAACTGAATCACGTCGCGTCTAGCGGTATCAAACGAAATATTAAAGTGTGTAGCTAAGTCGCGGGTAATTAAATGGTTCTGCCGCTCGAGCATTTGTCTAATTTCATGTAATCGTTGCTCCTGTGTCATTCTACTTCCTCCAAAATAAATTTATCATCTTTAGTGATTATTATAAATATTTTAATTAAAAAGTCAGAATTTTTATCAGCATTTATCGGTATTTATGTATTTAAGTACTGATGAAGAAAATTGTAATCCCCTAATAACCTTGATGTAGCAACGATTTAAATTCTCAAATGCTGATTTTTAAAATTGGAACGAACCAATTTTAAAAATGGTTGAACTTTTAGAAAAACTTGCTATAATATATTGTGTAAAGAGTAATTAAGTAAGTAATTGCTAAAGGAGAAATAAAATGGCAGTTGATTACGATTCAAAAGAATTTTTAAAGAGTGTTGATGCATATTGGCGCGCAGCCAATTATTTATCTGTTGGACAGCTTTTCTTAATGAGCAATCCATTATTAAAGCGTGAATTGAAGGCTAGTGATGTTAAGCCAAAGCCAATTGGTCACTGGGGCACAATTTCACCACAAAACTTCATTTATGCTCACTTAAACCGGGTAATTAAGAAGTACAACTTGGATATGTTCTATATCGAAGGTTCAGGTCACGGTGGTCAAGTAATGGTTTCAAATGCCTACCTTGATGGTTCATACAGTGAACGCTTCCCGAACATTCCTCAAAATGAAGAAGGAATGGCTAAATTATTCAAGCGCTTCAGTTTTCCTGGTGGTTCAGCTTCACATGCTGCTCCTGAAACACCGGGTTCATTACACGAAGGTGGGGAATTAGGTTATTCTATTTCTCACGGTACTGGTGCGATTTTGGATAATCCTGATGTAATCGCTGCTGTTGAAGTTGGTGATGGTGAGTCAGAAACTGGCCCACTTGCAACTAGTTGGTTTAGCGACAAGTTTATTAACCCAATAAAAGACGGTGCTGTATTACCAATTTTACAAATCAACGGGTTCAAGATTTCTAACCCAACCATTGTTTCCAGAATGACCGACGAAGAACTAACCAAGTACTTTGAAGGTATGGGCTGGCACCCATACATTATTTCTGCTTATGATGGCGGTGAATTTGATGGTTACAAGGATCACATGCAAGTTCATGAAGAAATGGCTAAGTTGATGGATACTGTGATTGAAGAAATCAAAGCAATTCAAAAGCATGCTCGTGAAAATAATGATGCAACTTTGCCACATTGGCCAATGATTATCTTCCGTGTACCAAAGGGTTGGACTGGTCCTAAGTTTGATCTTGATGGTAACCCAATCGAAAACTCATTTAGAGCTCACCAAATTCCAATTCCTGTTGCTCAAGATGATATGGAACACAAGGATATGCTAGTTGACTGGCTTAAGAGCTACAAGCCAGAAGAATTATTCGATGAAAATGGTGCACCAACTGAACTTGTTAAAAAGGACATGGCTCATGGTGACCAAAGAATGGCCATGAACCCAATTACTAATGGTGGTAAGAACCCTAAGCGTTTGGCTTTGCCTGACTATCGTAAGTATGCTTTGAAGTTTGACAAGCCAGGTTCAGTTGAAGCTCAAGACATGGCTGAATGGGCAAAATACTTGAGTGAAGTTGCTGATCTTAACCCAGATTCATTCCGTGGCTTTGGTCCAGATGAAACTAAATCCAACAGAATGTTCAAGTTGCTTGATGACCAAAAGCGGCAATGGGAAGAGCCAATTCATGATCCAAATGATGAAAACTTGGCACCAAGTGGTCGAATTATTGACTCCCAATTATCAGAACACCAAGATGAAGGTTGGCTTGAAGGCTACGTTCTAACTGGTCGTCATGGCTTCTTTGCAACATACGAAGCCTTTGGTCGCGTTGTTGACTCAATGTTAACCCAGCACATGAAGTGGTTGCGTAAGGCTAAGGAACAATATTGGCGCAAGGATTACCCATCATTAAACTTTGTTGCTACTTCAACTGTATTCCAACAAGATCACAATGGTTATACACACCAAGACCCAGGTATTTTGACTCACATGTACGAAAAGAACCGTCCAGACTTAGTTCATGAATATCTGCCTTCAGACACGAACTCACTATTAGCAATTTCACAAAAAGCCTTTAGTGATCGTGAATGTATCAACATTTTGGTAACTTCCAAGCAACCTCGTCCACAATGGTTCTCAATTGATGAAGCAACTAAAATTGCTCAACATGGTTTGTCATACATCGATTGGGCTTCAACTGATCAAAATGCTAAACCTGATGTTGTCTTTGCTTCAACAGAAACTGAGCCAACAATGGAATCACTTGCCGCAATTGATATTTTGCACAAGGAATTCCCAGATTTGAAGATGCGTTACATTAACATCATTGACATTATGAAGTTGATGAATACCAAGGATAATCCAGACGCAATTTCAGATGAAGAATTTGATCGCTTATTCCCAAGTGATGTTCCTGTAATCTTTGCATGGCACGGTTTCAAGTCAATGATGCAATCAATCTGGTTTGGCCGTAAACGTGACAACATTCATATTCACTGCTACGAAGAAGAAGGCGACATTACCACGCCATTTGACATGCGGGTAGTGAACGAACTCGATCGTTTCCACTTAGCTAAGGATGCTGTCTTAAGTGTCCCACGCTTAGCTGATAAGAGTGCTGGCTTTGTTAACAAGATGGATAACCTGCTTGCTAAGCACCACCAATACATTCGTGATAATGGTAAGGATATGCCAGAAGTTACTGAATGGAAATGGACCGGCTTGAAGTAAATAACTTAAAAGTATCTCCATAACTTATAAAGAACCTAGTTTCAATTGAAACTAGGTTCTTTGCTTTTTTAAAAAATATAATACAGATTTGATAATTTGATAGTATTATAAGAGCTGTTTTTGTATAATAAAGACTAACATTCAGATAGCTTGAACGCGGTGGTAAATCCTGATTTTAGGGAGATGATGCGTATGGTATAAGCAAGCCATGCAGCAGAATTTGTGTTAAAGAAAGGAGGAGCCGGGTACCTTGCTGGGTACTTTATTGAGAGCTAGCTGGTCAATAATATCACTAATCTTGATGATCGATATAATTATTAAGCAAATTAATATTTTATTATCTGATCTGATTGAAATGGCGATATTATCTGATTTGCTAGCGAGTTTGGTAAGATTTTTTACCAAACAAAAATAACCGCTAAGCGTTCGCACCGCAACGGTTATTTTGTAAAATAATTAATGTAATGCCACCGCTAACAAGCGCTGACGATCCTACTACAATAGGATCGTTTTTATTACTCTAAGATATTATAGCATGAGACTTACATAGTGAACAAGCTACGGCTTTTGTAATTTAATACCAGTTTTTAATTGATTTTTCTTGTTAAAACAAGCTGAATTATTTATAATGAACATAATCATAAGGGAGTAACAGCAATTACTTGCGATAAGCCCAACAGCCGAAAGAAAAAACTTTCTGGACTTATCTTAATTAGTGAGACTTGTGTGCGGTATGCATATAAGTCTCTTTTTTATTAGGAGGTAACAATGGCCCAAGATTATTACAGACAACTGGTCCAAGAAGTAGCGCATGAGTTAGACACATCGCTTTCTCAAGGATTGACTGCAAGTCAGGTAAAGCAGCGCCGAGAAAAATATGGTGCTAACAGTCTAGCCGGTAAAAAGAAGGTCAGTCTCTGGCAGCGTTTTTTAGCTCAATTCAAGGATTTTATGATTATTGTCTTGATTATTGCGGCGCTATTATCGGGATTTGTCGCTCAAGAGTGGACTGATGCGGCGATTATCATGATTGTCGTTTTATTAAATGCGATTTTGGGTGTTGTTCAAGAGGCACGTTCAGAAGAAGCAATTAACGCGTTGAAAAAGATGGCCACGCCAAGTGCGCATGTTCGGCGTAATGGTCAAGTTGAAGAAATTCCTAGCACTGAATTGGTCCCCGGCGATGTAGTTCTGCTGGAGGCCGGCGACGTTGTACCCGCTGATTTGCGCTTAACAAGTGTTAACAGCTTAAAGGTGGAGGAGTCAGCTTTAACTGGTGAGTCGGTACCCGTTGATAAGCAAGAAGGGCAACTGGAAGAAGCGCAAGTTGCATTGGCAGATCAAGACAACATGGCTTTTGCTAATACGAATGTCACTTACGGTCGTGCTGAGGGAATTGTTACCCAAACGGGGATGAATACCGAGGTCGGTAAAATTGCGACACTGCTCAATAACACTGATGAAACCGACACGCCGCTAAAACAAAATTTGAACCAGCTGGGCAAAACATTAACGATTATGATTTTGGTCATCTGCGCTATTGTGTTTGCGGTTGGCTTTTTCACTAAGCAAGGCACAGAGCCAACCAATAAGTTGGCGATTGACATGTTCCTTGTGGCTGTGTCGTTAGCAGTAGCGGCGATTCCAGAAGGATTGCCAGCGATTGTTACCATTATTTTGGCATTGGGCACGCAAGTGATGGCTAAGCACAAGTCAATTGTGCGTAAATTGCCCGCAGTTGAGACTTTGGGTGCCACTGACGTGATTTGTTCTGATAAAACGGGAACGCTAACGCAGAACAAAATGACAGTTGAACGCGTTTATTATGCTGGACAAACTCATCAGGCTAAACAAGCGATTACCGCCAATAATCCTGCCTTACTGGCAATGCTGCTGGCAAATGATACTAAAATGTCAGATGAACAGAAGCTGTTGGGCGATCCGACAGAAACAGCGTTAGTGCAGTATGCACTTGACCACCAAATCGATGTCCAGGAGTTATTAACACAACATCGCCGCGTTCAAGAAGTGCCATTTGATTCTGAACGGAAGCTGATGAGTACTGTTAATCAAGATAGCGATCATTTCTTAGTGGCCGTCAAGGGTGCACCGGACCAACTGCTAAAACGGGTAACTAAAATTGAAGAAAACGGGCAAGTTGTCCCCATTACTGCTACTCAAAAACAAGCCATTTTAGCTGCCAATCAGACAATGGCTGAACAAGCCTTGCGCGTGCTTGGATTAGCTTATAAAGAAGTTGCACAGCCATATGATGAGCCATCAACAGATAATGTTGAACAAGAACTTGTTTTTGCCGGTTTAGTTGGGATGATTGACCCTGAGAGACCGGAAGCTAAGGCAGCAATCAAGGAAGCTAAGCAGGCTGGTATTCGGACGATTATGATTACGGGTGACTTCCAAGTAACTGCACAAGCAATCGCCCAGCGGCTTGGTATCATTAAGCCAGGCCAAGACCAACAAGTGATTACGGGAGCTCAACTTGATGAGTTAAGCGATGATTACTTGCACGAACATGTTGGCGATTACAGTGTTTATGCTCGAGTTTCACCTGAACATAAGGTGCGGATTGTTAAGGCTTGGCAGTCACAAGGAAAAATCGTGGCGATGACCGGTGACGGTGTAAACGATGCCCCAAGTCTGAAGCAAGCCGATATTGGGATTGGCATGGGGATTACTGGTACAGAAGTTTCTAAGGGTGCCAGTGACATGATTCTGGCTGATGATAACTTTGCCACAATCGTTGAAGCGGTCAAGCAGGGGCGGAAAGTCTTTAGCAATATTCAGAAGGCAATTTTGTACCTCATGAGTTGTAATGTCGGCGAAGTCTTAACCGTCTTTATGATGACGATGCTAGGCTGGGATATTTTAGCTCCTGTGCAATTATTGTGGATTAATCTGGTAACTGACACGCTGCCAGCAATTGCATTGGGACTTGAACCAGTTGAAAAAGGCATTATGAACAGGCGCCCGCGGGGTAAAAGATCGACGTTCTTTAGTGGCGGGGTAGCCAGCTCCATTATTTATCAGGGTATTTTAGAAGGAATTCTGGTGCTGACAACTTACCAATTAGGACTTAACTTTGGCCCGCATCTTGGTAATAGCAGTTTGCAGCACGGGGATGCATTAACGATGGCCTTTTTGACCCTGGGACTAATCCAATTGTTCCATGCCTTTAACTCCAAGTACATTCACCGGTCAATCTTTACTAAGCAAACATTTGCTAATAAGTGGTTTAACTGGGCAATATTAATCTCTGCCGTAGTAATGGCAGCAGTAGAACTACCATTTATGACCAAGTTCTTTGATGTAACTGAATTAAATGGTGTGCAGTGGCTGATTGTTTTACTAGCCGGTGTTTGCATGATTGTAATTGTGGAAATTGTAAAATTCTGTGAACGGAGATTGGGTGAGAAATAATGACAGAAGCAGATTTACAAAGAACAAAAATTATTAAAGATTACTTTGCTTCTTGGGTTAAACGAGATTTTACTCAGGTACCAGAATGGTTTAGTCCAGAAATATTTTATCGTGAATGTTATGGTGCCACATATCAGGGTCTACATGAGTTGATCGTTTGGTTAGCTGCCAGCTTGCCTAAGCAGACCGTCTTGGAATGGCGCATTGACGACATTGAAATCACAAATAAAAATAAATTCGTTGTGACGTGGTTCTTCCATGCTAAAGACGAAAAAGAGTATGCCTTTGATGGTGTTTCACTAATTGAATTTAAGGGTAACAAAATTATTAAGGTTAGTGAGTATTCTGCAAAACACGAATTGACAAGACCATATAAAAATCACTAAAGTCATTGATTTAAATTGTTAATTTGCTAAAATTTATCTTGTTAAATTGAAATTGACGTGTTTTTGGAGAAAAATGAGACATAAAATGATACATGAAGTTGGCATCGTTATGTTATTTCTGTTTATGCTTTTAACAGCAGTAGCAGGAATTATGAATGTTATTAAGCAAAAGCCAACGGGGTTGCAGTTGGCTTTAGATATTGGAATGGTAGTAGCAGGATTAATGGTATTTACGTACTTTATAGTGAGCTACAAAACATTCATGATTATAACTTTAATTGCTTGCATCATCATTGTGCTAGCAGCTATGCTTAACGGCTATTTAAATGGATCATTTCACCTTAGCCACCACATTATTAGAATAATTCTTATTGGCGTAATTTATATGCTGTTACTCGTAAAGTAACAAAAAAGATTGAAGGACTTAGTTCTTCAATCTTTTTAATTTCATTCGTTTTTGTATCATATCATTGATTTAAAATATCTAATACATCTTTTCTTATTCCATCGTATAAAAATGATGAAGAAACTTTTAATGGGTTTAAACCTCATAAGTCCTAAAGTTGGTTACTTTAGGCGTCATAAAAATCCTCTGTCGTAATGACATGGGATTTTAGTTTTATATAGAGTTTAAATGTTTTGATTAAAAAATTTAGATAGCTCATTGCTGTATTCAGGCATACCATTAATTTCGATTATTTTAATAAGCCAATGACAATTTTCTAAAAAACAATTTTGTGGCTGATAGTGATAAGCAATCATATTTTTAAGTAGGGAAATACAATTTTTGTAGAAGAAAACTTCAGGACTTGTTGGAATTATTTCTGCAGATTTTACAAAAAAATCTGTCTCATTATATTTGTTATTTTGAATACATAGAAAAAGAATATTTGCAATAACAACTAAAAGTGATTTTTTAATTTCGATATCTTTATTATTTTTAAACTGCTTAATTAGTTTATGCGCAATTATAATATTTTGATCAATATCATAAAGCAACATAAAATTACGATATAATTTTATGTATTTTTTGTCTAAAACACTTAAATCTAATAACAAATTTTTTATAAATTGCTTTGTATGACCATTTAAGCTGCTTAAGTCGTTATCTAATAAAGCAATGGAAGCTTCAGTAATTGCAATTTGTCTATCTTTATTAGTGATATTACTTTTTTTGATATCCAGTTTTATTTTTTCTAATTTTTTTTGGAATTTGAGTAATATGCATTATTGATAAGCTCATTAAATATTTGTTCTTGGTTATAGATTTGTTGGTCACTTTCATCCAATTCACTAAAAAAATTTATGACAGAAATATTATTGTAGTGAAGTAATTTTATTAGGTCTTCCGCAGAAAGATGATGAAGATCCTTTTCAATTCTTGTGTAATATGAACGACTAATAATGTTGCCAACCCATTTTTCCTGTGTCTTATGTTGTTGTGTACGATATTTTTTAAGTAATTTGCCAATAGTCATAAGTTTCTCCAAATTAAATAGTTCACTAATAAATGTATTATACAATATATGATTAAAGCTCAAAAATGAAGTTCATATTTGCACGTTCGTATTTGTAACAATAAAAAGATTCTTGAAAAATTTTTGTTATACTTCTTTATAAAAATTATTATCAAATAATGAAGGAACAATAAATTGACTTACTTGAATATTTTTATTTTGTCTTTCTTTGTTGTAGTTCTGACAATTCCAGTTTCCATAATTATAGCTAAAAAATTAAATTTCTTTGATTTCCCAATAGGTAGAAAAAAGCATGAAAATCCGACACCTCTACTTGCAGGGGTAAATATTTATACTTCATTTAGTATTTCTGTATTGATGGTTTCTCATAGTACTAAAAATATTAATTTGGTTTTATTATCTGGTATAATTCTCTTGATAGGCTTATATGATGATTATAAAAAAACAAAATGCCAAGATTTATCTGCTTTTAAAAAAGGTAGTCTTCAACTTTTAGTTGCTGGATTAACTTATTTAAGTGGTATAGGTATTCATTCAATAGTTTTGCCTTTTAGCAGGCTTAGAATTAGTTTTAGTCCAATTGTTAGTTTCTTTTTAACTATTATTTGGATATTTGGAATTATGACTGTAATAAACTTTAGTGATGGAATAGATGGTCTAGCTGCAACAATAGTTTTTATTTCGGCGATTACATTTTTTATTATTTTAATGATCAAAGGTTTTTATCTGGATTCATATTACTGTATGGCGCTTGCTGGATGTTGTTTAGGATATTTTATATACAATAAATATCCGGCTTCTATATTTATGGGTGATTGTGGTTCATCATTTTTAGGTTATATACTTGCAGTTATATCTTTAGATGGAATGCTGAAGCAAGCTTCAATTTCAACCATATTGGTTCCAATTGTTTGCTTGTCATTGCCAATATTTGATAATATTTTTGTCATTTTTTCTAGAATAAAGGACAAACAACCAATCTATATTGGTGATCGTAAACAACTTCATTACAGATTACTTGATAAGGGAATGTCTGTAAAAAAAGCATGGCTTTACTTGGTAATGTACTCCCTTTTGGCTTCATTTATAACATTGCTAATAATAATTTTTAAATAACAAAATATCCTTGTAAGAGTTACTTCTACAAGGATATTTTATTTAATATTGAGAAATTTCACTTCATTACTAATTCCGCAATCTTTTCTAAAAACTTCGCGTCAACTTCGTCAAAAGTTGAGAAATCATTGCTATCTAAATCTAAGACGGCAATTAATTGGTCATTTTTAATCATTGGGACGACAATTTCGGAATTAGTCGCGGCGTCGCAGGCAATATGCCCCGAAAAATTGTGGACATTAGGCACAATTTGCGTTTGCCGAGTTGCAGCTGCTGTGCCACAAACGCCCTTGCCCAGAGCAATGTGCATGCAAGCAACTGGACCTTGGAATGGCCCCAATATTAATTCATCATTTTGATAGCGATAAAAGCCGGCATAACTAACATGGGGCAGACTACTAAACAATAGGGCACTAATGTTACTCATGTTGGCAATTAAGTCATGTTCATTTTCTAGCAGGCTTTGTGCTTGCTGCAAGATTAAGTTGTAATTTTCTGTTTTTGTCATTAAAAGTTCTCCTTAAATAATAGTTTAAACCAACTTTTTAAAATTGAAAGTGCTAACAAACTTACATCAAAATTTTTCTTTTGGTAATCTAAATAAGTCGCTCTCCGCTAGAGCGAAATTAGGAGGAGTTTTTTAATGAAGAAAATGGACGCAATTGTTAAAGTCCACAGGCCATGGCTTGTAATGTCAAGCATGTTAATTGGGGCATTTGTGGGGATGTTATCTGAAACATCACTCAATATTGCTTTGCCACAATTAATGCAGGCATTCAGCGTTGGCGCGAGTCAAGTACAACTCTTAGTTACAGGATACATGCTAGTAATTGGGATTATTTTACCTTTTTCTAGTATTTTAACTAAATGGTTTACAACTAGACAGATTGTTATTTTCGGTCTAGTAGCTTTTATTATTGGTGCGATAGTTTCTGCAACAGCGCAGAGCTTTGCAATTTTACTAACAGGTAGAATGATTCAGGGACTCGGTACCGGTTTGATATTGCCACTAATGTTTACTGTGGCAATGTTAATTTTCCCACCGCAAAAGTTAGGTGCAGCCATGGGTGTGTGTGCATTAGTTATCATGCTGGCACCAGCCATCGGCCCAACTTTAACGGGAATTATTTTAGGTGCATTTACTTGGAACTTTGTTTTCTGGTTATTTGTTCCGTTCTTAGTAATTGCTTTAGTTTTAGCAATTTTTGCTTTGAAAAACGTGGGTCAAATTACCAAGCCCCACGTTGATCTTTTATCAGTAATTGAATCAGTTGTTGGCTTTTCTGCCTTAGTAATGGGTGTTAGCCTGGCAAGTGGTTTAGGCTGGAGCTCACCAATTGTTTTAGGATTATTGGTAGTTGGAATCGTTGTTTTGGTTTTGTATGCCAGAAGACAACTAAACTTAACAGTACCAGTTTTGAATTTACACGTATTTAATAAACGGGCCTTTGCCCTTGGTGCAATCAGCGTCATGCTTGATTTTGCCATTATCTTGTCAGCAATGTACCTCTTACCACAATACTTGCAACGAGGTCTATCACTGCCAGTTGCATTAACTGGAATGATCATGCTTCCAGGAGGCATTATCAACGCAGTTGTATCAGCATTTGCTGGACGGTTGTATGATTCGTTTGGTGCTAAGAAACCTGCAGTTGCTGGTTTCATCATTGCATTAATCGGAATCGTAATGTTGATTTTCTCAAATGACAAGTCATCACTAGCATACGTAGTTGCTGCCCACATTGTCCTGATGATTGGTTGTCCGTTAGCAATGTCACCTGCACAAACTCATGCTTTGAACGCATTGCAAGGACCAGAATCAGCTGATGGTAGTACCATTTTGAACACAATGCAACAGATTGTCGGTGCCTTGGCAACAGCGCTGTCAACTAGCTTCTTAAGTTTAGGACAAGCTGCTTATCAAGGTAGTAGTCATGCCGCTGCCTTTACTAATGGTGTACATTATGGTTTGTACTTTACATTAGTCTTGACAATTATCGGCATTATTATTGCCTTTAATTTTGGTGCCAGAACACCTAGTCATGATATTGAAGCCTAGTTAAGCTAAGTTAATATAACCCAAAAGATCATCACATCTTTTCTAAATTATTTTAGAAAATTTGCTGGTGGTCTTTTTTTGCTCTCTAAAAATAACTAATTGTGCTTGTGAATTTTGGGTACAGTTTATTAAAACTCGGTATGCTAAATTGGGCTTAAAGCTTGTTTTGTAAACATTGTAAACGCTTATAATTGGAAATGAATGGAGGTGAGAAAGGATTTGAATACAAAGGACAAGAATATTTTATTAAGAATTATTCAGGAAGGAAGTATTACTTCTCAAAGTTTGCAAAAGGATTTTGCTTTAACAAAAGGTCAGGTTGAATATCGAATTGCCAAAATAAACGAAGAATTGGTATTGAAGAAGTTACCGAAAATTCGGCGTAGTAAACAAAAATATTACGTGGATAAAGAAACAGCTTCTTATTTCTTAAATGACGATAAGAAGGACATCTATTTTAGTCCAGAAGAACGACGCAATATCATTATCACTTTGATTTTAGGTAGAGATAGTCCAGTTTCACTGATTGATTTAATTATTAATTTGAAAGTAAGTAAAAACACTGTACTAACGGATATTAATTCGTTACGCAAAGAATTACAAACTGTAAATCTTAATATTAAAAACACTAGAAAATTGGGCTATTTTATTGCAGGCAATGAATGGACAAAGCGAATTAGATTGCAGCAAGCTGTTAACCAAATTTGTACAACGTTTAAATTCAAAAGCGATGCAGTGACAAGTTTTATTAATTTTGAAAATTTAAGTCAGGTTCAACAAGACGTGTCAGAAATCGAGCAAGCTCTGAATAAACGCTACACAGATGAGAATTTTATTTCCTTAACATTTTATCTGTCTTTGATTTTAAAAAGAATAAAAAGAGGCAAAACAATTAAGAACGCTCAGATTGGTAAAGATAAAGACATTGAACAGACAGATGAATATCAATTCTTGATAAATAATAAAACTGTATTTTCAAATATCCCTAAATATGAGCTGCACTTTATTGCACTATGCATTTTGAGCTCAAATGTTAGTGACCAAATAAGTTCTACAGATTCATATGTCAGTCCAGAGTTAAAAAATACTCTGTGGCAGTTTATTTATAGTTTTGAGCAAAATTCATTTATTGTATTACCAAATAAGGACGAATTAATCCAAAAACTGTTTAATCACTTTAGGCCTGCATATTTCCGGATAAAGTATGGTTTTCCAACTTACAATCCGTTATACAAAGAAATCATTGAAAAGTATTCGTCTTTACATGAAATTGTTAGACAATCGGTAACACCAATTAACCAATTTTTTGGCCACGAAATTGCGAACGAGGAGATAGCCTATATCACTTTATTCGTTGGCGGGCACTTAGTAGAAAATAATCTGAATACAACGAATAACAAGATTATGACAGCAATCACTATCTGTCCCAATGGCATTTCTGCTTCTAAAATTTTGCAGGCTACTTTAGAAAAGACTTTCCCTGAATTTAGTTTTTATCCGGCTTGCACAGTGAGAGAATATAAGAATTTTATTCTACCTCATGACATTGTCTTTTCAACAGTGCCGGTTGAATCTAGCAAGAAGGTCTTTGTGATTAAAAACTTGATGGATGCCGATAATATTCAAAGCTTAAGAAACGCTGTATTTAAGGAATTGTTTAACTTGAACTATCGCGATATTAACTATGAACAAATAATTAATGTGGTTCAAAAATATTCAAAAGTCAGTGATGCTCAAGGATTAAAACGGGGCATTAAGCAATTATTAGCTACCCCGAAGAGTAAGTTAAATAGCGGCGCTACTGCAGTGAAGCCTGCAATTGTTTATTTGGAAGGAAAACAATCATGGCAAACAATTATGCAGCTGGTTTCTCAGCCTCTACTTGAGCAAGAAATTATCACAGCGACATTTTTACCAAAGCTGGAAGCTGAATATCAGAGTCAACCTGAATATATATTGATTGGCAATAAAATAGCTCTCTTGCATCTTAATCCGAGTGATATTAAGCAAAAGCTAGGTTTAAGTATTTTAGTTTCAAAGTATCCAATTAAATATGCTAATCGCAACATCCATTTGATTGCTTTATTAACTACTCCTAATAAAACAAAACACTTAAACCTTTTGTTTAAAGTCAAGCAACTTTCAGAAGATAAAGAGTTAATTAAACGACTTAGTTATTCAAATTCACAAGAAGAAGTTAAACAAATTTTAGAAACATTTTTTGAGAAAGTAGATGAGTAAAGCTTGAACTTTAGTGAGTATGTAGACGAAAAAACAATTTATCTGGGATTAGATGTCGCCAATGTGCAGGAACTATTTCAGTTTGTTGCCAATGATTTGGAAAAACACAATTTTGTACTGCCTGGATTTTTTGATTACCTAGTATCAAGAGAAAATAATTATCCTACGGGGTTAAAGCTTAACAACTATGCGGTGGCAATTCCGCATGGCGATCCTAAATATATTCAAAAGCCGTTTGTGGCTGTAATAACACTTAATCATCCAATCAAAGTCAGACAAATGGATGATGCAAATGCGGAACTAGACGTAAAGTTATTGTTTTTGTTAGGGATGAATGCGAATAGCGCTCATTTGGATCTTCTAAAAGAAATAATTTCTTTAATTCAACAAGAAAGTTTTGTCAAAAAAATCAGTGCAGCTAAAACGAAGTCAGAGGTAGTAAAGGTTATTAGACAAGAAGAAACGAAGTGAAAACCATGAAAAAATTAAATATCTTGGTAGCTTGTGGAAGCGGGATTGCGACCTCAACCATTGCGGCCAATGAAATTGAAGACGTCTGTAAAGAATACGGAATAACGAACTACAGTATTTCTAAATGCAGTATGACAGAGATGTTAAGGATGAGTAAAAACGCAGATATTGTCTTTACGACGAATAATTATCGCGGCGAAATTGACTCACCATTGATGAACGTAACTGCATTTATTACTGGCATTGGGACCGATAAGTTAAAGCAAAAGATAGGCGAAAAACTATTGGAATTGTCTAACTAATAAGTATGAAAAAACTATATTAAGAGGGTGAAAAAATGGAACAATTAGCAGAGATTTTCAGAACAATTATAAACATTGGTGCAACTGCATTACTGCCGATAATTATTTTCATTTTGGGATTAATCTTTCGAATGAAAATTGGTGAAGCTATTAAGTCCGGCCTAACTGTTGGTATTGGCTTTATGGGGTTATCTTTAGTAGTTAATCTATTGACATCATCATTGAAGCCAGCTGTTGATTATTATTCTAAGTTAGGTTCTGGATATACCATTACTGATATTGGCTGGCCTGCTATTGGTGCTGCCTCGTGGGTGGCCCCGTTTGCTGGCTTGGCTATTTTGTTAGGAATTTTAATCAATATTGTACTTGTTAGAACTGGCTTAACTAAGACAATGAATGTCGATATTTGGAATTATATGCATTTCTTGATTCCGGGTGCTTTGGCATATGTTTTGTTTAACAACTTTTGGCTTGGCCTTGTAGTTACAGTTTTAATGTCAATTGCAGCTTTGTTTATTGGTGATAAGTTAGCTAAAAAATGGGAAGACTACTTTGGCCTAGAAGGCACGACCTGTACGACAATTATTTATACTGCATGGGTAATTCCGTTCTCTTGGCTACTAAATAAGTTAATCGATATTATTCCTGGATTAAATAAAATTGATTTTAGTTTAAAGGATGCCAACAAGCATTTAGGTATTTTTGGTGATTCATCAATTATTGGTACGATTGTAGGACTATTGCTAGCTGTATTAACACATCAAGGTTTAGCTAATACGGTTAACATGGCAATCGGGATTGCCAGTGTAATGGTGCTGATGCCGAAGATGGTTAGTGTCTTAATGGAAGGAATTTCTCCAGTTGGTAAAGCAGCGCGGACAACGATGTCTAAGCAATTGGGTGAAAAAGCTGACTTACATATCGGGATGGATATTGCCTTAGGACTTGGTGATCCCACTACTGAAACAGCGACTGTAATTACAATTCCACTGGTAATTCTATGTGCACTATTTTTGCCTAATATTAAGCTCTTCCCAGTGGGACTATTAATGTCAATTATCTATATTTCAGTTGCTGGCTCACTGGTTACAAAGGGTAACCTGTTTAGAACTGTCTTAATCGGAACAATCTTTTGTGCAATTACGCTGTATCTTGAAGCTTGGGTTGCTCCTGGTGCCACACAAATGATCAAGGCTGGTGGCGTTAAAGTATCAAGTTTGTCTTCTGATTTGACTTTATCTGAACCGTGGAACTTATTGATTTACTGGCTGAAAACTATCTTTTAATTAAAGGAGATTGAAATATGGCAGAAATTTTACCGTCAATTTTTGGTGCTGATATTTTGAATTTGCAACGCGAAATTGATCGGATAGAAAAGGAAAACATTAAACTTTTACATGTGGATGTGATGGACGGCAACTTTGTCAGCAACATTGCATTTGGTCCTAATCAAGTAAAAGCAATGAAAGACTACAGCAATCTGACTTTTGATATTCATACGATGATTGCAGATCCATTAAGACATATTGAAGACATTATCAATACGGGCGCCGAAATGATTTGCGTACATTTTGAATCGACACCACAAATTCATTATGTTTTACAAAAAATAAAAAAGGCTGGTAAAAAGGCCGGTGTGGCACTTGCGCCGGGCACTTCAGAAACCGAAATTAAGTATCTATTGAATGAAGTAGATTATGTTCTGGTGATGTCAATTAATCCTGGTGAGCCAGGGCAAACGTTTTTACCACAAACGATTGAAAAAATAAAAAATGTGAAGAAAATGATTGGCAATCGTAATATTCAAATTGAAGTAGATGGTGGGATTACTGATACCTGGGCAAAAGCATGTAAAGATGCTGGTGCAGATTTATTAGTTGTCGGCGGTTATCTGTTTGGCAAAGAGCAATTCCATCTGCAATATCAAAAATTACTTGACGCAATTAAATAAAAATTTTGAAAGAAATTAATATGAAAAATTATACGATTGATATTTTAAATCAGCTGACAGACTATGCGAAAGATTTAAATACGAATGAACTGAAAGATGTTATTTTACAAATTAAGCAGGCACGACACATTTTTTTGGCAGGGGCAGGTCGCTCAGGCTTGGCAGTTCAGGCTTTTACCAATAGATTGATGCATTTAGGTTACTCTGTAAGTTTTGTTGGTGAAATTAGTTCGCCGCACTCCCAACCAGGTGATTTATTAATTATTTGTTCGGGTTCAGGTGAAACAGCAAGCTTAAAGGCATTGGCAGAAAAAGCTAAAAGTGCAAAGGTTGCGGTAGTTTTATTTACAACTGCCAAAGATTCTACGATAGCTGGGCTAGCCGATTATCAGGTGATTTTACCAGGAAAAGCTAAGGGCACGATTGCTGATGAAACTGGCTTCGAGCAGCCAATGGCGTCTTCGTTTGAACAGTTAGCATTTTTAACATTTGATGGTTTAGTAATTAATTTAATGGATGAAACTGGCGAAACGTCCGCATCAATGTTTGCTAGACATGCGGATTTTGAATAAAAATGAGAGGAAACACAAAATGAAAAAATTTGATGGCAAAGTTATATTGGTAACTGGCGCTGCTAATGGAATCGGCAAGGGCATTGCGGAAAAGTTTGCGCAAAATGGTGCTAATACTGTTATCGTGGATTTTGATGAGAAAAAGGGTCAGGCTGTAGCTGACGAATTGACAAGTAAGTATCAGAAGTCACTATTTGTCAAAACTGATGTGTCTGATTATTCTGCACTTGAAAATGTTCATGCCAAGGTAATGGAAACTTTTGGCAGAATTGATAGTTTAGTGATTGATGCCGGTATTGCGTATGCGGATACTGTGGATGAGATTTCTGTTGAGGAATGGCAGAGAGTAATTAACATTAATTTATCAGGTGCCTTTTATACCGTTAAGGCCTTTTATCAGGAATTTTTAGAAAACAAGGGCAGTATGGTCTTTATTACCTCGGGTTCCGCATTAAGTGGTACTGGTGGAGGAGTGGCATATCCTGCCTCAAAGGCTGGTGATGAAGGTCTGATGAGAGGATTGGCCAAAGAATTGGGTCCTAAGGGCGTAACCATCAATGCAATAGCTCCGCGGGTAATTGATTCAGGTTTATTAAGCGTGCATTATCCAACTAAGGAAAGCTTGAAGCCGTTATTACAGCAGATTGCTGTTAGAAGAATCGGTAAAGTAGATGACGTTGCTAACCTAGCCTATTTCTTGGCCAGCCCTGAAAATTCTTACATTCAAGGTCAAACTATATTATTAGATGGAAATAGAACCGTTAGATAGCAAAATTTTAACTGAGATAAAATAGTAATTATTATTGTTAAAACTGGTTGATACCTATAATTAGACTCTATTATTTGATAGAGTCTTTTTTTGTATAAAAATTAAATTAATATTAAATATTTAATTTTTTACTTAAAATAAGGCGTTATTTTTCTAAAAAACTAATTGGTATAGTAAAATGTATCTAGTTATAAATTAAATTTTATTGCAATGATAATGAAAGAGGCGATAACAATGTCGATGATAGAATTCCATGATGTGCAAAAGTTTTATGGCCATTTTCATGCACTGCACGACATTAATTTGAAGATTGACAAGGGCGAAACGGTGGTCCTCATTGGGCCTTCTGGCTCCGGTAAGAGTACATTGGTACGAACGGTCAACGGCCTTGAATCTATTCAAAAGGGACAGCTCATTGTTAATAATCATGACCTGTCGGATCCGAAAACTGACTTAAATATCTTACGGCGGGATGTCGGGATGGTTTTCCAGCACTTTAATTTATACAAGAATAAAGATGTGCTAGAAAACATTATGTTGGCACCGCGAATTGTCAGTCACATGCCGGAAAAAGAGAATAAAGAACAAGCAATGCGACTATTAGAAATGGTTGGCTTGGAGAAGTGGGCTCATAATATGCCTTCACAAATTTCCGGTGGGCAAAAGCAACGGGTGGCAATTGCTCGAACTTTGGCTATGCGGCCAAAATTAATTTTGTATGATGAACCAACTTCTGCGCTTGACCCAGAGATGATTGACGACGTTTTGCAAGTTATGAAGCGAGTTACAACGGAAAGTGGCATGACTTCCTTAATTGTTACTCACGAGATGGGCTTTGCCAAGGAAGTTGCCAACCGCGTAATCTTTATGGACCAAGGTAGAATTGTTGAAGATGATGCAAGTGAAAGTTTCTTCAAACAGCCTAAGACGGAAAGGGCACAACAATTTTTAAGTAAAATTATTTCGCACTAAGGAGGGACAATCATGAAAAAGAAGTTTTGGTTGTTTTCTCTGTTAGCTAGCCTGCTCTTATTAACTGGTTGTGGTCGCAGTTTAAGTGACCAATCAGTATTAGACAATGTTAAGCGCACTAATACAATTAGTTGGGGCGTTAAGGGTGACGTTAAGCTGTTTGGCCTGATTGATGTTAAAGATGGCCAACAAAAGGGCTTTGACGTTGATATGGCTAAAGCAATTACACGGCACATTTTAGGGCCGATGGGAAAAGCTGAATTTACAACGACGACTTCACAATCACGGGTTCCGCTTTTGAAAAACGGCAACGTGGATGCGGTCATTGCGACAATGTCGATTACGCCGGAACGGAAAAAGGTAATTTCTTTTTCTAAGTCCTATTTTGACGCGGGTCAATCACTATTAGTACCGAAAAATTCACCAATTCATAGTGTTAAAGACCTCAACGGCAAGACGGTCATTGGCGTAGTTGGCGCTAACTCGGTAGCTAACGTTAAAAAAGCCGCGCCAAAGGCTCGCGTAATCGAATTGCAGGATTATGCTCAGGCGATGAATGCGCTCAAGTCCCACCAAGGTGATGCTTTGACAACTGATAACGGGATTTTATTTGGGCTTGCCGTACAAAATCCGGGCTTCCAGGTTCGCGGTGGCACGTTTACAGTTGAACCATACGGAGTTGCCGTTAATAAGGGACAGACTGGATTTACTGATGCTGTTGATAAGGCAGTTTTGGAAATGCAGCATGACGGCGAATACAACCGCTTGATTAAAAAATGGTTTGGTGATGTACCAGGATTTAAGTATAAGGAGTTGTATCGCAAATGATTAATATTTTCTCTCATTTTAGTAATCAACTGCTAGTTGGCTTGGGCTGGACTGTGTTTTCGAGTGTGATTGCCTTATTCTTCAGCCTAATTATTGGTACTATCTTTGCTATTATGGAAATTGTACCTAATAAGGCCTTGCGAGTAGTTGGCCGCGCTTATGTCGAAATTTTTCGGAACATTCCCTTGTTAGTTATTACAATGTTCTTTTACCTTGTAATTCCAATGTATGTTGTGAAAATTAACGGTTTTACTGCTGGGACGATTGGCCTGACTCTATACACTTCAGCCTTTATTGCGGAAACAGTTCGTTCAGGTATTCAATCTGTAGCAGGCGGGCAAATGGAAGGCGCGCGTTCAACGGGGATGACTTACTGGCAGGCGATGCGCTACATTATTTTGCCTCAAGCCTTTAAGATTGTTATTCCGCCGCTCGGTAATCAGTTTGTTAACTTGGTAAAGAACTCGTCGGTTCTAGCTTTTGTCGCTGGGTTTGACCTAATGTATCAGGCAAACTCAATTGCCTCAACGACTTTTGATACAATTAACAGCTACCTAGTAGTTGGTGTTTTGTACCTAATTATCACGTTACCGCTGAGTTATTATATGCAGCATTTAGAAAAGAAATTGGCCTAGGGGGTGCAGAACAATGCAAAATTGGATTAATGCTTTTTCGTGGCTCAATGTTCGTTTCTTATTTATGGGACTCTGGGTAACAATTTATATTTCGGTGATTTCAGTGATTTTGAGCTTTATTTTGGGTTCAATATTGGGAATTATCAGGTATTCAAAAATTAAATTTGTTTCTGAAATTGTGGGTTTTATTATTGATATTATCCGTAATGTACCGCTTTTGTTAATTATTTTCTTCACCTATTTTGGTTTACCAAACTTTGGTCTGCGGCCAGAAACAATTCCCGCAGCAATTATTGCGATGACCGTTTTTGAATCGGCAATGATTGCGGAAATTGTGCGTTCGGGTATTAAGTCAGTTGACCCCGGCCAGATGGAAGGGGCACGTTCAACGGGAATGAGCTTTGTTCAGGCCCTGTGGCACGTAGTTTTACCGCAGGCATACAAAAACATGATTCCGACGATTATTAGTCAGTTTGTATCCTTAATTAAGGATACGTCGCTAGCCACAATTATTGTGGTGCCGGAGTTGATGCAGCACGCGCAAGTTATTTATGGTCAAAATGCCAACTATATTTTGCCGATGTTTGCGGCTTTGGCAGTGCTTTACTTTATTGTTTGCTTCACTTTATCAGTGATTGGCAATCAGATAGGTAAGAGGCTGTCGTAGTTAATTGAATTTAATTATTTAAAAGATATTTCATTTGATGAAATATCTTTTTTTGTTTGTCTTTAAAGGAATTGAAAGGTTAGCTGGCCAAAAAATTAAAGTTTATTTTGATATTTTTATTAAAATATTTTTAATAAATCGCTTGACAATTTAATTAAGTCCTATTATATTGTTATATAATATCATATAACAACAGATAACAGAAAGGTTCTAATATGAAAGAAACTTATCAACAAGAAATTAAGCAGGCAGTAGCAGCTAGCAAAAAAATTGCTACAATTAATCATATCTATTTTGTGGCTTGTGGCGGGTCAATGGCTTTTCTCCAACCTGGAGAATATATTTTAAATCGCGAATGTGAGATTCCAGCAACAGTTTTGCCATCACGTGAGTTTACTAGTCGTAATCCGCGAGCATTGAATGATCATAGTATTGTTATTTCTTGTTCACATTCAGGAACAACACCTGAAACCAATGAAGCAGTTAAATTTGCTAAAAGTAAGGGTGCATTAACAATTGCAATTACCTTTACTCCAGATTCACCGTTAGAAAAGAATTCGGATATTACTTTACATTATAGTTGGGGCAAAGGAACAGATGCTTCAGACTTAAATACCGGTGTTCTTTACGGCTTTATTTTCGAATTTTTAAAAGCTATTACAGGGGACTCTAAGTATGATAAAGGTGTTAAGGCACTAGATGATTTGGAAACAATTGCTGCCAGAACGCGTAAACAATATGATGCTATTACTAAAAAGTGGACTAGCGAATTAAAACGTGAAAAATTAATTTATGCTGTTGGCTCCGGGATCAATGCAGGAGAAACTTATTCATTCTCAGCTTGCTGGTTGCAGGAAATGCAATGGATTAATAGTAGTTATATTAATTCTGCTGAATACTTCCACGGCCCATTTGAAGTAACTGACTTTGATGTTCCATTCATTATTTGTGAAGGAATGGGAGTTACAAGACAGATGGATCAGCGTGTTGTTGATTTTGCTAAGAAGCATAGTGACAAGGTCTATGTAATTGATAACCAAGACTTTGATATGCATGAAATTGATGATGAATTCCAAGAATATTATTCACAAATTATTTCTGGAGTAGTTTACCGGCAACTAGCTGAGGGCTTTGCTTATGAACGTGGTCACTCGTTAGATATTCGTCGTTATATGTGGCACTTAGATTATTAAGGATGTGATTAATCAATGAAATTGATTGCAGTCGGTGACAATGTTACCGATACCTATATTAAACAAGGATATTATTTTCCAGGTGGTAATTGCGTTAATGTTGCAGTTGATGCCAAAAAAGCTGGCGCTGCTGCTTCGGCTTATCTAGGCATTTTTGGCGATGATGATCGTGCTGAACACATTAAGAATTCGTTAATCGCTGAAAATGTTGATTTGGTTAATTGCCGTAAGGGTTATGCGCCAACTGCTCAGCCCCGAGTTTTTATTACTGATGATGGTAATCGTGTGTTTGCCGCTGGACCTAAGAATTCGGTACAGCATCTGTTTGCTTTACAATTAACTCCCGATGATTATAAACACATTAAGCAATACGATGTTGTTCATACCGATATTTACGCCGCAATGGAAAATAATCTTTCACAGTTGCAAGAGGTAACCAAGGTTTCATTTGATTTTTCCGATTGTCGTGATGAAGACTATTTGAAGCAAGTTTTGCCACACGTTGATTTTGCCTTCTTCTCAGGTTCTGATTTAAATGATGAGCAAGTTCAACAGATGGCAAAAAGTTGTATGACTATTGGACCAAGTGTAGTGGTAATTACTAGAGGTGCTAAGACAGCTTTTGTGCTGGATGCTACTGAAAGTTATTATCAAGAGCCGCAAAAAGTTCAAATTGTCGACACAATGGGGGCTGGCGATAGTTTTATTGCGGGTTTTCTAGTTTCGTATTTAGATAAACATAATTTAAAAATTGCTGCAGAAGATGCCAGTAAAAGTGCTGCAATAACTTGTCAACTTGCTGGCGGCTTTGGACATAAGAAATCTTTTTAGAGAAGAGGAAAATTGATGAAGAAGAAAGCAGTTGTTAGTGCAGCGGTTGTAGCTTGCTTTGGCTTAATGCTTGCTGGCTGCCAGAATAATGCTAATTCAGGCACGAAGAATCAAAGTAAAATCACGATTATTCAAGATGTGCCAGTTGATTCGCTTGATCCTGTTTTGGCATATCAGAACACGTCATCGACAGTTGTTGGGAATACCTGTGAAGGTCTGTACACTATGGACAGCAAAGGTCAACCACATTTGGCTGTAGCTTCAAAGGTTAAAACGACCAATCATGGCCTGACTAAGACTTTTACAATTAGAAAAAATGCTGTGTGGTCAAATGGTGATCCTGTAACTGCCAACGACTTTGTATTCGCATGGCGGCGCTTGTCTAATCCGAAAGTTGCTTCAGCCTTTAACTTTCAACCAGGAGCAGCTGGCATTAAAAACGCTAACGAGATTGTTGCCGGTAAAAAGCCAGTTAATTCACTTGGAGTAACAGCTAAAGGAGCTAAGACTTTAGTAGTTCAGCTGAATCATGAAGTACCATATTTAGGCAAGTTATTATCATTTAGTGACTTTGCACCAATTAATCAAAAATACTTTGAAAAAACTGGTAAAAAGTTTGCTCAGGACTCAAGCCATCTGCTCAGTGAAGGGCCTTACGAGGTTAAGAACTGGAAACTGGGTGACAATACCCTTACTTTAACTAAGAATCCTAAGTATTGGGATGCTAAAAATGTCAATATTAAGGAAATTAAGATGGATGTAATCACTGATCCTGAAAAAGCAGCAATTGCTTATCAAAATGGTAGTGCTGACTATGTTCATTTAAGTGGCCAATTAGTTTCTAAATACCGTAAAGATAAAGGTTTTAAGAATACAGTTGGTAACTTTACGCAATACGTGATGTTTAACCTAAAGAAGCCGGGCTTAGATAATACCGACTTACGTAAGGCAATCTCATATAGCATTAATCGTCAAGAGATTACTGGTAGTATTCTAAAGGATGGTTCGATTCCAACACATTCAATGGTCATGAAAGATTTGGTTAAGAATCCAACTACTGGTAAAGACTTTGCTGATGAATCAACGACTGATTACTACCAATATTCACCAGCTAAGGCAAAACAATATTGGAATAAGGCAAAATCCGCTACTAAGTTAAGAAGTTTTACCCTTCTTTATGATGATAGTGATCCTTCATATGCTAATGTTGCAGCTTATATTAAGTCTCAGATTGAAAAGAACTTACCAGGTATGAAGGTTAACCTGCAGCAAGTTTCTAAAAAGACGAGAAATGATAAGTTGATGAAGAAGAACTACGATGCAACGATTACTCGTTGGGGTCCGGATTATGCAGATCCAACAGCAATTTTGAGTATGTATCAATCTAAGAATGATAGTAACTATGGTAGTTGGGGTAATGCAGAGTTTGATAAGTTAATGGCTCAGTCCGATGAGACTTCTGATCAGACTAAGAGATATAACCAGTTACTGAAGGCAAATAATATCTTGATCGATAGTGCCTCATGTCCACCACTTTACCAGATTGGTTACCCAATTTTAGAGAGACCAAATATTAAGGGCTTGGATATGCATATTGCTGGCGTACCGTTTGTCTTTAAGAATGCATCCATTAAGTAAAATTGAAGTTAAATTTTAGACGGGGCTGGGATAAAAGTTGAATTATCTCAGCTCTGTTTAATTATCCTGGTCAAGTAAAGAAGGGATGAACTTGAAAAAATATATTCTAAAGAGACTGTTAATTGCAGTGGTTACCCTGTTTTTGATTGTTTTAATTCTATTCATGATGGAAAAGGCAATGCCAGGTTCACCATTTAATGATGAAAAAATGACGCATGCACAAGTAGCAGCCTTATATAAAGCATATGGCTTGGATGGCCCCGTTTGGTTACAATTCATTAATTACTTAAAACATATGTTAACGGGTGACTTTGGTGTTTCGTATTCAATTCAAGTAAATACACCGGTAACCACAATGATTCTGCAGCACTTTATCATTTCATTGCAGATTGGCTTACAAGCCACCGTCCTTGGATCAGTACTTGGCTTTATGATGGGAATTGTAGCAGCCTTAAAGCAAAATACAATTTGGGATAACCTGATGACTGGTATTTCGGTTTTAGGAATTAGTTTACCAAACTTTGTCGTTGCCTTAATTGTTTCACTTTTATTTTCATATAAGTTGATGATTTGTCCAAGCACCTACCAACAGAGTCAGCCATTTGTTTCGAGTATTTTGCCAACAATTGCCTTGAGCACATTTACGATGGCTAGTATTGAACGCTACGTTAGAAACGACATGGTTGATATTATGAACTCGGATTATTATCGATTAGCAGATTCCAAGGGAATTAAAAAGTACCAACTAATTGGTCACCATGTTATTCGGAATACTTTGATTTCAGTTATTACTGTTCTAGCGCCATTAATGATTGACTTGATTGCCGGTAGTATGGTTATTGAAAAGGCATTCGCAATTCCTGGATTGGGAACTTTGTATATTAGTGCAATTCAGGCTAATGATTATAATGTTGTTCTAGGCATTACTTTCTTCTATGCTTTGCTCTTTATCGGCATTATGCTAATAGTTGACTTGCTCTATGGCTTGATTGATCCGCGGATTAGATTGGATGAAGGTGAATAATAATGATAAATGAAAACGATGAGTTTACCTTTGCCAAAAAGCATAAAGTAATTGATCATTATACTGGTAAATCTTATTCATTTGGTCAATTAGTTTGGCACCGTTTTTTGAAAAATAAAGGTGCTGTAGTTAGTGTAATTGTCCTAATAATAATCGCTCTAATTGCTTTTTTAGCACCACATTTAAGTCGCTTTTCGCCTAATACACCATATCCGAGTCAATCTAACTTAGCTCCGGGGATGGCAGGGCACTGGTTTGGTACCGATAATCTTGGTCGTGACATCTTTGTTCGGGTCGCTGCGGGGACTTCGGTTTCGTTAGAAGTTGCTTTAGTGGCAATGATGATTGACTTAGTTATCGGAACAAGCTACGGCTTAATTTCTGGCTATTTTGGTGGCAAAGTTGACTTATTTATGCAACGAATTACAGAAATTCTGAGTACAATTCCGATGATTATCATTGTTACTTTGCTCGTTTTAGTCATGAAGCCTGGTCTAATTAGCATTATCATGGCGATGATGATGGTTGGCTGGATTAATATGAGTCGAATTGTGCGGGCGCAGGTGCTAGAACTTAAGAGTAGTGAATATGTTCTGTCGGCGCGGACGATGGGCGAATCTAACTTGAAAATTATTTTTTCACAGATTTTACCAAATGCGTTAGGCCAAATCATTACTACCTTTATGTTATCTATTCCCAATGCTATCTTCCTGGAAGCCTTTCTTGCCTTTATTGGATTGGGTGTGCCAGCACCATTAGCATCATTAGGAACAATGATTAATGACGGGTATTCTCAAGCAATTGTCTATCCTTATATGGTTATTTTTCCTGTACTATTTTTAGCATTAATTATGCTTAGTTTTAACATTATTGCTGATGGGCTAAGAGATGCGATTGAAGGAAATTAGGTGTGATAATGAGCCAAACAGTTTTAGAAATTAAAAATTTAGAGATTGAATATCAGACAGAACATGGGAATGTCCAAGCTGTTCGTGGTATCAGTTATCACGTTGATAAGGGTGAAACCGTTGCTCTGGTTGGTGAATCAGGTTGTGGTAAGTCAGCTAGTGTTAAGGCAATCATGGGTGAACATGAGGCTAACCAAGTTATTAAAGCTGGCGAAATCAATTTTACTTATCAAACTAAGGATGGTAGTAAGACCGTTGATTTACTGAAGATTGATCCTAAGATGATGCAGAACGAAATCAAGGGTAAGGAAATTGCGATGGTCTTTCAGGACCCAATGACCTCTCTCGACCCAACAATGAAAATTAACCGTCAAATTGCAGAAGCGATTAAATCTTCTAACCCTAAGATTACTAAGGAAAAGCTTCAAGGTCGCGTTATAGAATTAATTAAAACAGTAGGAATTCAGAATCCAGAAGTTGTTGAAAAACAATATCCACACCAGTTATCAGGTGGGATGAGACAGAGAATAGTCATTGCGATTGCTTTGGCTGGCAATCCTAGCTTATTAATTTGTGATGAACCGACGACTGGTCTAGATGTGACGATTCAGGCACGAATTTTGAACTTAATCAAACATATTCAAAAAAGTCGGCAGTTGTCAGTTATCTTTATTACGCATAATTTGGGTGTTGTTGCTAACATTGCCAATAAGGTGAACGTGATGTACGCTGGAAAAATTATTGAAATGGGAACTAGTCAAGATATATTCTTTGATCCACGTCATCCGTATACTTGGGGACTTCTTGAATCAGTTCCGGATATTAATGAAGATGTAGAAGAATTGCCAACAATTGCTGGCACAATTCCTAATTTAACTCAACCTATTAAGGGAGATGCATTCGCGCCACGCAATCCGTATGCTTTAAAAATCGATTTTGAAAAAGAACCACCAATGTTTAAAGTAAATAGCCACCATTATGCGGCAACTTGGTTGCTTGATCCACGTGCTCCTAAAGTAGCAATGCCAGATTTGTTAGCTAATAGAATTCAGGAAATGAGGAAAATAGACAATGAGTAGTAACATTCTTGAAGTTCATCACTTAAAGCAATATTTTCCTGTTGCTAATAAGAAAATTGTTAAAGCTGTTGACGATGTTTCATTTAATATTGCTAATGGTGAGACGTTTGGCTTAGTAGGTGAGTCTGGTAGTGGGAAAACAACGATTGGCCGCTCAATTATTCGCTTATATCAACCGACTAGTGGTGAAGTAATCTTTGAAGACACGCAAATTGCCGGTAAATTAGCTAAGCAGCAATTGGGTAAATTACGTAAAGATATGCAAATGATCTTCCAGGACCCGATGTCATCACTGAATCCACGTAAAAAGGTGGGTGACATTATTAAATTAGGACTTGATATTCATTATCCAGAATTGGATAAAGACCAAAAGATGCAGCGAGTTGTCAAAATGCTCAAAGTGGTTGGTCTGGATAGTTCTTTTGTAAATCGTTACCCGCAAGAATTATCTGGTGGTCAGCGGCAAAGAGTTGGTATTGCACGCGTGGTAATAATGAATCCACGTTTGATTATTGCTGATGAGGCGATTTCAGCTTTGGATGTTTCTGTTCAAGCTCAAGTAGTTAACCTTTTGCAACGGATACAGCGTGAAACTGGTAGTGCCATGTTGTTTATTGCTCATGACTTGGCAATGGTTAAGCATATTTCAAGTCATATTGGGGTAATTCATTTGGGCCACATTGTGGAATTAGGAGCTACTGAACAAATTTTTGCTAATCCAATTCATCCCTACACTAAGAGTTTGCTAGCTGCGATTCCGACAACTAATCCTATTAGCGAACAAACAAAAAAACTGCCAAACTATCATGCAGTTCGGCAGCAATATGAAAATAAATCAATGGTTAATGTTAGTAGCGATCATCAAGTTTTAGATGATGGTTCTTGGAACAACTAATTTTGTTTTTTACTTAAATGAAATTGGCTATCCGATGTTGAATCAAAGGTGTAGGTCATCTCATCTCCGCGCACAACATAATGTGAAAATTCAAGAGGCTGTTTAAGTTGGTCATATGCAGTTTTAGTTACTTCAAATAACGGAACTGTTTTTGTCAATTTGAGCAGCCTTTTTTGTTCAGATGACGGCAAGATAACACTTAATTCGCGATAAGAATCCGTGGCAATTTCGTTATATTTATGCTTAAGATAGTCATATAAGGATGTAGTTTCTGTAAAGTCTACTAATAAATTAGGAAACCTCTTGGCTGAAAGCCAAGACTTATTAATAGCAATTGACTTATCATCGATTTTAAAGATTCGTTTAATATAAATTAGATCGGTATCAGGTGGTAACAGTAATTTTTGCGCAGCTTCTTTATTTTTAGTGATTTCACGTTTTAAAATGACTTGCTGGTTGTCTTTATCGCGGGCCAATGCAAATTCGGAGAAGCCTTGGACCTGATTTAATTTACCCATCATTTTTTTACTATTAACATATGTTCCTTTACCGTGAACTGTTGTCACGAGATTTTCACGAGTTAATAATTCAAGCGCCTTACGAATTGTAATGCGGCTAACTTGATATTTTTCACAGAGAAATTTCTCTGGTGGTAGTTTTTGTTCAGGTAATAAAGTTTGATTTTTGATTTGTTCTTTAATATCAATATAAATTCTTTTATATAGTGGAACAGCGGAATCTGACTGACTATGATACACAATATTTCTCCTTAATAACGCTTTATTATTATTTTAATTAATTGCTGTAAAAATAACAATTCTTAAATTTTTATGGTTACTATTGCCGAAACTATAAATTTTTAAAAAATAACGTAAAAAAGCTTGAGTTCGCTCGAGCTTTTTTTGTAGGCTTAAGGCAGAGATTATTTAGGAAAGATGGATTATGAAAAGTTTTTTGTTTCGGCTTTACTTGCAGGTAATGAGGTTCTTGGCGCATTTTACCAAAATAAATAACAAAAAAATTGTTATCCTGAATGGAGCTGGGCGCTCAGGTTCTAACGGTTATTTGTTTGCCAAATATGTGCGGGCACATCATCCCGATTACACGGTCACGTTGGTCGAACCGTGGCCAACGTCGCATTTATCCTTTAAAACTTGGCGGGAAATTGGTGCAGCCAAGTTCATTTTGACGACGCACCAACCCTTTAAAATTCGCAAGAGTCAGGTTAATATTCAATTTTGGCATGGTATTCCCTTGAAGCGAATGGGGATCATGGCTAATAATACTAAGGCTAAGGATAATCGGCGTAATTCTAAATTATGGCGTAAAACGGCGGACGTCGTTTGTTCAAGCTCGGATTTATATGAAACCTTGATGAGTGCCTGTGTTGGCATTAATGCCGCGCAATACCGTAAGCTTGGTTTTCCGCGACTTGATGCCTTGAGTCATCCGGCAATTAGTAAGCAGCAGTTAGTGCATGACTTGTTTAATGTTACTGATGAGCAAGTACAAGTTGGGATTTACATGCCAACGTTTCGTTATGAGCTAGATGATCAAAATGTCCTTGACCAAATCAAGGCGGGGAATTTTTTAGCGTTAGCTGACTTTGATGGGGCAACGTTAAATGAAACACTCAAAAAGCAGCACCAGTATTTAATTGTGAAACTACATCCCTATGAAATGCGGCTCTTTGACCAGTTAAGCAGCCAATTTTCTAATATTGCCTTTTTAAATAATGATTATTTAGTTGAAAATGATTATGATTTGTACGAATTACTTGGCGCGACTGACTTTTTGTTAACGGATTTTTCGTCGATTTATTTTGATTATCTGACTTTGGACAAGCCCGAGATTTTTATTACTAACTATCTTGAGCAATACGAACAAAAGCGAGGCTTGCTCATGGGGCCGTATGAAGAAGTCGTGCCAGGGCAATGCGTTAAGCGTCAAGATGAGCTGATTAAGGAGCTCAGGCAGGTAGCGCAGGGCGAGGATGATTACAAGAGTAAGCGGCAGTATTGGCGCTTGTTAACTAATCAAGCACCTACGCAATCATCTTGCGAGCAAATTTTTGACTTTATGACGCAAAATTATTAGAGGAAAAATTGTGAAAAAAACATTTTTAAATATTTTATATAATGCGGTTTACCAAATTTTCCTTGTGTTAGTACCGCTAATTACGGTGCCGTATTTATCGCGAATTTTAGGGCCCAAAACTTATGGCATCTATAGCAATGTGAACAATATCATGCAGTTTCTGATGATTTTTTGTACATTGTCAATTTCGTATATCGGAATGCGGACAATTGCGCAAACACGCGCATTTGGTACCAAAGAGGAGCTGACCGATGCCTTTTGGGGACTATGGTACTTTCAGGCATTAGCTGGCGTTGTGACCATTGTTCTGGTAGTTGCGGTTGCCAGTTTATTTCATATTAAATATTGGAATTATCTACTATTAATGGTGCCGTATTTAATTTCGGCCCAAGTGGATATTTCATGGTTCTTTCAAGGGCTGGCCGCATTTGGGCGTGTTGTTTTAAAAAACACGGCTGTCAAGTTGGTGTCAGTCATTTTAATTTTGCTTTGGGTTAAGACTCCGGGCGACTTGTGGAAGTACATGCTGATTATGTCAGTGTCGACAATGTTAGGCTCGTTTGTTTTCTGGTTTGATATTCACCGCTTTGTTGGTGGGCCAGTCAAGCATTTTTATAAGTACCAAACAACAATTAAGGCTATTATTACGTTGTTAATCCCGCAGATTGCCACCCAAATTTATACTTCATTGGATAAACCAATTTTGGGTATCTTTCAAAATTCAACCCAGGTGGCGTTTTATGATAACTCGCAGCGAATTTCCAATATGGTTCTAGGTGTTATTACCAGTATTTCGCTGGTAATTATGCCGAAGATGGCGAGTGAAGGTAAGGCAGAACAGCGGATTGTGTTGAAAAAATCGCTTGAGGCCACTGTTTGGCTGGGCACAATGTTTGCGGTGATTATCATGGCCAATACACGGGAATTTGTGCCGTTCTTTTTTGGCGCTAAGTTTACGCCGATGGCTCCGTTGATGTTCTTCTTTACGTTAACAATTGTGATGATTCCGACAGGTGGGGTCTTTGCCAACCAGTTTGCTTTGGCCAACCACCGCGATCGTGACTACGCACTGCCGGTAATTGTTGGTGCGGTTTTGGAAGTTGTATTAAGCTTCTTTTTAGACCAATTTTATGGTGCTACCGGGGCAATGGTCGCAATTTTAATTACCGAATTTGTTGTGTTAATTTTACGGTTGTGGATTGTGCGTGACGGCTATGACTTTAGATATTCTTTTAAAGAAGTACCAAAATATTTTGTCATTGCGGCTATCGTCTTAGTGGCAGGGATGTTATTGCCACAGCTGGTTTCATCAGCGTTTTTAGATATGGCAATTAAGTCAATCATCATGTTTGTGCTCTACATTGCTTTAATGTTTATGATGCGGCTTGACTTTAATCAAGATATTGTGCAATTAATTAGAAAGTTTCTTAAACGAGGTTAAAGATGATTCCTAAAATTATTCATTATGTGTGGGTTGGCGGCAATCCTAAGCCCAAGAATATTCAGCGGTGCATGCGAACATGGCAAAAGCACCTGCAAGACTATCAGATTATTGAATGGAACGAGCAGAATTTTGACATCCATGAAAACAAGTACGTTGAGCAGGCTTACAAGGCTAAAAAATGGGCCTTTGTGTCCGATTATATTCGTGCCAAGGCTGTTTATGAAATGGGCGGCATTTATTTAGATACCGATGTTTTAGTGTTGGATGATTTAACTTCTTTACTGAATAATCAAGCCTTTGTCGGCTTTGAAAATCGGGCTAATCCGTTTACTGCCGTGTTTGGTGCTGAGACTAAGCACCCGCTGTTAAAGGATATGCTGGCATATTATGACGACCGTGATTTCACTTTCAATAGTCAAGATCAATTAGCAGGTGTTAACACTGTGTCGGTTGCGGATATTCTAAAAGAAAAGTATGGTGCTGTTGCCAACAATCAGGAACAAGTCTTAAAGACTGGAATTCATGTTTATCCTGATGGCATTTTGTGCAATCCTTCAGCTAAGAGCAAGACCATTCATGTCTTTACGGGAACGTGGATGGAAGGGGCTAAACCGCTCAAGCGCAAACTGGTAACGGCACTAAAAGTCCGGATTAAAACTAAGCACCAAGCAGCTATGTATGCACGCTTTTTCAGGTAATAATGACTGAAGAAGAATTGCAAAGACTGGTCGAAAAAATTGCCCTAGAAGATTTTGGCTGCCCCTTTATGCATCAAGTGAAAATTAATTACCGCATGACCACTACTGGTGGGCGCTACCATTTAACAGACCACCGAATTGAAATCAACGCGCACTTTTTAGTTCCAAAATATCGCCAAGAGTTAATCGGCATTATTAAGCATGAGTTGACGCATTATTTTTTGCACTTGAGCAGGCGAGGTTATCATCACCGCGACAGCGACTTTAAATACTTGTTAAATAAGGTTGGTGGGTCGCATTTTGCCCCAGATATTGGTCTAGCTAAAAGGCAAAAGCGTAAGTATCTTTATGCTTGCCAAAAGTGCGGCCAAGAATATGCCCGAGTTCGCCAAATTAATATTCGCCGTTATCGCTGCGGCAAGTGTGGCGGCAACTTAAAATTAGTTAATAAATAAGTCATTGAATAGCAGTTTTAGCTGAGCAATGACTTTTTTATTTGACAGACTGTTAGGCACCAAACTATAATTCAAGGTATAAAGATTAGGTACCTAATAAAATTTTTAAAGGAGAGTTAAAATGAGTGCAACAAATCGAAACTTAATGAAACAATTAACTTTTATTATGCGCGCCAGCCGCTATTTTATGTACCAAAATAAACAGCCATTTTCTGGACAAAGACGAGTCTTGGCTGTTTTAAATCTGGAAGATGGTTTGACGCAAAATTATTTGGCCGAGGTCTTGGCACTTAAGCCGGGGTCATTAGCAGAATTATTAAAAAAGCTGGAACTTAAGGGTGAGATTAAGCGAGAAACTGACCCTGATGATAGACGGGTTAAGCGGGTATATTTGACCGCTGCCGGTAAAGAGCGAGTTGCTGATTTAGATGATGAGCATCAAGCAAATTCCGATGCTGACTTTTTTGCCGGCTTAACAGCTGAGGAGCAGACCAAGTTCAGCCAATATTTAGAAAAAATTGCGTCTGGTTGGGATGCCGATTTCAAGGAACAAGCAGAAAAGTTTGTTGACCCAACAACGCGGATTGCGGCAATGGCTAAGTGGCGCACGCAGATGCGCGAACGCAATTGTTCGCCAGAGGAGCGAGAACAATTTTGTCACGGAATGCGCCACTGGCGTCATCATTGCCGTGATTGGGAGCAAACAGACCGCTCGTGTGCCAATCATTATGGCCATGAATGCAACCGCGACTTTTGGCGTGATTTTTGGCATAATGAAGATGATGAAAGATAATTAAAAATAACAATTAAGAGTTTTTCCGTCAGTGAAAAACTCTTTGTTTATTTAAACGAAAGTCGGTAATTAAATGGCATTGTCATCACGCAAAAATAAAGCAGAGCAAGTTAAATTGCGGGACTTTTTCCAACTATTAAAGGGTCTTAATCTGAAGAAAACACTGTTTATACTAGGCCTTGTTTTCAGTTTGATTACCAGTGGTGCTAATCTTCTGCTGCCGCTGTTAACCAAGCAATTAGTGGATACGAGCAGTCTGGCCAAGTTTAACGTGCAGATGCTGCTAATTTTAGTAGCGATTTTTGTCGTGCAATTAATTTTGGGCACCATCGGCAGCTATATTCTGCGTTATTTTGGCGAAAGTGCCGTGAAAAATTTACGTGAGAAGTTATGGACGCACTTGCTCCAGCTGCCAGTTTCTTATTTTGATATGAATAAAGCCGGTGAAAGCAGCTCGCGGCTAGTTAATGACACGGGAATTATTAAGGATTTGATTGCTTCGCAGTTTCCTAATTTTATTACTGGTGCCATTCAGCTGCTATTTTCCATCATTATCTTGTTTGTGATGGATTGGCGCATGGCAGCATTAATGTTTATCAGTGTGCCGGTGGTGGTTGCCATTTTGATTCCGATTGGCCGCGTGATGGCGCGTCTTGGGCGGAAATTGCAGACAGCGACGGCTGAATTTAATGGCGATGTCAGTGAAAAGCTGTCCGAGGTGCGGCTGATTAAGGCCAGCAACGGGGAGAACTTTGAAGAACAACGCGGGAAAAATTTTATTGCCCGTATTTTTGCCATCGGGATTAAAGATGCCCGCGTTGAAGCCATTTTGCAGCCCATTATGACTACTGTCATGATGGCGGTGTTTGCGGGGATTTTGGCATACGGAATTGTGCGCCTGAGTCAGGGAACACTGACTTCGGGGACTTTAGTAGCCTTTATTCTTTACTTATTTAATGTAATTGCACCAGTTGCGAACTTTGCGACCTTCTTTTCACAAGTGCAAAAGGCGATGGGGTCAACGGAACGGATTCAGGAAATTTTAAAATTGCAGCCGGAAAAGGGCCAGACTGACCAGCAAGTTGATGTCGAGGGCAAGGCTTTAATCGCCAGTAATCTGCAGTTTAGTTATGATCCTGAAGAACCAGTTTTGCGATCAATTTCTTTTAGTGCTCAGCCGAACACCGTTGTTGCCTTTGCCGGTCCCAGCGGTGGTGGTAAATCAACGATTTTTGCTCTTCTTGAACGTTTCTACCAACCTGATAGTGGGCAGATTACGATTGGCGGGCAAGACATTGGGGTAATTGACTTGCACAATTGGCGGTCGCAGATTGGGTATGTTTCCCAGAACAGCGCCATCTTTTCGGGGACAATTCGCGATAATTTGCAGTATGGTTTAGAACAAAAATCAAGTGATGACGATTTATGGCGCGGGCTGTCCTTGGCATATGCCGACCAATTTGTTCGCGAGTTTCCGCATCAGCTGGAAACCGAAATTGGCGAACGGGGGATTAAATTGTCCGGTGGACAAAAGCAGCGCCTAGCAATTGCTCGTGCCTTTTTACGGGATCCGAAGATTTTGATGCTTGATGAAGCCACTGCCAGTCTTGATTCGGAATCTGAGGGCAAAGTTCAGCAGGCGCTTGATCAGCTAATGGTTGGCAGAACCACGCTGGTGATTGCCCACAGATTAGCGACAATCGTCCATGCCGACCAAATTTACTTTATCGAGCATGGTCAAGTCACGGGTCACGGCACTCATCGGGAACTTTTGGCAACGCACAAATTATATGCGCGCTATGTTCAGGAACAAATGGTTGATTAGTTTTTTCAAAAAAGGCACAAAAAACTCTTGTGCAAAAGTCGATTTTGCGTTATAGTATTGTTTGTGTCGCGGGCATGGCGGAATGGCAGACGCGCAAGACTAAGGATCTTGTGATCGTTTTTAGATCGTGGAAGTTCGAGTCTTCTTGCCCGCACTAAGTAATGGAGCTATGGCTCCATTTTTTGTTTAAGAGAGTTATTCTATAAGGAATAGCTCTTTTTATTTTAAAAATTAATTACATTACAAAATTTACGACCAAGACAGGTTATACTTAAAGTAATCATGTTTTAAGTAAGGAAAATTTTATGGCGAAACGACGTAAACACAAGGCACAATCTAGTTGGCAAATCATCTTGCGAGCATTTATCATTTTATTTTTATTAATTATTGCCTTTGTGGCCTTTCGGTATTACCGCAGACAGGCGATTCAATCTGAACAGATTAGGCAGGAGCAGCTTGCCCGCGAAGAAGCCCGCGAAAAAATCATCAGACAGCACAAGGCTTTTATTAAGCAAATTGGGCCAATTGCCAAGGAAGTTGACAAGTCTTACGACCTCTTGCCGAGCATCACGATTGCTCAGGCTTGCCTTGAAAGTGACTATGGCCAAAGCAGTTTATCGCAAAAATATAATAATCTGTTTGGTGTTAAGGGGACCAATCCCAATACGTCGGCGATTTTAACCACTAAAGAGTATGTTAAGGGCAAATGGATTGTAGTTAAGGCACGCTTTCAAATATATGATTCCTATGAGGCATCAATTCGGGCCCATGCCGAACTTTTCCAAAAGGGTACCAGCTGGAATAATAAGCAGTACCGGCACGTGCTGGCTGCCAAAGACTACCGTAAGCAGGCCCAGGCACTAGTCGAAGATGGTTATGCCACCGACCCTAATTATGCGGATAAGTTAATCAACTTAATTAAGCAGTACAATCTTGACCAATATGATAATTAAAAGGCGGGGACTTCCAGTTAGCGCCCTTATTTTTGGTACAATAAACTAGTTATGAAAAAATTTTTGTGAAGGGAATTAGAATGAGCGAAGAATCAATTTTAGCAGGATTAAATCCGCAGCAGAAAAAGGCCGTCAAGATTACCGAAGGCCCCCTCTTAGTCGTTGCTGGTGCGGGCTCTGGGAAGACCTCTGTGTTAACCAGACGGATTGCCTATCTAGTTGAAGTCAAGGGCGTCTTACCGTGGAATATTCTGGCGATAACTTTTACCAATAAGGCCGCCAGTGAGATGCGCGAGCGTGAGCAAAAGTTATTAGGGCCAAGCGCTAATGATATTTGGATGTCGACCTTCCACGCGCTGTGTGTGCGCATTTTACGCCGTGATGCAGATAAAATTGGTTATAGCCACAACTTTTCGATCGCTGACTCGTCCGAGCAGCTAACCTTGGTCAAGCATATTGAAAAAGAGTTGAACATTAACCCTAAGATGTATGAACCGCGGGGAATTTTGTCCGCAATTTCTAATGCTAAAAACGACTTATTAACACCAAGTGCATACAAGGCAAGTGCGGGCTCACCATTTGAAAAAATGGCTGCTAAAGTTTATTCGGAATACCAGCGGCGGCTGAAGCATGATCAAATTATGGACTTTGATGATTTAATCATGCAAACGCTGGTTTTGTTTAAACAAGACCCGACTGTATTGCATTATTACCAAAATAAATTCCGTTATCTGTTAGTTGACGAGTATCAGGATACCAATCAAGCGCAGTATGAGTTGTGTCACGAGTTAGCGGCGCAATACCAAAATATTTGTGTGGTTGGCGATGCTGACCAGTCAATTTATGGTTGGCGCGGTGCCAATATGGAAAATATCATGAACTTTGAGCATGATTATCGGGATGCTGGCGTGCAGACCGTTAAATTGGAACAAAATTACCGCTCGACTGGTCATATTTTAGCTGCCGCAAATGCCGTGATTAAAAATAACCGCAATCGTAAAGCCAAAAATTTGTGGACCGATCAAGGAGAAGGGGCCAAGATTACCTATTATAAGGCTCAAAGCGGCGATGATGAGGCACACTTTATCATTAGTAAAATTCAAGAAGAAGTTAAAGAAAAGCACCGTTCTTACCGTGACTTCGCTGTTTTATACCGGACCAATGCCCAGTCACGAACAGTTGAAGAGTCCTTTGTAAAGTCCAACGTGCCTTACCAAATTGTGGGTGGGCATAAGTTCTATGACCGTAAGGAAATTATGGATATTATGGCTTATCTAAAATTGGTGGCTAATCCAAGTGATGCCATGAGTTTTAACCGGATTGTCAATACGCCTAAGCGCGGAATTGGCGCGGTGACAATTGATAAGTTTATGGCGCTAGCCCAAGACAATAACTTGTCGCTGCTGGACACGTTTGATCACCTAGGAATGTCTGGAATTTCGACTAGAGCCGCACTTAAATTGAGTGACTTTGGTGCTAAACTGCGTGACGCCATTAAGTCAGCCAAAGACCAGAGCGTAACTGGCTTAACAGAAAAGATTTTGCAGGACTTTGGCTATACTGCAGCCCTCAAAAATGAGCATACAATTGAAGCCGAAACACGTTTAGAAAACTTAGATGAATTTTTGTCAGTTACCAAACGATTTGATGACCAATATGAAGCAGAAAGCGATGATAACAGTCCGCTGAGTGACTTTTTAGCAGAAGTTTCCTTATTAAGTGACCAGGATGATTTGGCAAATAATGATGACCAAGTTGCCTTGATGACGCTTCACGCGGCTAAGGGGCTGGAATTTCCAGTTGTCTTTTTAGTCGGGATGGAAGATGGTTTGTTCCCGTTGTCACGGGCACTGCTTGAGGACGACCAACTCGAAGAAGAACGCCGTCTGGCATACGTTGGAATTACGCGCGCACGCCAAGAACTATTTTTGACTAACGCGTATTCGCGAATGATGTTTGGGCGCATGCAAAATAATCCACCGTCAAGATTTTTAGAAGAAATTGACGCAAAGGATATGCAGGTAGAAAATCCTAATGCTGGTAGTGTGATTGCCAGTGGTTATCAAGCACAAACCGTTCCGTTTGCCAAGGCCGATGAACGAGCACGTGCGCAGGTCTACACGCCTAAAGTTAAACCCGCTGGTGCTGTCGGCGCCGAAAAGAAGGGCTGGAATGTTGGCGATCAAGTTGAGCATAAGTCTTGGGGCCGCGGTGTTGTGACCAAGGTTAACGGCAAAGGCGAGGATATGGAGCTTGATATTGCCTTTACTGGTAAGGGAATTAAGCGGCTTTTAGCAGCATTTGCACCGATTAAAAAGGTATAATTAAATTAATAGTTAAAGATTTAATCAGGAGGAAGACAATGGCAGATTTAACTCTTGATGAGGCCAAAAAAGAGGTCACTGAACTTAGAGCAGTGCTTAATAAATGGGCACAGGCCTATTATTCTAAAGATGCACCTGAAGTTGAAGATAATGTTTATGACCAGAAGTATCAGCGCTTAGTTGAACTTGAGCAGCAGTTTCCGCAATTAATGACGCCGGATTCGATTACGCAAAAAGTGGGTGGTCAGATTGATTCTGAGTTCACCAAAGTGGATCATGAAATTCCAATGTTGTCGATGGGGGATGTTTTCTCCAAAAAGGAACTGCAGGAGTTCGATGACCGTGTGCAAAAGCTAGTGGGTCATCCAGTTGCCTACAATGTTGAATTGAAAATCGATGGTTTATCGATTGATCTTGAATATACGGCTGGCAAGTTGGTGCGGGCTTCAACACGGGGCAATGGCCGCGTTGGTGAAGACGTGACGGCTAATGCCCGCTATATCGCTGATATTCCGCAGGTTTTGCCAGAAAAAATCACGACGGAAGTGCGTGGTGAGTGTTACATGGGCAAGGAAGCCTTCGCTAAGTTAAATGCCGAGCGCGATGAAAAAGGCGAGGCTGCCTTTGCTAATCCGCGGAATGCAGCGGCAGGGTCTTTGCGGCAGTTAAATGCCAAGGTAACTAAAGAGCGGCATTTGAGTACCTTTATTTACACTTGGGTAAATCCACCCGAGGAAATAACTAGTCAGCACCAAGCGATTAGTGAAATGGCCCGGCTGGGTTTTCATACTAATGAAACTGGCCGCAAGTTAGCCAAGATGGCCGATGTTTTTGCCTTTATTGACGAATATACGGCTAAGCGCGACACGCTGTCGTATGGTATTGATGGGATTGTCCTGAAGGTCGATGACTTAAGTCTGCAGCAAACGATGGGCAACACGGTCAAGGTTCCACGCTGGGAAATTGCTTATAAATTCCCACCGGAAGAGCAGGAAACCGTGGTTCACGAGATTAAATGGACTGTGGGTCGCACCGGTGTTGTAACACCAACGGCAATCATGGATCCTGTGCAGCTAGCCGGAACGACTGTTTCACACGCGGTTTTGCATAACGCTGATTTATTGAAGGAAAAAGATGTGCGGATTGGCGATACAGTTTTATTGCACAAGGCCGGTGATATTATTCCGGAGATTTCGCAGGTTGTTCTTGCTAAACGGCCGAAGGATTCGCAGCCGTACCCAATTCCAACAACCTGTCCCTCTTGTAAGCAAAAGCTGATTCATCTTGAGGGGGAAGTTGCACTGCGCTGCGTTAATCCGTCGTGTCCAGCTCAAATTGAAGAAGGAATTACTCACTTTGCATCGCGACCAGCGATGAATATTGATGGCTTGGGTCCTAAAATTGTCCGGCAGTTAATCACCAATGACCTAGTTCACAATGTTGCAGACCTGTATCGTTTAGATGCGGAAGATTTGGCTAAGCTAGATCACTTTAAGGAAAAGTCAATTAATAATCTGCTGACAGCGATTGCCAATTCCAAGCAAAACTCGGTTGAATTATTGCTGACGGGACTTGGCATTGACCATGTTGGTGCCAAGGCTGCTCGCTTAATTGCGCAAAAGTTTAAAAATATGACAAAGATTATGGCTGCTAGCGTGCAAGATGTTGCCGCAATCGCTACAATAGGCATGACAATTGCTGAATCTTTGACAACTTATTTTGCCCAGCCAGAAGTTGACCAATTAATTAATGAGTTGGCTAGCCGCGGCGTCAATATGAATTATCTGGGCGCAACTGAGGAAGAAACTGCCGAAATCCCCGACAATTACTTTAAAGGTAAAAAGGTTGTCTTGACGGGTTCGCTTGCTCATTTCACGCGGAGTGAATTTACGAAGAAGCTGCAATCTTTGGGAGCCAAAGTAACGGGTTCGGTTTCTAGTAAAACGGACTACGTGATTTATGGCAAAGATGCCGGCTCCAAATTTGCTAAGGCGCAACAGCTTGGGGTTCCGGTTCTCACCGAAGAAGAAGCAATTGCCCAAATCAAATAAAGGAATAACTAAATTGAAAAAATATGTGCACGTTTTAGCGCTTCTGGGAGCAGCATTAACTTTAACTGCCTGCGGTAATTTGAAAAACTCGGATTTGGCCAATAATGCGAAGACTTCGTCTACCTCAAAGGCTAAAACGTATCAAACAACTGACACGGGAAGTAATGGTTATACAGTTTTATTGAAGAACGGTCATTATCTTACCAGCCCGATTTCTGGATTAACTGCAACCGCTAATGATAATTCGGTTGATACGCGTGAACTTGAGCGCGGATTAGTCCAAATTTCTAAAGGTGTGTATTCTACTAATTCCAATGTCTTTCAGGAAGGTCAATATATTAGTGCGACAACGGCTAATGAGTGGTTGGGACGCAAGTCCAAGTCTAATCCGCAGGGGCTTAACCCAGCAGAAGGCACTAAGAAAAATTACAATCCGTACTATTTGGAAGAAATTTTAGAGCAGGATTATTTAACGGGGTCTGGTTCTAACTACCACATTAATGGGATCAGCATTGGTCTGGCGATGAACTCGGTTGATTATTACCAAAAGACTAAAGATGGTGCTGAATATCAGGCAGCGATTTCGCGTTCTGCGCAAAAATCAGCTGGTCAACAAGCAGCAGCGCAAATTATTGCTCGCTTGCGGCAGCGCAAGGCACTCAAGAATGTGCCAATTACCATCGGCCTCTTTTCGAAGTCAGCTAAAGACTCATTAGTTGGTGGAAGTTACTTTTTGAGCGGGACAGCGGCTGCTAATAGTAGTAAAATAACTAAATGGAAATCTATTTCCGTACAAACGGAAGTGCTGCCGACTGTTGGCAATAAGAAAGCAATTAATAGTAGTGATGCCTCGAGTTTCAATAGTTTTAAGGTATCAATTCAAGATTATTTCCCGAATATCAGTGGTGTAACAGCAACCTTACGCTATGAAAATGGCAAGTTAAACCAAGAAAATATTTCAATTACCACCCAGTTTTATGGCTACGAGCAGGTGCAGAGTTTTACGCGGCTAGTTTTATCAACAGCGAAGAAATACTTGGCAAATGACGTGCCGATTGAAATTAAAATTGGTTCTGTTAATGATATTCAGGCATTGGTTGCTAAAGAAACAGCAGATAGTAGTTATCAAGTCCATATTTATGGCGGTGAATAAGGAGGGTCTAATAGTGGAAATCACAGAAGACACAATTAAGCACGTGGCGGTATTGTCACGACTTGAGTTTAATGAAGACGAAATCGGTACAGTTACCGAACAAATGAGTTCAATTATCAACATGGCCGACCAATTATCAGAAGTTGATACTGATGGTGTTGCCGAAACAGTGCAAGTGGTTGATCGCGACACTGTTTTCAGAGAAGATAAGCCAGAACATTGGCAAAATCGTACAGAATTAATGAAGAATGTTCCTGAACAAGCCAACGGCTTCATCAAGGTTCCTGTAATTATTAATAAGGATGAGGACGAGTAATGAACTACTTAAATGAAGATATTGACTCATTAAACCAAAAACTTGCACAGGGCGACTTGTCAGCTGAGAAGCTTGCTCAAGATACTGTTGCAAATATTAAGAAAACTGACGATAAACTGAATGCTTGGATTACTGTTCAAGATGATGCAAAACCTGCTGCTGATTTGGACTTTGCCAAGAATAAACTTGCTGGTATTCCAATTGCCATTAAGGATAACATCATCACGAGTGGTGTTAAGACTACAGCTGCTAGTCACATTTTGGACAACTACATTCCAGTTTATGACGCTACTGTTATTGAAAGATTAAAGAAGGCACAAGCAACCTTTGTTGGTAAGACTAACATGGACGAATTTGCGATGGGTTCTTCAACAGAGCATTCATACTTTGGTGCAACCCATAACCCATGGAACTTGGACAAGGTTCCGGGTGGTTCATCCGGTGGTTCTGCCGTTGCTGTTGCTTCTGGTCAAGTTGTTGCAGCACTTGGTTCAGATACTGGTGGTTCAATCCGTCAGCCAGCTGCCTTTAATGGTATTTTCGGCATTAAGCCAACCTATGGCCGTGTTTCACGTTGGGGCTTAATTGCCTTTGGTTCATCACTTGATGAAATCGGGGTAATGAGTAAGCGCGCTAAGAGTGCTGCTGAAGTATTGAACGTAATTGCCGGCAGCGACGATCACGACTCAACTTTATCTACTCGCGAAGTTCCTGACTTTACCCAATTTATTGGTCAAGATGTTAAGGGCATGCGGGTTGCCGTTGTTAAGGAATACATGGCTGCCGTTGATGGTGAAATGCACGACGTTATCCAAAAGCAAATCGATGCTCTTGAAGATGCTGGTGCAATTATCAGTGAAGTATCATTGCCATTAACTAAGTACGTTGTTCCTGACTATTACATCATTGCTTCAAGTGAAGCTTCATCGAACTTGCAACGGTATGATGGTATTCGTTACGGCTATCGTGCAGAAGACACTAAGAACTTGCTTGACGTTTATGTTAAGTCACGTTCAGAAGGTTTCGGTACTGAAGTTAAGCGTCGGATTATGTTGGGTTCATTTGCTTTGTCAGCTGGTTCATACGACCGCTTCTTCAGACAAGCTGCTAAGGTTAGAACCTTAATTTGTGATGAATTTGACGAAATCTTTGCTAATAATGATGTTATTGTTGGGCCAACAACTACGGAACCAGCATTTGGCATCGGCAGCGAAATTTCTGACCCAATTAAGATGTACAACAACGATATTTTGACAATTTCTGCTAACTTGGCCGGTATTCCAGCAGCTAGTGTCCCAGCTGGATTGGTTGACGGGATGCCTGTTGGTTTCCAAATTATGGCTAAGCGGTTTGACGAAGGCAGCATTTTTAAGACGGCTGACTTTATTGAACGGACAAATAAGTTTTATGAAAAGACACCAGCCGGAATGGAGGATTAACTGATGAATTTTAAATCAACGATTGGATTCGAAGTCCACTTCGAATTAAAGACAAAGAGTAAAATTTTCTCACCTTCTCCAGTAAGTTATGGTGCTGAAGCTAACACTGAAACTAACGTTATCGACTGGGCAATGCCAGGGGTTTTGCCATTTGTTAACAAGGACGTTTACCGTTTGGGAATCATGGTTGCGTTAGCAACACATGCACATATCTTGCCGACCACACACTTTGACCGGAAGAACTATTACTACCCAGACAGTCCTAAGGCTTACCAGATTACGCAATTCTTCCAACCATTGGCTCGCGATGGCTATGTAGAAATCGAAGTTCATGGTAAAAAGAAGCGCATCGGTATTCACGAAATGCATATCGAAGAAGATGCTGGTAAGAACACTCACGGTACCAACGGCTTTTCATACGTTGACTTGAACCGTCAAGGTGTGCCACTACTTGAAGTTGTTTCTGAACCAGAAATTGCCGATCCAGACGAAGGTTACGCTTACCTTGAAAAGCTGCGTAAGATTGTCCAGTTTACTGGTGCTTCCGACGTTAAGATGGAAGAGGGTTCAATGCGTGTTGATACCAACATTTCCATTCGCCCAGCTGGCCAAAAAGAGCTTGGTACCAAGGTCGAAATGAAGAACTTGAACTCTTTTGAACACGTTCGTAAGTCACTTGCTTATGAAGAAAAGCGTCAGGCTCAAGTTTTGCTGTCAGGTGGTCGCGTACAATTATCAACACGCCGGTTTGACGAAGCAACTGGTAAGACTGTTCTTGAGCGGGTTAAGGAAGGCGACGCTGATTATCGTTACTTCCCAGAACCAGACCTTGCGCCAGACCACATTAGTCAAGAGTGGATTGACGAGATCGCTAAGACTTTGCCACGTTCAGCTGAAGAACGCTACAACCAATATGTTAATGACTTTGGCTTGAAGGCTTATGATGCTAACGTTTTGTTACAAACTAAGGAAAGTTCTGACTTCTTTGACAAGGCAGTTGCTGCTGGTGCTGATCCACAATTAGCTGCTAACTGGATGAACACCCAGGTTAATGGTTACTTGAATGATAATCGAGTTGAATTAACCGACATTAAGTTGACACCAGAGCACCTAGCTGCAATGATTAAGCTGATTAAAGACGGAACGATTTCTTCTAAGATTGCCAAGAAGGTCTTTGCAGAAACAATCACTAATGGGACTGACCCGAAGAAGTACGTTGAAGATAAGGGCATGGTGCAATTATCAGATACCAGTGTCTTGGCACCAATGGTTAAGGAAGTTGTTGATAACAACCCACAATCAGTTGAGGACTTCAAGAACGGTAAGGATCGTGCCATCGGTTACCTTGTTGGTCAAATTATGAAGCAAACTCGTGGTAAGGCCAATCCAAAGGTGATTAACAAGCTTTTGAATGAAGAATTAAACAATCGTTAATGTTGATTTTTAAGTAATAAGGTAGTAACTATGACTAAAAAAGCAAGATTGATTTATAATCCTGTATCTGGTCACGAACAGATGCCTAAAAATGTCGCTGATATTTTAGACGTCTTGGAACGTGCTGGCTATGAGGCGAGCGCTTTTAGGACTACACCAGAAAAGAAAAGTGCTCAGCAAGAAGCCACGCGAGCAGCAACTGAAGGGTTCGACCTCATTGTTGCGGCCGGTGGTGACGGTACCATTAATGAGGTAGTTAACGGAATTGCCTTCTTGGAAGAACGGCCAAAGATGGCGATTATTCCAGCGGGGACAACTAACGACTATGCGCGAGCATTGCACATTCCGCGGGATAGTATTGAAGAAGCTGCTAAAGTTATTTTGAATAATAAAACGCGCAAAATGGATATTGGTAAGGCCACCTTTGCTGGTGAAGATCAATACTTTGTTAATATTGCCGCCTGTGGGTCATTAACAGAACTAACTTATGGTGTACCATCAGAGGTTAAATCGGCTTTGGGTTATGCAGCGTACCTAATTAAGGGTGCGGAAATGTTACCGCATTTAACTGAAAATGAATTGCGCCTTACTTATGATGCTGGTGTCTATGAAGGCAAATTATCAATGCTGCTATTGGGGATGACTAATTCCATCGGCGGGTTTGAACAGATTATGCCTGATGCGGAGTTGAGCGATGGTTTATTCCAATTAATTATTGTTAAGCCATCTGATCCCGTGAAGCTGCTGCGCTTAATGGCGCTGGCCTTAAATGGCAAACACGTTGATGATCCAGATATCATTTATACTAAGACACGCAGTTTGAAAATCGATTTGATTGGCAAGAGTGTCGGTCAAAAGTTGCCGGTTAATCTTGATGGTGAGATTGGCGATTACTGTCCTGTTACTTTTAAAAATCTGCAGCAACGAATTGAATTTTACGTTGGTGAATAAATTAAATAGTGTTATTAATCTTTTGGGATTAATAACACTATTTTTTTACTTTTAATAATTGTAATATGCAATAGTTTTCGTGGAATAAAATTTTACGTCACAAATTATTTCCTAATTTTGCTTAATATAGCACTGAAAGGTATACATTAATCTGTTTGATATATAAAATGAAGCGCTTTAATTGATTAAAGATTTATAAAAGAATATGATGGGCTTGTAAAGTGTCTGAATATATATGTTTTATATATCTATCATGGGAGCAAAAAATGTTAGGAAAAAATAATTTTAAAGAGAGATTACGAAAAATGAGTCTTGAGTCGAAGAAAGATCGTTTTTCAATTAGGAAACTAACAATCGGCGTTGCGTCGGTCTTGCTCGGTTTTACTTTTATGGGCGTTAAGGGGCAAACTGTTAAGGCTGATACTGTACAGCCGGCACAAAGCCAAAGTACAGCAGCAAAGCCAACTGCTGAATTAGACAAAAAATCAGAAGCTAAGTCTGATACTTCTGCGAATAAGAGCAGCCAAAACTTAACGACTTATGCTGGGTTAAAGTCGTTCTTGAGGGATGATTCTTCAGTAACTGCTAAGCCAGAAGAACCTGCTAAAACTCCAGCCAAAGATGATCAGACGCCACCAACTACTGATGAACAAAAGCCGGCAACTACACCGGATGAGGATCAGAAGCCGATAGCACCTGGTCAAAATACCGACCAACCAGCTACTAAGCCAGATGAAGATGGTCAAAAACCGGACTCTGATACAGCGGTTAATATTACAACTGGCGATGAAGACAATGCTGCAGCTGCAGCAACGACAACGCAAAAACAAAAGCCACAAGCAAAGGGTCTACTTGAGACGCTTAACTTGGCAACAACTACGGAATCTTCGGTTAATGTCGGGAGTTGGGCCGGTTTAGTTCTTGCTTTTGGTAACAAGAACATTCATGAAATTAATATTATTAATGACATTCAAGCACCAACTGGTGGTTTGGGCTCCGATACTGCTGTCGCTACCAGACCTTTGGTGATTAAGTCTGCAGTTGCCGATCCAGATAATCCTGGTGATAGTCCGCGGTATACAATTGACTTTCAAATGACCCGGCCGCGGGATTTCAATATCACTTCTGATGTGAATATTACTTATGAAAACTTAAACATTTACAGTCGTACTTTTTACGGCCTAATGCAGACGAGCAGTAATACGAAAGCGATTGTTAATTTCAAGAATGTTAACTTTATTGGCTCGCAAATGATGTACGTTGGTGCTCATACCGAAGTTCATTTTTACGGCACTAATACAGCACAATCTGTTAAAACTTACACTAATAGCTGGGGTACTTACGATACTGAATTTTTGGGTACCTATCAGCAATTATTTGAGTTTACTAAAAAGGGTGGTCGCTTAATTTTTGAAAACGGCACCCAATTTACCGGAACGACATATGCCGGCAACGTTATTGAAATGAGTAAAGGAGAAAATGGCTCTGATACAATTAACGGTGAACAACTAGCTAATGATAACCAAGTGCTTGTGAAAACCGGTGCCCTTGTTACCTTAAATCCTAAGGGTGGTGAAACGCCTGACAGGGTAGACCGTGTTGAAAACAGTAATTCAGCTAACGGGATTTTAATTTATTCTGGTCAAGGTACAGTTACCATTCAACAGGGTGCCACCATGAACATCAATGTTGGTGGGACAACCGATTATATGGGTACACTCAATAACCGGCGGGCTAAGGCAATTAACTTAGCCGATGATAATTCAAGCTTAACGGTTGAAGATGGTGGTAATGTAAACATTACAACTAACGGTAATATCAGTGATAAGAAAGGAAAAGGTCCTGCCAGTACTTTAGTTAATATTGGTGGTAACTTAATCGTTGGCAAGAAAGCTAACTTTAGTATTGTTGGGACTAATATGGGTAACTTTGCCGGAACACTGATGAACATCGGTGGTACTTCCAAGATAACCGGTAGTGACTTTAGCATTAAACTGACTGATAATCCTGGAACTGGCAAGTTAACCCTGTTTAACCCAGGTAATGGGACAACGATTACTAACCCAGATGACTTTTTGCTTGATCGGGGAGCTAACAGTGCTGCCAACATTCTTTCAACAGGTAATTTTGCTCTTAATAGCGTCAGATTGAAGCAACCGGGCGAAACTGTTTCCAAAGCCTTCAGAACGTTTGGCTTTAAAGGCAACAGTAATGGTACACTGTCAACTTTAAGCAACTTGATTGAGGGGATTAGTCCGAGTGATGAAGCTGCCGCAATTGCTTTAATTAATAATCAGAACTTGTCGACTTTGGAATTTATCAGTGCAAATGATGGCTTCTTAACCATTGATCCAATTGCGGAAGACGATATTGATATTGACGATGACGACAATGAAATAATTACTGGTTATGCCAACGAAGGTGGCGCATATATTTCTGCGGTAATGCCTAATGGCAGCCGTGTGGGAACGGTAACGAGTCCGTATCATAAAGAAGCTGAGCAAGGGATTAAGTATGCGGCTGTTTCCGCTGATACTCCAGAAACCAGTGGTGCCCATCAAGGCAAGTTTAAGTTTACGGTGACGATTCCAAGCAGCCAGCTTGCTGGTGTTACATCTGGTAGCACGGCAACGTTAACTGCCACTAAGAACTTCGTTGAAGGTGATCCGTCACTGGCAGATCCGCAAAACCCACAAACAGCCAAACTTTATTCGGCTGATGAAATTTCAACCAAACGGCAAGCAGATGCAGTTAAGAAGATTAATGATGCGGCAGCGGCAGCAAAGCAGCAGATAAATACTTTGTTTGGCTCCGATACTGCTAAGGCACAGCCATATCTTGATCAGATTGATGAGTGGGTTAATAAGTCGACGGCTAATGACCCAACTTCTGCTGATTCGGTTTACGGCACAACTGATAAGGATGAAATAATTAACCGTCGCGACACAGCAATTACAGCAATTAACCAGCAGGTAACTGATGCTCAAGTAGCAAACGCTGAAAGTGCTCGGGCTGCAGCTAAAAAGGAAGTTCAAGATTACGCGGATAAGGCTAACCAATATTTAGGTACAACTACTGATGATGCCCAAATCAAGGCCTACGTTGATGCCGCCAATAAAGCAATCGATGAGGCAACAGGTGATGATATTACTGCGGCTGTTGGTCAAGCAAAGAAAGATATTTTAGCTGAGTTCAAGACTAAGGCACAGGCAGCCGTAACTAAGGAGACCAGCACTAATTCGAATAGAATTAAAAATGTTTTCGCATTATCGTCAGAGCAAAAGACGAAGTATGGTGATGAACTGCAATCAGCCTCTACAGATGGTATAGCCGCAATTACGGCAGCTGACGATTTAGATAAAGCTGGTGCTGCTTACCAAACGGCTGAGACAAATATGGGTAAGGTCTTTGCGACAGCTAGCGATGTTTCAGACTTGCGTAAATATAAGAACGGGTTGGAGCAAAAGTATCCAAGTTTAAAGGATAAACTCGAAAGTGAGTCAGCAAGTTATGAAGATCAGATTGATGCTGGCACCAGTGATTTAGCTGCTGGTAAAGCTGCCCTTGACAAGATTGTTACCGCGCATAATTCTGCAGCAACTACTGAATTGCAGACAGCTTATGATAAAGCTAAACAAGAGCTTGCAAGCAGTTCTAATTCCAAGGTTCAAGATGCGTTAACTGCAGCCCAAGATGCAATTAATGCAGTGGGCACTGCGGGTGACGAAGCTGATATGACTGCTAAAAAAGAGGCAGCCCAAACAGCAATTGACAAGTTGAACGCGTTAATTACCTTGCAAAACGAGGCTACTAGTGAAAAGTCGAAGTACGCCGCAATGTATCCTAATGATGCTTCTGTTGTCGAACAGATTAATTCAGACATTGATACCGTATTAGCAACGGGAATTGACAAGATAACAGATAGTTCTACGACTAAAGATAATTTGCAGGAAGTAACGACTGCTGGCATCGTGGGCATTGACCGCGTTGGTGCTAAGGCACAACTTGAGCAAAAGGCGCAAGAGATTAAAGATCAGATTAACAATTTGTCGGGCTTGAGTGCTGGTGAACGTGACGAGCAAATTCAAAAAGTAGATGACTTGTTGACTAACAGCAAGCATACTGGTTATCAAGATCAAATCGATCACGCAGCTAGTCAAGATGCGGTTAACACATTGACTGCTGCCGGTCTTACTGCGCTGAATAATTTGTTAACGGACCAAACATTAGCTTCTGAAAAGAATAATGCAATTACTAAATTGCAGGCTGCACAAAAAGCCGCTAATGATCAAATTGATGGTACTAGTTTGAGCGATACCGACAAGGCTAAATATAAGCAGGACATCCAAGATCAAGTTGATCAAGGAATTAGCAATATTCAAGCAGGGACTTCACAGGGTGCAATTAACGATGCCGAAGTAACTGCCGAGAATCATATTAATGGCATTGTAACTAATGCTAATAGTCAGGATACTGCATTGCAGGCTGCACAAACTGCCGCAATCAATGACCTTAATCAATATGCGCAAACTGCTAAGAATACAATTGACAGCTTGCCAGCTGATCAGGTGAGTGCTAGCGAGAAGGAAGCCTACAAGAAGCAAATTGACCAAGCGGTTACCGCTGCAACTAATAACATTAATACCGCAACAACGCCAGATGACGTTGCTAGTTCCAAGACAATTGGTAAGACTAACATTGATAAAGTTCAAGTAGCCGCCGATTTAGCGGCTGCTAAAGCCAAAGCGGTGCAAGAATTAACGGCTTCGCAGACAGCTAATAAGCAAAAAATTGATGATTTGTTTACCGCAGGCAAGATTGATGCCGATAAACAAGATGAGTTAAAGGGCAAGATTGATGACTTTTATAGCGATGCCGTTGATAAAGTCAATAATGATACCTCAACCAATCGAATTACAGTTGATAAGAATGCCGGAATTAAGGCAATGAATGGTGTGGCAACTGATGCTGCTAACACTGCTAATCAAGAAATTGCGGATGCTAAGGATAACGCGTTAGATAATGACGGTAATCCAATTGGGTTGAATAATTTGGCTGAGCAACTTAAAGAGCACATTGAGCAAGATAGTAATTTAGGGCCAAGCCAAAAATTAGATTACCAAAAGCAAATTGATGATGCTTTAAGTAGTGCCAAGGCCGATGTCGCTGCAGCAGAGACAACAGATGCTGTTAAACAGGCAGCAACTGATGGCCGGACTGCAATGTTGCAGATTAAAGATGCTGCAGATTTAAAGTCAGCCAAGATTGCTGCTGAACGAGCATTACTAGCCAAGCATGATGCCGTAATTGATGCGATTAACCAAAAGAATAATATCGATAGTGACGGCAAGGCTGCATTAATTGCTCAAGTTGAGTCTGCGTATAATACCGCTTTAGGCAAGGTTGATAATCCAACACCAGCAACGATTAACCAAGTTAATACTGAGCGTGATAATGGTATTGACAACATGCAAAACGTTTTAATCAGTGCCGGTGACCTTGATAGTTCAATTAAGGAATACCAAGATAAGCTTGACCAAGTAGCTCAGGATGCAGTCGAGCGAGTTAATAATTCGTCAATGACTGATGACGCTAAGCAAGAAGCAGTTACGGAAATTAACAAGGCCCGTGATGAAGGCAAAAAGCAGATTGCTGCCCAAGATAATTTAGCTGATATTAAGACTGCCGAAGCTGCTGGTGAAGCCGCAATTTTAAAGGCAGAAAAAGATACTAGTTTGGCTGCTGCTAAGGATGTTGCCAATAAGCAAATTGATGATGCAGTTACTAATGCTAAACAGGAGCTTAATGATCCTGCTCGCGGTCTGAATGCCGCTGAAATTGCTGCTGCTGAAGCTGCAATTGATGCAGATGCAATTGACGCTCACAATAAGATTAATGCGGCGACAACTGAAGCTGCAGTTACTGCTGCTGAAAAATTGGGTCAATCAACAATTTATCAAGAAGTTGATAAGGCAGCATTGGTGGCAAAGAAGCGCCATGCTAAAGAAGAAATTCAGGCTGCAATTGATGCAGGACAATTTAGCGAAGAAGATAAGCAGAAAGCCCAGACAATTATGGACACTGCTAATACTGAAATTGATGCTGCAACTGATAATGACAGAATTAAGGCTATCAAGGATGCTGCTTTAGAAGGAATTAAAAATATTAAAGATGCTGCTGATTTGAATACTGCCAAAGATGCTGCGATTGCTGCTCTTGATAAGGAATTAAATGGTGATGGAACTGCTGAAAATCCAGGAATTTTGGCCCAGATTGCTAATAACCATGACTTAACTCCTGAGGAAGTAACAAAATATCAGGACCAAGCTAAGGCTGCTTATACTAAGGCAGTTGCTGAAATTAATGGCTCTAAAGATGCAGAATCAATTACAGCTAGAGAACGTGCTGGAAAGCTTAATATTGACAAAGCTTTGACTGACGCCATCTTGCAAAATAAGAAGAATAAGGCTAACGCCGAACTGGAGCAGTTTGCTAAAGATGCTGCAACTGCAATTGATCAGTTAGAGTTGGATCAAACCAAAAAGGATGAACTGAAGAGTTCAGTTAACAGTGAATTGGAGAAGGCAGAGAATAAGATTAATGCTGCAACCGATGAAGCTGGAATTAATACGGCTTTAGCTGATGGCAAGACTGCCATTAGTAATATTAGCGATCATGCAACTGATGAAGAATTGACCCAAGCAGCAACGAATGCCATCGCTGATTTGCAAAATAAAGCAGATGATGTCAAGAAGCAGATTGCCCAGTCTTACCATGATGGCAAGATCGATCAGGATCAATACAAGCAATTGAACGACCAGGTTCAGACTGCCCTTGATAATGCAACAACAGCCATTAATCAGGCAAAAACTCCTGATGAAGTTTCTTCAGCAGCAGCAACTGGCGCAACATCTATTGCCGCAGTTGGCACTGCTAAGGGTGTCAAAGAAGCTCTGAATGATAATTTGACGGCTTTGAATAACGCTGCCGATCAGGCAAATCAAGCAATTGATGCGTCATCGAGTTCACCTGCTGAAAAGAAGAAGCAGAAGGCCGCAATTGAGGCTGAACGAGTTAAGGCTGCAGATAAGATTAAGGCTGCCAAGAATACCTCCGATCCAATCACCAATATGGCGGCTGCTAAGGATGATGGCGTAAAGACAATTGCGAACATTTCTAAGCTTTATGGTGACAAAGATGCCGCAATTAAAGATTTGAAGAAAAAGGCTGATGCAGCTAAAGCGCAAATTGCAGAGCTTGCTAAGAATCCATCTGATGCCGCTAACCCATATTTGAGTGCCGGTGAAGTTACGGCCGCTAACAAGGCAGTAACCGATGCATTGAATGCCGCTATTTCAACAATTAACGCAGCAGCGGATAAAGATGAAATTGATTCAGCCAAAACCGCTGGTGACGAAGCAATTACTAACTCAATTTTGCCAGCACAATTAATAGTTGAGAAGAACAAGCAAATTGCTGCAATTAATGCTTATGCTAACGGTGCAAATGGTAACGGTGCAATTGATGGCTTAGGCTTAACTGATGAGCAAAAGACCGCTTTGAAAGCCCAAATTGAGGCAGCGAGAAAGAAAGCCGTTGATAAGATTAATAATGTTCAGTTACCAGCTAACCCTACGACTGCCGATTTGACAGATGCGACAGCGGCAATTACTGACGCTGAGCAGGGTAATGTAACAAATGGCGACGTAGCTGACTTTGGTGAGGCAGGCATTAATACAATTGTTAATGCTGCTAACGATCAAGGAACGCTAAACCATAAGAATGACAACATTAAGGCACTGGAACAATATGCTGCTGACGCAAAACAGAAGATTGAACAACTGGGCTTGCCAGCAGATAAGCAGCAGGATCAAAAAGCTGCAGTTGATGCTGAAGTTACAAAGGCCAAGGCCAAGATTTTGGCTGCTGCTGATGCAACTGCTGCCGATACGGAATTATCCACAGGCAAGACAAACATTGACAATGTTTTAGGAAGTGCTCAGCTTGACGGTAAGAAGTGTGCAGCCCTTGATGCTGTTAAGGATGAACAAACTAGGGCAATCGCAATTGTTAATAAATCGAGTCTGACGCCGGAGCAAAAGAAGGCGGCAATTGCGGAGATTAACGGTGTTTATGCTGGTATCAAGCAAAACATTGAGGCAACTGCTAATGATTCTGACCTTGACACTGCTAAAACAGATGGGATTAACAAGGTTCGCGCTATTTTAAACAAAGAAAATAGTGAAAATCACCCATACTTCAATAATGAAATCGACAATACGAAGGACTTGGCAACTGATTACGGTAATTTAGTGTTAACTGCCGATGAAAAATCCAAGTACAGCGATTTAATTGCAAAAGTTGAACAAGGCATTAGTGATCTCAATGGCTCGACTGATTTAGGAACAGCAGTTAATGCTTATGACAGCGGTAGAACTGCATTGAATAAGTTGATTGCTGATAAAGAAGTCAACGACGCAGCTCAAGCAGCCAAGGATAAGATTGACCAAATTCCAGATGATGTTTTGAGCAGTGCCGACAAGGAAGCATTGAAGGCCAAAGTTGATACTGCTGCTGATAAGGCAACGAGTGCCATTAACAAGGTTGATGCACCTGCTGGGGATGTTGCCGGCAAGGCTGACAAGATTAATCAAATTAAGACAGATGGCATGAAGGATATTGCTGCTTATGATACTCAGGCATTGGATCACACTAAGACTGATGCGAAGAATAAGTTAAAGCAAGAAGCAGACGACGCCAACACGGCAATTGATAATTCTAATTTGACCGACGAGCAAAAGACAGAGCAGAAGCAAAAAGTGCAAGAAGCTTTGACAGATGCTCAAGGCAAGGTAGATGCAGCGACTGATCAAGCTGGAGTTAATACGGCTTTGTCAGATGGCAAGACAGCAATTGATGACGTTTCCAAGACGACTACAATTTTGCTTGATAAGAATCAAGCAATTAAGGACTTGCAAGACGCTGCCGATAAAGCCAATGCAGCAATTGACGCTTCTAACTTGTCTGATGAGGATAAGGCTGCAAGGAAGGCAGATGTTGCTGCTGCAGTGGAAGATGCACAATATGGTATTGGTCAAGCAACAACTAGTGATGAAATTCAAACTGCATTGACAACTGGTAAGACAGCGATTGAAAAAGTAGAAACCGATGTGAACTTGCAAGCTGCCAAGAATAAAGCAAAGCAAGATTTGCAAGATGCAGCCGACAAGGTCAACACGGCAATCGATAGTTCCAATTTAACTGACGAGCAAAAGACGGAGCAGAAGCAAAAAGTACAAGATGCTTTGACAGATGCTCAAGGTAAAGTAGATACTGCCGCTGATCAAACAGCAATTGATAAAGCTGTGTCGGATGGTAAGACAGCGATTGAAAAAGTAGAAACCGATGTGAACTTGCAAGTTGCCAAGAATAAAGCAAAGCAAGATTTGCAAGATGCAGCTGATAATGCCAATACGGCAATTGATAATTCTAATTTAACTGACGAGCAAAAGACGGAGCAGAAGCAAAAGGTGCAAGATGCTTTGACAGATGCTCAAGGTAAAGTAGATACTGCCGCTGATCAAACAGAAATTGATACTGCTGTGTCAGATGGTAAGACAGCGATTACTACTGTGACAACTGGTACGACGCTCCTTGACACACAGCACAATGCTGAAGAGCAATTGCAGTCAGCCGCAAATGATGCTATCGCAGCAATTGATAATTCAAACTTGACTGATGCAGAAAAGACAGAGCAAAAGCAAAAGGTACAGGATGACTTAACGGCAGCTAAAGACAAGGTTAACCAAGCAACTGATCCTGCTGGTGTCGCAAGTGAGTTGAGCAAGGGTAAAGAGTTACTTACTGCTAGACAAGATGCAATTACTAAGATTGACCAAGCTTACACCACGGCTAAGGAAAAACTAGCTGCAGGAAAAATTAGTCCAACGCAATTGGCTGATGCTAAGCAAAAAGCACTGACTAGCTTAAACGGCGCAACAACCAGTGATGAAATAAATAATCAGCTTGACGACTTGGTTCGTGATATTGCTAAGGCAGCCGTTCAGGACGCAGCCAATGCAGCTGATCAAGCTATTGACAGCAACACTAGTTACAGCCAATCTGATAAGACCAAGCTCAAGGACAAAATTGCCGAATTGCTAAATGCAGCAACCAAAGATCAAGGTGCAATTGATCATGCAACTGGTCACGATGGTGTAATTGTCGAACGTGACAATGCAATTGATGAAATCATCAAGCATTACACTGATAAACAGACGATTGACAATCTTCTGCATGGCAATGATAGCAGCAGTTCAAACGGCGGTTCAACAGTAACACCGACACCACTGCCAACTCTGCCAGTAAGCAATACAGCAAGTAAGAAGCAAACTTTACGGCACAACTCTTACGTCTATGATGAAAGTGGTAAGCGAGCTAATAAGTTAGTTCTGAAGGCTGGTTCAACGGTTAAGACATATGGTACCAAGGAGATTGCTGGTCAGACTTACGTAATTGTTCACAGTCAAGGTCAAGAATATTACCTAGTTGCTGAGAACATCATTGGTAAGTCAGCTAAGTTGAGCCATAATGCTTATGTCTACAACCATGCTGGCAAACGTGTCGGCAAGACCGTGCTCAAGAAGGGTAAATCGATTACAGTTTATGGCAGTCCAGTCAAGATTGCTGGTAAGCAGTACTACATTATTAGCGCTGGCAGATATGTCAAAGCCGCTGGGGTCAAGACTGCAATAAATACCGGTACTGCGAGTCAACCAACGACTTTAGGACCGAATGAAAAACCGTTAATGCACAATGCTTATTTGTACAATAAAAAAGGTGAGCGTGTCAGCGAAGTAGTGCTGACTAGCAATTCGGTTGTTGAAGTAGCAGGTAGCTTGACCGTCAATGGTCGCGAGTTTACCAAGCTGACTAACGGCTATTATGTCGCAGCTGCTAATGTCACTGGCACTGAGCAAAAGCTGACGCACAATGCGGCTGTTTACAATAAGTCTGGTAAGCAAATTGGCAAAAAGGTAATTAAGAAGGGCAAGCAGGTCACTGTTTATGGCGATCCAATTACGATTAAAGGTAAAAAGTATTACATTATTGGTCGCAACCAATATCTTAAGGCAAGTAATTTTTAGATAAATTATTTAACCCTAACAAAAAAACGCTAAGCTGAAAAGCCTAGCGTTTTTTACTTGGAAAATTATGCTGTTAATTATTGTTGTTGCTGTATCCAAAAATCTCAAGAATAAATAGAAAAATATTAATGAAGTCAAGGTAGAGCTGCAGAGCGCCTAAGACGGCCAGACCGTTGGTTGAGACCTGATTGCCATAATTGTTGTAAATCAGCTTCATCTTGTTGGCATCGCTGGCAACTAAGCCGGTGAAGATGATTACACCAATGAAGGAGAAGATGTAAGTAATTGCTGGATTATGCAAAAACAGATTAACAATCCACGCGATGAAAAAGCCGAACAGTGCGGCACCGAAATACGCGCCCCAGTTGGTTAGGTCCTTTTTGGTAAAGGTTCCAAAGGCAGCCATTGCGATGAAGACAACACTTGAGGAAACAAAGGCAGTTGTCAGCTGCGTTCCTGTGTAAAAGCCGGCAATTAGGGCAAATTCGAAACCGTAAATTACTGCCAAAATCATTAACATGATGAAGCTGGCTAGAGGATTGCGATTGGCCTTGAAGCTAATGCCCATTGATAAGGCAAAGGGAACCAGCAAGATCACCCACATCATTGCCACCGGCATCTGCATGACTGCACTTCTAAAGACGGTCATCGTCAGGTACGAGGCAAGAGCGGAAACTAGCACTGCTACACCCATCAAGGCGTACATTTTAGTTAAAAAGCTGTTAGTATCAGAGATGCTGCGGATTTGCCGCCGCTGCTCTGGATTAGTATCAAAATTATTCATAAAAATTTTCTTTCTATTTGGTTTAACTTGTTACTAAACTAACACAATTAGGCTACCTAGTGAAGTAAAAGAGAGTAAGTAATTACTTTTCTCGCATTTTCCTGTAAAATAGAGATGTTAATCAGTGTTTGTAAAAAAGGACGAAAGATGGAAAAAAATCAAATTATCGACTTAGAAATCACCGACTTGTCTTACGAGGCAATGGGAGTAGCGCATTATGAAGGGATGACGGTCTTCGTCACCAATGCGCTGCCAGGTGAAACGGTTAGTGCCAAAATCTTAAAGGTCAAGAAGCGGTTTGCTTTTGCCAAAATCGAAAAGATTATTAAGGAAAGCCCTGACCGGGTAAATATCAAGCTTAACCAATGGGTGCAAACAGGTCTGGCATCACTGGCCCACATTAAGTATGACAAACAATTGGAATTCAAGCGCAATCAGGTGGTTAACTTATTGCAAAAGGCTCATTTGGACAATGTTGAAGTTGGTCAGACTTTGCCAAGTCCAGAAGAGACAGGCTACCGCAACAAGGCGCAGGTACCGGTGCGGACAGTTAACGGACAATTGGAGATTGGCTTTTTTAGACGGCATTCACACGACTTGGTTCCACTAACTAATTTCTTTACGACCGATCCCGAAATTGATCGCGTTTTGGTTGCCGTTCGTGACATTTTGCGTGCCAGCAAGGTGCCAGCTTATGACGAAATTCATAACAAGGGTGAGGTGCGCTATCTTGATGTGCGCCGCAGTAAGGCTAATGGTGAACTGATGGTCATCTTGGTTTGCCTGCATAAGGATTTCCCTCAATTAGAAAAAATTGCCGCAGAAATCAAGAAAATTGAGGGCGTTACTAGCTTAGTCTTGAATTACAACCCGAAGAAGACCAATGTTATTTTGGGTAAGGCTGACTACTTAATCTTTGGTAAGCCGCAGATTGTTGACCAAATTGGTGATGTTAAGTTTAGAATTTCGCCAGAAAGTTTCTTCCAAATTAATTCGCTGCAAACACCAAGATTATACGACTTGGCAATTAAGCAAGCTGACCTGCAGCCAACTGATACGGTGATTGACGCTTATTCTGGTATTGGAACGATTGGCTTGAGCGTTGCCAAGCACGTGAAGAGTGTGCGCGGGATTGAAGTTGTGCGGGATGCCGTTAAGGATGCTAACGATAACGCTGAAATGAACGACATTCACAATGCTAAGTACTTTGTTGGCAAGGCCGAAGACCTGATGCCGCGTTGGGCTGATAAGGGAATTACCAGCGATGTAATTTTCGTTGATCCACCAAGAAAGGGTCTAACGCCAGAATTTATTGCTGGTGCAGTTAAAACCGGTCCGAAGAAGATTGTGTATATCTCATGCAATCCGGCAACTCTTGTGCGCGACTTGCAAGAATTCCAAAAGCTGGGTTACGACTTCAACCGGATTGATCCTGTTGATATGTTCCCACAAACGCCACATGTCGAAGCAGTTGCAGTGCTAACGAGAAAATAGAAAAAATAAATCAAAGATACTAATCTAGATTATAATAATTTAGATTAGTATTTTTTGATAGGATGTTATACCAAAAGAGTATTAGTCAGCTTAAAATTCGTGTAGTTATACATAAAATATAGTGGATTAAATCTATAATCAAAAATTATAAATAGGTTGGACTTAATTTTTATAAACTAATATATTATGTATCAATAATTCTATAAAAGCAATTGCTAAAAAACTTTGTTTAATCAGAGTTTGCTTATGATTACCTGGGTATATTTAAATATAGAATATAATATGCTGATTTTTAATTGCATATTTGATACAATATATAATATACAATTAAAAATATAAAAATAAATATATTAAAGAGCGAATACAAAATGAATAATGAATTAAATAGTCAAATTTTAACAATAAACGATAATGTATGTAGACATATTAAGAATATTAAGTTTGGTAATAGAGGAGAAGAATCTCAAGATATATTGGCACAGCTAAGAAATTTTGTTGAAGCCATAATGGTAAAAACTTATTATTTTGATAATAATATAAAGTTAAGCGAATATAATTATGAAGAAATACAAAAATCTATATCGTATGTTCAATCTAAATCAAAATATAAATTTTTAAATGATTTTCACGATCTATTGCAAGTGTCAGAATCTCATTATACAGTAAATTATGATGGTTCCGAAAGATTAATGTTGAAATATATGGAGTATCTTATAAAAATAAAAAAATATAGTATAAATAAATTTGGTTTGAAGATATTATATAATTTATCTGAGTTCCCATTAAATTTGGACAAAACTACACAAAAGTATTATTTAAAAATAGTGGAAAAAATTAAAAATCATAATAATAAAGAGTTAAAATCAAATGGAAAGTTTTATATACAAAAAGAAAAGCCTTTTTTTATTGATGAGAATACTTATTATGAAATAACTTTTGTACCCGCAAATGACTATGTGAATAAGTTTGATAGAGTAATAGCATTTAGTGATTTTAAAATCGTTACTAATTATGCAGTTGAATTAGCATTTGTGCAGGAATATATATCATATTTTGGAATTGATACACCCATATTAATTATTACAAAATGGAAATCTTCTATTAGAGATTGCGAATACAAAAATTTCACTTTCTTAGTTACTGGTGAGTCGCATTTTTTAAGAAATAAGGAAAAAGAAAGAATTTCAAATGTAATTACTCATACCGGTTTTAATCTGTTAGAAATAGTTACTGCCTCAGATGATATATTTAATAAATTTATTGCATATGTAACTGCTAATACTGTGAATAATAGTTTTACATTTGCTGAAGTATTAAAAAAATGCAGAAAAATCATTCTTAGTCAAAGCCCCGGTGAAAATTTACTTAGATACTTACTATATAATATGAATAATCGAATTATAAAGAATCAAATTTCTTACGAAAATTGTAATAAATTAAGTCAGTTATATGCTAAATATGGATGTATATTATTTGATAATCTTCCTTTAAATTTTTCTTTAGTAAATCATAATCCTAAGATAATGGACTTATTTTATTGTATAAATTTAAAAGATAGGCAAGATGAATTCCTTGCAAGAAAAGTAAAGAATAACTCCGAGGAACATAGAATTTTATTTACTTCATTAAAGGATTTAATTGATTTTGGTAATAAAGAAGAAATATTAAAACTAATTAAATCTTATAACGAGAAGATATGGTCAAAAATTGAGGATGATAATAAGCTTACTGTTTATTGCGATTGTCTGTGTATAAGTAAATATGTTAAAGATACTTGCTATATTATTAATAAATTAGAGAATATGACAAAAAATGGTGTGAAAAATTATTCTAATTTTGTTAAAAGTTGGCTTAAAAGTAATAATGGTAATAACGTTGATAGTGAAAATAAAGCGAATATTTTAAAAAATATGTTTGTTAATTCGAGAGTTGCATTAATATATGGGTCTGCAGGTACAGGAAAATCATATTTAATGAATCATGTTGCACAACTTTGGGATAAAGAAGATAAATTATTTTTAGCACAAACTAATCCAGCTATTAATAATTTGAAATCTAAAATTACAGCATCCAATTCGACTTTTTTGACTATAAATAAATATCTAAATTCTAAGGATGATGTGTTTTATGATTTACTTATCATTGATGAGTGTAGCACTGTTAGTAATTGTTTGATGAGGAAAATTATAGAAAAGTCACAGTATTATTTATTAATATTGGTAGGAGATTCATTTCAAATACAATCAATTAGATTTGGAAATTGGTTCAGCATGGCTAAAAATCTTCTTAATAAAAATTCAATTTATGAATTAAAAGAAACTTATAGGACAAAGAATGAAGGCTTAAAGCTACTTTGGGCTAGGGTCAGAAATATGGACTCCAAAGTTTTAGAGTCGCTAGTAAAAGGAAGTTATTCTACTAATTTAAATAAAAATATTTTTGAACATACAGACAATGATGAAATAGTCTTGTGCTTAAATTATGATGGGTTATATGGCGTAAATAATGTCAATAGACTTTTACAACAATCAAATAAAAACAAACCAATAAGTTGGGAATTAAATAACTATAAAATAGGGGATCCAGTATTATTTAATGATTCACCTAATCTGTCTCCGTTAATTTATAATAATCTTAAAGGTAAAATATGTGATATAAGAATATTGAATGGGGGAACTGAATTAGAACAAATACAATTTGATATCGAGGTTAATGCCGTATTTAATGAAATAGATACTTACAATTCAGGATTTACTTTAGTTAAAGAGCCGTCACTTGGAAAAAGCATCATTAGATTTGCAGTGAATAGAGAGAAAAATATTGATAATGATACAGATTATGTAAATAATACAACAATTCCATTTGAAATAGCCTATGCCATATCAATACATAAAGCTCAAGGATTAGAATACAATTCTGTAAAAATTATAATTACTGATGAGATAGGCGAGATGATAACTCATAGTATTTTTTATACTGCTATTACAAGAGCTAAGAAACAGCTAAAAATTTTTTGGAGTCCAGAAATTGAAAATAGAATATTGAAAACTATTAAACCATATGAAAGGAAAAAAGACATACATTTAATTAAAAATATATTATAAAAAAGAGGAAGTAACTATATGTAATTCACTTAAATTATAAAATTTAATTTATAATTAATTATTAATGGCCTTTTGCTACCGTAGCGGTAAAGTATTCCTTGGTATTTTTTAAGTTAATTAGATTATCTAAGCTGTAGAATATTTATTTGTGCTAATAATATTATTTTATTGTGTAGCTAACTTATTTCACTAGATATTGTCTATGCATTATTTATATTTGAATGTGGTGCTGTTTAACATTGAACAGTATTAATAGTAGTATGTCTAATATTGTTTTTTTAAGATCGAATGAGATAATTAGGATTTCTAAATTATTATTGTTATATTTAGAACTTGAAAATTATATAATACATTTTCAAGACGGTAGTTAATAGAAATTTAAATTGATTTGTATTGCACTAAAAATATTATAAAACAGTTGTAGCTAGTATTTTTTAAATACAAATAAGTATTCATGCTGCAATAGTAAAAAATCTAAATTTTTTGCTTGTTTCCATTTTTGAGTACCCTTCATATTGAATTGTTCTTTAATAACAATTTCTTTAAGTTTAAATTTGTTGCTTAAGAAAATCTGTAATATTTCTAAGCCCAATGGTTTAACATAACCATTTTTTCTAATGTCACCGATTAAGATTGCACAATATTTATTATTCTTAAGCACACGATGCGATTCTTTAGCGACTTGATCCATTTTTAATAAGAATTTTTCATAGGTTAAGAGTGATAAATCGTCTTTTTGATTTTGACTGTATTTAATAATGTTTGCATAAGGCGGATGTGTACAAATTAAATCAATTGAATTGTCTGGTATAAAGTTTAAATTGGTAGCGTTGCCTATTCCCAAATATGATTTAGTATGTTTTTGAGTTAAAAAATTTAATTTCTTTTTAGAAATATCAATTGCAGTTGGATTAATGTCAATGCCAATACCAATTCGATTTAATAATTTAGCTTCAATTAAAGTTGTACCACCACCAAGAAATTGATCTAACACGATGTCATTTTCTTTTGAGTATCTTAGAATGATGTTGCGAGGAATGTAAGGTGAAAAATTGCCGCGATATTTACTATTATGTGTTGCCCAATAACCATGATCTGGAAAAGACCAAATTGAAGTTTTTTCTAAATTAAAGTTTTCAGGATAAAATTTTAAATCGTTCATAAAAATACGTCTCCTTATAAATAGGTACGTATTTTTTTGTCAATTCACTTTGTAAAGGGTAATATATTGAATAGACTAGAGTTTGTTGAGCCAACTGAAAGGGATTTTTAATTTATGGAAAAGCAAGTAGCATTAAGACCAATTACAAAATGGGTGGGAGGCAAGAGACAATTATTGCCTGAATTGCATTCTTTAATGCCATCTTCGTATGATATTGACTCTAATACCTACTTTGAACCGTTTCTTGGCGGAGGGGCAATGCTATTTTCTTTGGCTCCTAAAAAAGCTGTTATTAACGATTTGAACGCTGACTTAATAAATCTCTATCGTGTTGTACGTGACAAGCCTGAAGAATTACTAAAGCTGTTGGAAGAGCATCAAGCCAACAATTCAAAAGAATATTATTTGAAGGTTAGAGCAGAAGATCGAAATGAAAATTTTAGCAATTTAACTAAAGTTGAAAGAGCTGCTAGATTATTGTATATGCTTAAAGTTGATTTTAATGGTATGTATCGTGTTAATTCAAAAGGACAATTTAATGTGCCATATGGTCGATATAAGAATCCCAAGATAGCTGATTACGAAAACATTATGACTGTGAGTGAATATCTTAATAAAAAGGGAGTAGAAATTTATCACGAAAACTTTAGTGAGACAGTACAAAAAGCAGATAAGGGGGATTTAGTTTATTTTGATCCACCATATATTCCTTTGTCTGAAACGGCTAACTTTACGTCTTATACCTCTGAAGGATTTAATAATAAAGATCAAGAAGAATTAAGAGATCTGTTTTTTAAATTATCAAATAGGGGAGTGAATGTAATGTTGAGTAATTCAGATACACCTAAGACTCGCGAAATGTATGCTAAAGCTAATATTCATGAAGTTCAAGCAAATAGAGCTATAAATTCGAATGCAAAAAAACGTGGTAAAATTGGTGAGTTAATAATAACTAACTACTAGAGGGATGCTAAATGAAAGAATTTTATTCTGATAAATTAGTGACTTTATTTAAAGAAGATGCATTTAATTATTTAAAATCATTAGCTAATGAAAGTATTGATTTAATAGTTACAGATCCGCCATATTTTTTAAGTAATGGCGGCTTCTCTAATAGTGGCGGTAAGATGGTTAGTGTAAATAAGGGTAAGTGGGATGAACTTGATCCGGATTCTGCAGAACAATTTTATTTGGAATTGCTTAAAGAATGCAAACGGGTTCTAAAAATAGATGGAACACTTTGGCTATTTGGTACATTACATAATATTTATTTGTTAGGTTACTTACTTAATAAGAATGATTTTAAAATTTTGAATAATATTACATGGCAAAAAAGTAATCCCGCTCCTAATTTAAGTAGAAGAATGTTTACACATTCGACTGAAACAATTCTCTGGGCACGAAAAAAAGATGGTAAGCAATATTTTAATTATGATTTAATGCGAGCAGAGAATAATCATAAGCAAATGAAGGATGTATGGACTACATCAACGATTTCTAGATCTGAAAAAAGATTTGGAAAGCATCCAACACAAAAACCATTAGCATTATTAAAAAGAATTTTAGAAGCTTCGTCAAAACCTGATTATTTAATATTAGATCCGTTTATTGGGTCAGGAACTACAGCAGTTGCTGGAAAACTGTTAAATAGAAAAGTAATTGGTATAGATTCGTCTGAAGAATATCTTGATATTGCTGTTAAGCGTTTGAGAGATTATAAAAATGAAAAAGTGGGAAAAATAAAATGAATTATGCAGAGTATATAAATTTAAGTAATGAGGAAAAATTCAACTATTTCATGTCTACAATTTTTCCTACTAACCGGACACCTAAATATTGGGTAAATTGGGATAAAGTTCGCAAAAATATTCAAGAATATGAATTATCCTTAAATACGCTTAATTATTTAGTGGGTAAAGATAATATTATGGACGAAGCAAAAATGTTGTTCCAGGCTCAGCCACAATTGTTAAGAGCAATTCCAGTTTTGTTGGCTAGTAGAGATGCAGAGTTGACTGTGTTGGAATTAGCTGATGATGGAGCTATGAATCATTATGATGTTAATTTTGATAAACCTGATATTAGTAAAATTGATATTTATTTAAAATTTATGGAAGAGACAGGATTATTAGAATTTTTACAAAAAGATCTAAACCAATCTTTGGTAGATTACGTTTATGGTGTGGAAACTGGATTAGACAGTAATGCACGTAAAAATCGTGGTGGAACGCAGAATGAAATAATCTTAGAACGAAATTTAAAAAGTTTGTGCAACTCGAATCCTAATTTGGAATATAAAACACAGGCTACTAGAAATGTTATGAAAAAAGATTGGTCTATTGATGTTCCAGAATTATTGCCGGAGGGTAAAAAGGGTGGAAGACGCTATGATGGAGCAATCTTAAATCGAAAAACAAATAAAACCTATATTGTTGAAACTAATTTTTATGGTAGTGGAGGCTCAAAGTTAAAGTCAGTTGCTGGTGAATTTAGTAATATGTATATTGAAAGCTTGAAAGGCCGTCAAGACATAGATTTTATTTGGATAACTGATGGACCTGGTTGGAAGACTGCTCGTAACCCATTAAGTGAAGCCTTCAATGCTATACCTAAAATTTTTAATTTAAATATGATAAAAAATGATTTTTTGTCAGACGCGGTTAAAGGTTTTTAATAATCAATGACTAGAAATGATAAAGCTTGGGAAAATATTTTTAATATATTTCAATTGAATAACAAATTTAAAAATACACAAGTATATAAAATCAGTGCAGATGAATTAAAAAAATATTCTCATGAAGAACCTAGATTAATGACTAAATTTGACTGGTCCAAAGCAAGACCACAAATTTTCAAAGATAATAATATCTCTAGATTACCCGATTCGCGTGGAACCTATGTTCTTGGAAAATTTAAAGCATACAAGAAATTGGATGTAAATGATATAAAACCGATAAAAGTCAAATTACCAAGTTGGATTAAATCATTTAATGGCATTAATATTACTTCTGAACAAATGGCATTGAATGTTGCACAAGCGACTGGAATGATTGATAAAGTTTTAAATGAACTTTCTCTCATTAGTAAACCTGAGCCAGTAAGTACTATAACTGGAAGAAAAAGTTCTGGTAAATTTAATTATAGTATCGATTTATATGATAATAGTAAGTATGACTTTCAAGTTAATAACAGTCAGATGGAAATAGATGGTGCATTTGAGGGATTAAATAGTTTAATGCTAATTGAAGCTAAAAGTAAGATACCACAAGACTTTTTAATCAGGCAATTGTATTATCCATATAGATTTTATTATAATTTAAATTTGAATAAATGTATTATTCCGGTTTATTTTACTTATACTGACGATATTTATACTTTTCATATTTTTAAATTTGATGATGAAAGTAACTATTCAAGTATTTATAAAATAAAACAGATAAGCTTTATAGTTGATAATGATAAAGGTATTTCTGTTGAAGATGTTAAAGAAATTAGTGCGAAGAGTACAAATAAAACAAAAAAGGCAATATTTCCTCAAGCCAATAATTTTGCTTTAATGATAAAAATACTTAATTTTTTAAAGAAACCACAAACAAAAGTGCAAATTGCAAAAGAGTGTGCTTTTGATCCTAGACAAGGTGATTATTATGCTAATGCACTTATCTATCTGGGTTTGGCCGAAAAAGAAAAGGTTCAGGGTAAATTTAACTTTAAATTATCAAAATTAGGAAAATATGTTATTAGTTTAGATAGTCTTAATAAAAGAAATAGAATAATTATAAAGCAAGTTCTATCCCAAAAAACATTTAATGATATTTTTAAATATATAATAAAAAATGATTTAAGAATACATAGTAAAGTTGTAAAAAATATTTTATTAACCAATGAAACGTCTATTAATGGTGATACTATCAACAGAAGATATAGTACAGCTATAAGCTGGATGAAGTGGATTTTTGATAGGATGAACACTGAGAAAGAGTTAATTATTGAAAGCTGACACCACACATTTATTTGATTTTTTAGCACAGAACAAAACTATTTTTGAAATTCCTGTTTTTCAGCGAAACTACGAGTGGGACGAAGAGCAGTGTGAGCAGATTTTTAACGATCTTGTACTTGCTGCACAAAACAATCGCGATCATTTTATTGGGACGATTGTTTATGTTTCTGAGACTGGTTCGAATCTAAGTCATCTCAATCGCATTATTGATGGGCAGCAGCGATTGACAACTTTAACTTTGTTGTTAAAGGCAATAGCTAATCAGGATGAAGAACATCGCCAAGAAATTGAAGAGGAATTTTTATTTAATAAATATTTAGCTACCAATAATCATTTGAAGTTTAAGCCGATTGAGCATGATATTGCTGCTTTTAATGCGGTGATGAATAACAAGCTGGCAGAATGTTCTGAACCATCTAAGATTATTGAAAATTATCACTTTTTTGAGCAAAAAATACAGAATAGTCCATTTAAAATTGCTGAATTATATCAAGCGATGAATCATTTTGAATTAGTTTTGATTGAATTAGAACATGACAATAGTGAAAATCCTCAAGAAATTTTTGAAAGCTTGAATTCAACTGGGAAGTCCTTATCAGCATCAGATTTAGTTCGTAACTTTTTGTTAATGGGGTTAAATACTGATGAGCAGCAGCAATTGTATCAAGAATACTGGCTAAAGATTGAAGCACTTTTTTCAACGAAGACTTTTGCAGAATTTTTGCGGCATTATTTAATTATGCAGACGCGTGCAATGGTTAAAAAGGACCATGTTTATGCTGCCTATAAGAATTTCTTTTATGATAAACAATTGAACTCTGAGAGTGCCTTGCGTGAGCTGACTAATTTCGCTAGACTTTACAAACAATTATTAGAGGCAAATACTGCGTCGCCAGTATTAAATAAAATTTTGTTGCACATTAACGTTATGGACAGCAGGGTTTTATATCCATATTTGTTAAAATTGCTAGCAGATGAAGAAATTGATTCAGATCAAATTATTGAACTTATGGCAGTACTTGAGAATTATTTGTTTCGGATTAAAATTTGCAGCCGATCGACAAGTGGTTTAAATAAGATTGTAGTGGCGCTTTGTGAAGACGACGATTATTTATTGGATCGAGAACTTAGACTTTTAAAGAATACTTTTCCAAGCGACAGTGAACTAAAGGCTAGTCTGATGACCACTAATTTATATAAGTTGCGTAATAACATGGCTAAGTTAACTTTGGTAATGCTAGAAGAAAGTCGCACTAAAGAAGTAATTAACTTTGAAGATGCGCAAGTTGAGCATATTATGCCGCAGCACTTAACGACCGACTGGCGTGTGCAGGTCACAAATGCGGATCGGGTTAATGAGCAATATGGTGGCAGCTTGGGTAACTTGACGTTGACTAAGTACAACCAAGAAATGAGCAATCGAACTTTTACAGAAAAGAAAGAATTTTACCGTGATTCAAACATTAATTTAACTCGTGAAGTTGCGCAAAGTTATTCTAATTGGGATGAAACAGCGATAACTACTAGAGCTAAACAGTTAATTGCGGAATTATTGCAGATTTTTCCTAAACCGAAGGTTTATAGTGAGAAGCAAGCTGAGCAGATATTAGCTGGTGAGTATAATCTTACTGATGAAGTCAATATTACTGGTAGAAAACCTACTTCACTTACTATTGGCGATACCAACTATTCAGTGACATCTTGGCGCTCAGTTTTAATTACGTTGCTGGATTATCTTTGGGATGAGGATAGCAGCAATTTAACGCAAATAAAGCAGGATCCAAGTTTACAGAAAAAGTTATTTTCAAGTTTGCGTAGCCCATCAACTTTGAAGAATGGCCTTCAAATTGAAACTAATTATTCAGCTCGTGATATTCTTGCAATTATGACGAAAATTGCTGAGGTCTGCGATATTACAAAGCAAGTAAGCTACACTATTAAATAAATTTCCCAAAAAAGTTTTTTCACCACGATGTGAGAAGACTTTTTTAATGTGCTTAAAAGCCCAATTACGCGGTATACTTAAAAGAAGGAAAATAGACACAGGAGGAAATTGTGGATTATTCAATTGGCATTGATATTGGTACGACAAGCACTAAGGCGCTGCTATACCATGACAATCAGGTGGTTGCCAGCAGTCATCGAGGTTACAAGTTGTTTCGTGATGAAACAGGCATGGCAGAAGAAAATCAGGCAGATATTCTGGACGCAGTTGTTGAGGTTTTGCGTGCGGTCATGACCAAAGTGAATTTTCAGGATGACAATTTGGCATGTATCGCTTTTTCCAGTGCTAATCAAAGCCTGATTGCCTTAGACAAGGATTTTCATTCGTTAACGCGGTTACAGACTTGGGCCGATACCCGTTCAGCGAAGTATGCGGCGGAGTTAAAGGCCACGCCGCTGGGGAAGAAGATTTATCAAAACACGGGAACGCCAATCCATCCCATGTCGTTATTGGCTAAAATAATGTGGCTGAAGCGCGACAGGCCAGAAATTTTTCAAAAAGCTGCTTATTATTGCGGCATTAAGGAATATGTTATTTACCACTTATTTGGCGCTTGGCAAATGGACATGTCGGTTGCTAGTTGCACGGGTTTGTTTAACATAAAAGCTTTAACTTGGGATGAAGTTGCTCTGCAGACTGCGGGAATTACGGCCGAACAGCTGCCGACAATTGTTGATGTGTACCAACAATTGCCTAAGCTCAAGTCCAAGTATGCCAGCTTGATTGGCTGTCCTGAAGATGTCACCTTTATTCAGGGAGCATTTGATGGCGCCTTATCCAACGTTGGCTTGGGAGCAACTGAACAGGGTGTGATGGCGCTGACTGTTGGCACTTCTGGTGCACTTCGAGTGATCACCGACCATCCCGTTCTTGATGAGCATGCAAGGACATTTTGTTATCTGCTTGATAGTAAGCATTACGTGGTTGGTGGTTCGGTTAACAGCGGCGGCAGCGTGTATGAATGGGCGGTTAGGAATTTGTTGCCGCAGGGGAGTAGATTGCCTTACGAGCAAGCAAGCTCTCTGGCAGCTCAATCACCTGCAGGTGCTCATGGCCTAATTTTCTATCCATTTTTAGGTGGTGAACGAGCACCGCTGTGGGATGCCAATGCTCGCGGCGCCTTTTTCGGCTTGAGCCAAGTACACGACCAGAGTGATATGATCCGCGCTGTGCTTGAAGGCATTGCTTACAACCTGAAGCATGTTTTGCAAATTCTTGAAAAAGTTGTTGGGCATCCTAGCGTCGTTCTTGCAGCTGGGGGCTTGGTGAAGTCAAAATTGTGGTGTCAAATCTTGGCAGATATTCTCGAATATCCCGTTGTTGTACCTGCCGACGTTGAATCGTCTTGCTTGGGAGCAAATATTGTGGGGATCAAAGCCGTGCAGAAGATTGCTGCTTTTAAAGATGGAGCACAGCAGCACGACGTGCAAGCCAAGTTTTTGCCCACCCCCGCTAATTTGCCTAGGTATCAACAACTATTCAAAATTTACCGCGATTTACTGACAAAATTGCAACCAGAATTTGCTGCAATTACTGTAATCCAAAAGGAAGGATGATATTATTTTAATTTCTAAATCTGTTGTATATCCTAATCATGAGTACCGTGAGGCTAAAAAATTATATTTGGCTGCATTTCCCAAGTGGGAACAATTTCCGTTGTGGCAGCTCAACTTGATGGCGTTGCACAAGCGTGTCCAGTTTAAGACGCTTTATGATCATGAAAAATTTTGCGGGTTAGTCTATTATGTTGTGGGCGAACGCATTATTTATTTAGTCTATCTGGCAGTTAATCCTGACTTGCGCGACCAAGGCTATGGCACGCAAATTTTGGAACATCTTAAGGCAGAATTCCCTGATCAGCAATTGACCCTAGATATTGAGCCGGTTACTAAGAGTGCTAAGAATTATCGCCAACGTGTGCGACGACTGCGGTTTTACCAGCGGAATGGTTTTCACCCGACATCTGCCAAACTAAGGGATAGTGACGGGCAATTTCAAATTTTGATAACAGGTAAGAAGCTTAATAAACCATCGGTGATTGCAACGCTCAAGCAGATGAGTTCGGGCTTTTATCATTTTAAAATTGAATAAATAAAACGTCTTTTCGCAGTTAAGTGAAGAGACGTTTTTTAATAAATTGGTGTTATTCAAAATCATAGTAATTCTAGGAGGATACAAAGTTATTTTTGATGATTAAAATTGTATGAGATTGATTATAAATTAAATATTGCGATTTAGCAACAATTTTATCGCAAATTTTGTTGTAAAAAATTACCAGTAATCATAAAATATAATCATTAAATTAAAAATAAATAAAAATATTAATCAAGGAGTAATTTATGACAACTTTATACACAAATTGCAATTTATTCGATGCAGAAAATGAAGAACTGCAACGCGATGCATGGTTATTAGTAGATGATGATGGATTAGTTGGGGCTAGTGGCCACGGCCCAGAACCAGCTACTGATGAACGAGTTGACTTGCAGGGTCAGTACGTGATTCCGGGGTTGATTAACGCCCACACGCATATCATGATGGATCCGATGAATAACCACACGGCTTATTTGTCGGAAACAGAGGCGACTGTTAACGCAATTAAGAATTTGAAGGTTTTATTGCATAACGGGGTAGTGGCAATTCGCGACTGTGGTGCTGTTAGTGACACGGACATTAAGTTAATGAAATTGATGCATCAAGGTCGAGTTGAAGGTCCAGAAATTGTGCCTTCAGGTAGACCGATGAGTATTTTGGGTGGTCATGGAGATTTTCCAGAAGGTGATGACGGCAGGGATGTTTGGGGGCACTTGACTAATTGTGGTGCTGATATGCGTCAAGCGGTGCGCGAAGAATTCAAGCATGGCGCCAAAAACATCAAGGTCATGGCAACAGGTGGCGTAATGTCGCCAACTGACCGCGTTGATGATACTGAGTTGAGCGCTGAAGAACTAAATGTAGCAGTTGAGGAAGCCCACTCTAAGCACATGACGGTAGCTTCACACGCTCAGGGAAATCGCGGGATTCAATTGTCGCTCGAAGCCGGCGTTGATTCGATTGAGCATGGTGTCTATGTGGACGAGAACCAGATGGATATGATGATTAAGCAAAAGACCTGTTTAGTGCCGACGATGAATGCTTGTCAATGTATTTTTGATGCTCCCAAAGGTTCAATTCCCGACTACATGCTTGCTAAGAATGCTAAAGTCAAGAAGGCTTTCTTTGAAAATATTAGCAAGGCAATCAAAAAGGGTGTGCGCATAGTTGTTGGAACTGATGCCGGAACCCCATTTAACCGGTTTGATAATGGGACAACTACGGAAATGCAGCTGCTGGTTGAGGTTGGCGCAACACCGCTGCAGGCTTTATTGGGTGCAACCAAGTACGCTGCGGAATTAATCCAGCTTAGTGAGGATTATGGTACTTTGACTGCTGGTAAGAAGGCCAATTTCCTTGTTTTGAAGGATAACCCGCTAGTAGATATTAAGGCAGTTGCTCAAAAGGATAAACTGGTTTACCAAAATGGTAAGTTAGTAGAATAGGTAGAAATAATTTTTAGATTAAGACTAGCTTCTGATATTTTATCAGTGCTAGTCTTTTTGCTTATCTATTTAATTTTCTCTTTTATTAGTTGATGTGCGAGCTTTATTGTTACTGCGATATTCCTGTGGGTTATAGCCGTAAAGCCGTTTAAAGTATGTACTAAAAGCTCTAGAATTAGAAAATCCATTTTTTAAAGCGATTTTAGTGATTGATAAATCAGTCATTGTTAAATCAAAATAAGCATGCTTCAATCTAGCATTAGTAAGATATTCTGTATAAGACATACCGGTATGCTTCCTGAAAAATTTAGAAAAATAGGAAGGAGAATAAGAAAAGAATGCAGCAGTATCTTCTAAAGTAAGTGGCTTCTCATAATTTTGTTCAATATACAGCATCATATTCGAAATTGTTTCTTCATAGCGCTTAGATTTTCGGAGTGATTCCTCATTAGAATTGCTTATTTCCATTTTTGTTAACAGTAAATAAATAATGTCATTTATGCAAACATTTGCTCTAAATTCAATACCACGAAACTTTTCTTCGCTCTGAATTGCTCTTAATTCTTCAATCCGGCTACGTAAAATTATTAAGTCCTGAAAGTTTTCTTTGGTTTTCTGGGTATTAAATTCTAAAGAGGGAAATATCTCTTGATAACTGCCTAAGCATTCCTTATTTATAGTTAAAGTGAGAATTACAAAGGGTGTTTTTGCTTCATACGAATGTGCTTTCGTACTATTAATAAACAGGATTTCATCCTTGTGTATTTCATGCTGCTTGGAACCAATTCTTACAGTTGCCATTCCGCTATAACAAAGTAAAAGTTCAATCGAATTATGCCAGCGGCTAGGAAGATAATATTTACCAGTATCGTGTTTAATCACTTGTACTGCGTACTTTTGACCGACTTTATAATTCATAGATTTATAACCCATCATGACTTCCTTTCTCAAGACGTTTTACTGAAAGACAAATTTTTACACAATAGGTGTCAATTTTTATCTTTTTGGTAGCGCTTTAACGTAATACCATAAAGACAGATTAAGTGCTTAATTTCAATTTGTCAAAACTTTTTAGAGGAAGGATTATTCTCAAATGAATGAAAATAAAATGTCACTTACTGACCGTTTTACCGAAATAGCGGCCAAAATTGGCAATATTACTTATTTAAAAATTTTAAGAGATGCTTTTCAAGTAATTATGCCAATGTTCGTTTTAGCTGGATTGGCTACCTTATTAAATAGTGTAGTATTTCCAGCTGTGGCCAAAGGGGATTTGTTAATCAAATTACAAACCTTTGGTACTTTGTTAAATAATGCCACTTTAAATATTTCTGCAATGCTTGTTGCACCAATGATTTCATACTATCTTTGCAAAACAAGAAAATTTGATAATCCAATGACTGCCGTCATAGTTACTATTGCTAGTATGTTTGCAATTATGCCAATTACTAACCAAGTAGCTGCTGTTAATTCAACTAAAATGATTAACGTGGCTAACATTGTTACTTACGATAAAATCGGTACTAACGGGATGTTTGCCGGTATTATCATTGGCTTTGTCGCTACTGAATTATTTATTAAACTATCCAAATTAAAGTCCTTGAAGATTAATTTAGGACAGGGGATACCACCTGCAGTTGCTTCAAGCTTCGAATTAATGCTTCCAATTTTTATCACTATTGGCGTAATTTGTTTGGTATGTACTTTATTGATTGACTTTTGGAACACAAGTTTAGTCGATGTTATTGCAATGGCCATTCAAAAGCCATTAACCAAAGTGGGTAATAGTTTTGCTGGTTTTACGTTCTTGTTCGGCTTGGCCAACTTTGTATTTTCAATTGGTATTCATCCATCAACCATTACTAGTTCAATTATGAAAGCACCCTTAATGGTTGCCATGAATGAAAACATGTCAGCTGCAGCTGCCGGTCATACAGCACCAAACATTATTAACTATTCTTTCCGGATCATTTTTGGCCAAATTGGTGGTACGGGTGCAACTTTGGGATTATTAATTGCTATCTTGTTATTTACTAAGTGGAAGCCTTATAAAGAAGTTTCTAAATTAGCTTTAGCACCAGCTATTTTCAATATTAATGAACCAATTGTCTTTGGTTTACCAGTAGTCTTCAACGTATCATTAATGATCCCGTTTGTCTTTGGACCAATTATGGGAACTACTATTGGTTACATCGCAACAGCTATTGGCTTTATTAAGCCGTTAACCGTTTTAGTACCATGGACAATCCCACCATTTGCTAATGGTTTCTTAGCCAGCGGCGGTGACTGGAAGGTAGTTGCCTTGCAAGTCATTATTGTTATTCTACAAGCCTTACTTTACCTGCCATTCTTGAAAGTTTCTGAAAGAATTGCTAGAAGAGAAGCTGCTGAAGCAGAAATGGAGAAATAACATGACAAATAGTATTTTTCCAAAAGACTTTTTGTGGGGCGGAGCAATTGCTGCTAACCAAGTTGAAGGTGCCTGGTTAGCAGACGGTAAATTACCTGATGTTACTGATACTGTTGTAGGTATTCACTCTAAACATCCTTCTATTAAATGGAACAAAGATAAGTCTATTTGGGAATTAAACCTAGACCCCAATAAAGTTTATCTTTCTCATGAAGCCATTGATTTTTATCATCGCTTTGATGAAGACTTGCGTTACATGCAAAAAATGGGCTTTAAAGCCTTTAGAACCAGTTTTGCTTGGTCAAGGATTTTTCCTAATGGGGACGAAACAAAGCCAAATGAAAAGGGCTTAGAGTTCTATGACAAAGTGATCGATACAATTATTAAATACGGTATGGAACCGGTAATCACATTAAGCCATTACGAAACACCGTTTAATCTGCTTGCTAAATACGGTGGTTGGACTAATCGCAAAATGATTAGCTTTTTCAACAAGTACAGTCAAACTGTCTTTGAGCATTTTAAAGGACGTGTTAAATATTGGATGTCCTTTAACGAAATCAATAATGCGATGAAGTATTCATACGTAGCAGGTGGTATTTTACCAGTTCCACCTAAAAATCCCGATGACCCGTTAAATGAAATTAGCGATCAGGATAAGTTTCAAGCTAGTCATAATATGTTTGTAGCACATGCAGTATCAATCAAACAATTACGAGAAATTGACCCTGAAGCCAAAATGGGTGTGATGTGTTCCTTTTCGCAGATAGCTGTTTATCCTAATAACCCTGACCCAGAAAACGTGCTGGGAGCTTATCAATTTTCACGCAGCGCTCTGTTTTACACTGACGTAATGTGCCGTGGTCACTATCCAGCATACATTAAGCGTATCTGGAAAGAACATAACTCAGCACCAATAATTAAAGACGATGATTTGGAATTAATTCAAAAATACACTTCTGACTATATCGGCTTTAGTTATTACAAGAGTAGTCTTTACGATAAATCTATCCAAATGAAAGTTGATACTGGTGGGGCAGTTGGTTTAGACAATCCATACCTTACTATTAAAGCTCCTAAGCCGTGGAGCTGGCCAATTGACCCAATTGGCCTGCGCTATGTTTTAAACATCCTAGCAGACCGTTATGAGTTGCCATTATTTATCGTAGAAAATGGTTTAGGACTTGATGAAAAGCCTGATGAAAATGGTATTATTCATGACCCAGCACGTTGTCAATATTTGAAGCTGCATATCGAGCAGATCAAAGAAGCTATTAAAGACGGCTGTAATGTTATGGGCTATCTATGGTGGGGACCAATTGACTTAGTTTCAGCTGGAACTGGCGAAATGAAAAAACGTTACGGTTTTGTCTTTGTTGACCGTAATAATGATGGTACTGGGACGCTTGAGCGTTCGCAGAAGCAAAGCTTTGATTACTATAAACAAATTATTGAAACTAATGGTGAAAATTTAGATTATAGCAAAATTGAAAAATGATAATTTATAAAAACTAAGGTAGGTATATGAATTATGGCTAAAATTAATATCATGTTGAATTGTAATCAAGGCATGAGCACTTCCCTGTTGGTTACAAAAATGCAAGAAGCAGCAAAAAGTCAAGAAATCGATGCGAATATTTTTGCATGTGCCGCTTCCGAAGCAGACAAGTTTATTCAAAAAGGCGACATTGACTGTATTCTTTTAGGGCCACAAGTAAAATACATGAAAAATGATTTTATTAATAACAAAGCTAAAGGAACTGGTAGGAATGGCAAAGATATACCAGTTGATGTCATTAGCATTCAAGACTATGGCATGATGAAAGGCAAAGAAGTCTTAAATAACGCTATTAGATTAATTAATGCGTAATAGCCTGTATATATAGTAAGGATACAAGATGACTGAATTAACTGATAAACAACAAGAAGCTCTGCAAGCGGCAATGACTTTGATTGCTAACGGAGGTAATGCGAAGAGTCTAGCTTTTGAAGCTATTAGAGAAGCCAAAAAAGGCAATTTCGAAGAAGCACGTAATAAGCTAAAAGAGTCAGATAAATCACTTTTAGAAGCTCATAATTCGCAAACTGCTATGCTTACTAGAGAAGCTCAAGGGAATCATACTCAGGTCACGCTGTTAACCGTTCACTCGCAAGACCATATGATGAACGCTATTACATTCCGAGACTTAGCTGGCGAAATGGTTGACCTTTACGAAAAGCTTTATAAAAGTAATGTAATTAAGAAATAACAAATAGGGCTTGGTTCTGATTGAATCAAGCCTTTGCTGTGCTATTTATAAACTGACTATATTGTTATATTTAGAGGGATGTAAGGTAATGAATGTAATTAATAAAGAAATTAAGCTTATAGGTATTGATGTTGACAATACTCTAGTTAACGCAAAAAAAGAAATAACTCCGGAGGTAAAAGACACAATATCAGCTGCACGATCACAAGGGATAAAAGTAGTAATTTGTACAGGTAGAGCTTTATCGGGTGTAACAAAGTATCTTAAAGAGTTAGAAATAAATAACCGTAATGACGAATATATTGTCGGTTTTAATGGTGCGGTTGTTCAATGCACAAATGGCAAGCTTTTATCTGAAAAACACCTTTCATATCAAGATTACCTAGTTCTTGAAGAAATAAGCCGAAAAGAGCAGCTGCATTTTCAAGCAGTAGATGCGGAACGTATTTATACTGCTAACCGTGACATTGGCCACTATTCTGTCTACAATTCTCGCATTGTAAACATGGAAATCTCTTATCGAACTAAAGAAGAAATGGCAAATATACCAATTTACAAGTGTATGTTTCTTGATAAGTCTAAATTACTAGACAAATTTGAAAGTGATCCGCTGTTTGCAAAAGCCAATCTAGTTTCAGACATTACTAGAACAGAACCAATCTACCTTGAAGGTGTAGCAAAAAACACAGATAAAGGTACTGGGCTTGCAATTTTATGCAAACACTTAAATATTAGGCCAGAAAATGTTATGACTATTGGGGATGAAAGCAATGATATTTCAATGATTAAATACGCTGGAATTGGTGTAGCAATGGGGAATGCCGTTACTGACGTTAAAAAGGTTTCTAACATGATAACCAATGATTGCGAACATAATGGGGTGGCCAAAGCTATTCAAGCAATTCTTTAACAATTATTAGTTTAGCTTTCAATATTTATATGCTAGAATAATCGTATAAAGAAAAAGAGCCAAGCTTGAACTTGGCTCTTAAAAGATGTTTCCGCTTAAAAGGCGGTGGCACAGTTATATTAGACTAAAGAAGTCGTCACACACTGGCTAAAGTAATGGGCGGCTTTTTTAGTACACTTATTTTTTGTGATTGTTGTCGATATACGACAGCAACGCCAGAATAAACATACCGAATGTAAACATCAGCATTAATGCTTCGTAAACGCTCACTAGCTGCTATACCTTTCAATAATTTGCTCCATGTTTCCATAGGCAACCATCTCCTTGGAATTAAACAGCCACCGCCCTTTAGCTTTATTCATCTTTGAATTAATTATAGCAAAATATTTCTATAATTTTGAACTTATTTTGACATATTTTTGAAAAATTAACGTAGTTTTTTATTTCAAATTAAAAAAGTGCTTACGAATAAAAATTATACTTAGTACAATATCTGAGTAAAGTCAGATGGAGGAAAAGCATGTCAAATAAAGAATTAATCATAAAATTTTACAATGAAGTTTTTACTAATCACGATTTAAGTAATTTAGACGATTATATGGCTGATAATTATCGTCAGCATAGTCCAGAAGTTGCCGATAAAAAGAGCGGTTTTATCGCATTTATCAAACAGTTTTGGCAGTTTAATCCTAAAATTGAGATGCTTGCAGTAACTAGTGACGAAAATATGGTACAGGTGTTTTTCAAATGTACGCTCGAAAATGGGCACATCAATAAAGTGTGTGATATTTATAGGATTGCAAACGGAAAACTGCAGGAGCACTGGGATGTGATTGAGCATAATGTTGAAGATAAAAAGACAGTCAGTGGTAATTCAATTTTTTAGTTGATCAAATATTTTTATATACACAAAAAGAAACATAACTATTTAGTATGTTTCTTTTTTATTTACAGTTTAAAGTTAAATTCAAAAAAACTAGTAGCAATTTTGTTATTTATCTCCGATAGCCTTTCTAGTATTTTGCATGGCTTCTTTAAAACTTTGTTCTTCTTGTAAGTATGAGGTCAAAATATCAATCAAATACATGTTTGAAAATTGGGAATTTATAAATTTTTTGTTATTGGCAAACCTAGGATTATATACATGAAAAGTAAGGTCACTTAATTGAGCTACTGGATTATCTAAATAACTTGTAATAGAAACAATTTTTGCTTCTTTCTTCTTTGCAAAATTTAGTGTTTTAACAACGCAATCAGTTATACCACTATTGGATACTGCAAAAAACAAATCATGCTTAGTAGCAATGCTTGCTCGCATTTGCATCCAGTACGGATCATCAATACTTAAAGCATCAATGCCCATTCTCATTAATCTTAAGCCAAAGGTTCGAGCAGAGGTACCTGAACTACTAGCACCAATTACAATAATTTGCTTTTGCTTTTTTAATAGATTTACGAATTCTTTAATCAAATTTTGGTCTACCATTTGCTGAGTATTTTTTATAACTGTTTGATAAAAATCAAATACTTCATTTAAAATGTCATTTTCTTGTTCAGGAGCAGTACTAATTAAATGTTGTCCAATATTAATCTTCATGTCTGAATAACTTTGGCAACCAATTTTTTTAACAAATCTGGTTATTGAAGCACAAGATGTAGAGGTCTTTTTTGCCAAGTCTTTAATCTTCATATTATTTATTTGAGGACTATTTTGTAAAATATAATCTGCGATTATCTTTTCGTTTTTAGAAAAAATTAAATAATTTTTTTGGATAGCAACTAGTGGATTCAAAATATTTTCCTCCTCGTAATAGCTAGATATATATGCAATAAAACTCTCTTTTATACAAATCATTATACTCTTTTTAACTATTTTTGAAAATTATTTTACAAAATATCATATTGCGAAAATTATTTTCTTGTAGTATTATCTAATCTGAAAGGGGTTACAAGATAAATGAAAGAACAACCGTATGTTTTATCTAATATTTATATGAAGCGGGATTCTGATAAGTTAATGATTAAGTTGCTAAATTCGACCCAAAAGCAATATCAATTATTAGCGGGCTCACAACCTTCTGCAGAAAATATTACTACAATTTTAGCCACTAGCAATAATGGCGATTTTGAGGTAATTGTACCACGTAAGGAATTACCTAAATATTTTATAATCAAAGCTAGTGATAATAGTTTCTCAACTAATATTTTTGCTGAAAGAGTCATCCCACTTGCTAACGCAATTAACGTTCGTGACATGGGTGGCTATGAAGCAAATGACGGGCGATTTCTAAAATGGGGCGTACTATTTCGTGGTGATCAACTATCAAAACTTGATGAAGATGACCAAAAGCTTTTAACTAATTATAATTTGCGTACCCTTGTTGATTATCGCTCACCACATGAACGTCAGTATCATCCTAATAAGTTTATTCCGACTGTTTTACAGGTATTAAATTGTGATCCACAGTCTAGTTTTTCTGAGGCTGCTGCTAATGTAGTTGATCTTAAGGGGGAAAACGAAAAATTAGTTGAGTCCATTGAAAATGGCGAGGTTCCAGAAAAATATCTTAATGACCGTGGCGAGAATGTAATTGCTAGTTACGAAGATTTAGTAACATCACCGATTGCTCAAAAAGCATACGGACGGTTACTCAAAGCAATTGTTCGTGAGGAAAATTTACCATTGTTCCATCATTGTCGGGGAGGCAAGGATAGAACAGGATTTGGCTCTATGTTAGTTTTGCTAATGCTAAATATTAAAGATGAAGATATTATTCATGACTATTTGTTGACTAAAATCATTCGTAAAGAGCGGAATCAATTAAAGTATGACTTATATCATCAATTAGTTCAGAAGAAAGAATATCTTGACTATTTAATGGCTATGATTGATACAAGAGAAGATTACATTAAAGCCGCTATGAATAAAATCAGAAAAGATTTTGGCAGTTCTGATAACTATTTCCAACAACATTTTGGATTAACAATGGCAGAAATTAACCAAGCCAGAGATTTTTATTTGGAAGAGGGGATACAGCATGGAGAATAAGACACCTGGTGTTGCAGTTATTTTAGCAAGTCATGGATATTTAGCAAAAGAAGCACTTCGAAGTGCAGAAATGATCGTTGGAAAGCAAGATAATTGTGCATATTTGGCAGTTACAGAGAATCTAAATTTAGAACAAGCTAAAGCTCAAATGCAACAAATGTTTACAGATTTAGATACGAGTAAGGGGACTATTATTCTGGTTGATATTTTAGGTGGTACTCCATCTAATGTTAGTGGCACTTTTTGCTTGGAAAAAGACAACGTTCTAGTATTAAGTGGCTTAAATTTACCAATGTTGCTAGATTTATTTACTAATCGTGATAGGTCACTTGATGAATTAGCAGAGTCGCTTACTAATTCATATAATATGGGTTTTCAAAATATATCAGAAAGATTTAAAGAAGAGGAGCAAGAAGACGATGGCAGTGGAATTTTGTAGAATAGACGATAGATTAATTCATGGACAAGTTGTAACAACTTGGTTAAATGTTAAGCAAATTGAACAAGTTATTATTGTGGATGATAAAGTTGCAGCGGATAAAATTCAATCAAATGTTTTGAAGATGAGTGTCCCACGCAATGTTAAATTACATATCTTCACAACTGAAAAGTTTTTGAAAATTGTACCTAATAATCCAGTAACCAGAAGAACTATGCTCTTATTTGCTTCACCATTTACAGTTGAGGATATTGTTGCTAGTGGTTATATGATACCAAAATTAAACATTGGTGGAATTCGAGGAAATGACGAACGTAAACAATACACTAAAGCGGTATTTTTAACTGATGATGAGCGTGCTGCTTTAGAAAAATTGCTTGAACAGGGTGTAGATATTGAAATTCAAATGGTTCCAACAGATGGAGCTGAAAAACTAAGTGAGGTCTTGAAGAAATGAAAGTCTTAATTCTAACTATTTTAGCCTTCTTATTAGGAATTGATAATGTTAGTACCAAGATGTTTAGACGACCACTACTGATGGCACCGCTAGTTGGCCTTATTTTAGGAAATTTACAGGCTAGTTTAGCAATTGGTGCTACTCTTGAAATAATGTGGATGGGTATCGGTGACGTTGGTGCTTACATGGCTCCTGATTTAATTACTGGTACGATGATTAGTACATCCCTAGCTATTATGGGTAATACCAATGGATCAATTTCAACGATGATTGCTACAGCTATTACTTTAGCAGTTCCAACTTCAATTTTAGCCCAACAATTATTGGTTTTAATTGAAACAGTAAACTGTTCTCTTAATGGCTGGGCTAAAAGATTAGCTGATAATGCAGATGTTAAGGGCACATATTGGCTAACATGGCCTTCTGCAATCTTATACGGGTTAGCTTGTGGTTTCCCAACATTTTTAGCTTTACAATTTGGTGCTGGTGCGATTCAACAAGCTATCAATGATCTACCGAAATTTATTGTTAATGGCTTGAGCACAGCTGGTTCGATTATCCCTGCAGTCGGGATCGCATTATTGATGATGACAATGCTTAAAAAGAGCGAATTGTGGATGTTCGTTATTTTAGGATTTGTATTTTCTTCATACATGAAATTGGATATTTTACCAATTACATTAATCGCATTAGTATTTGCATTTTTATACGAACGAGCAACTCGTGAACCTGAAGTTAAGGCAGTAGCTGGTAATACAGGTGAAATTAATAATTCTGAAAGTCAAGTTGATGAAGATGCGGAGGATTATGACTTATGATAGAAGAGAAAATGATCGCGCCAGAACATAAATTAAATAATCGCGATATTTGGCGCATGTTTATGCGTCTGAATACAATGCGAATTACATTAAACTATGAAACTTTACAAGGCGTTGGCTTCATGCGTGCAATTGCACCTGCATTAGCAAAAATTTATCCTGATAAAAAAGACTTATCAGAAGCTATGAAACGTCAACTAGTATTCTATAATTCGCATGTTAACTTTGATGCTGTTATTTTAGGTTTGACTGCCGCAATGGAAGAAACTACTTCACCAGATGAAAAAGATGGTATTAATCCCTTGAAGACAGGATTAATGGGACCTTTAGCTGGTTTAGGTGATAGTTTAATTAAATTTACTTGGTTACCAATTGTAGGTAGTATTGGGGCTTCGTTAGCTTTTGGTGGTAGTATTTTTGGCCCAATTTTGATGTTTATTTTATATAACATCATTAACATGGGAATGAGATATTATGCAGTTTCATTTGGTTATAAAAAAGGAATTGATTTCTTAAATAATAATCAACAAAGCGACGTAATTCAACGTATTTCGACAATGGCAAATGTTGTTGGATTAATGGTTGTTGGTGCATTGATTTCAACTGTTATCAAAGTAAAGACACCATTAAAAATTGCGGTTCATTCCAATGTTTCTAGCAAAGTAGGTAATAATGTAATTGGTGTTCAGACTATGCTGGATAAAATAATGCCAGGATTATTGAGCTTATTGGTAACCGTTGCTGTTTATTATATTTTGAAAAAGATGAACGGTAAACACGCAGCGTTAACAATTGTCATTATGATGGTACTTGTTGTTGGCCTGACTTATCTACATATTTTATAATTAATAATATACATAGAAGCTACAGCTGGTAAAGTTGTAGTTTTTTATTAGCCCTTGTCAGTAATGGCATTAAATATTTAAATTGGCTGTTCAAATAACTTAAAAAGTGAGAGTTATAGATAGTAATAAGTAAATAATTAAAGTTTATTACCTACAAAAAAGCGTTGACAATAAGTTTAACTGTGTTAATATACTGTTTGTAAGCGATTTATATTTAAAATATTGGATTAGTTACGGATAAAGCCGGCAAGACCTAATAATACCCTGTTTTAGGGTTTATTAGGTCTTTTTTTCGTTCTAATCAGCTTACATATTTACAACGTTGCAATGGGAGATAGTAATGAAACTCGTTCGAAGAATAAATAATAACGTAATTCAGGTAAATGACCAGGGCATTTCAAAAATTGTAATTGGTTCTGGTATTGGTTTTAAAGCATATCCCGGACAAACAGTTGATCCAAAAAGGATTGAACAAGTTTTTTTACCCAAGCCTAACGAAGATGTTGAACAATTTATTTCGATGATTAGTTCGCTTTCATTAGATGTTCTTTCAGTATCTAGAGCAATTTTTAAAATGGCGATTGATGGCTATAATCTCAAGCTATCGCAAAACTTTATTATTTCTTTGGCAGATCATCTGCAGTACGCAGAAGAAAGACTAACTGAAGGAATAATAATTAAGCAGCCTCTTGAAATAGAGGTTAAGCAATATTTTCCAATAGAGTGTAAAGTGGCAACTAATGCACTTGTGTTAATTAATAAAAAAATGTCTACCCCTTTTCCAGAAGAAGAGATGGTGTCGATTGCTTTGCATTTAATTAATTCAGAAAGAGCTAGTGATACCGAAGTGACGGCAATAGAATTGACAGAACTTATCTCAATGACTAAGAAAACTATTGAAAACACTTTTAAGACAAAAATTGACGAGTCAACTATTTCATTCGCACGCTTTGTTTCGCATTTAAGATATTATCTTGCACGTCAACTAGAAAATAAAAAAAGTTCTGGAACTTTAATTGACCCAAATTTAATCAAGATTATAAAAGAAAAATATGGCAAGGCGTATGGTTGTGCTGAAAAAATCAATGAATTAATGATGAAAAATTATAAGTTTGAGGCTAATGAAAATGAAACAGTATTTCTCACTGTCCACATTAATAGATTAGTCCGTAAGAAAGAGGATGAAATATCATGAGTATTGAAGAACAAGCTCGTGAAATTGTTAAAAATGTTGGTGGGCCAAATAATATTAAAAGTTTAACTCGGTGCATGACTCGCTTAAGATTCGTATTAAAAGACGACTCTAAGGTAAATGAAGATGCACTTAAAAAGTTAGACGATGTTATGGATATTAGAAAAGCTGGTGGTCAGTTTCAAGTAATTATTGGTGCCAAAATTGATAAGTATTATAACGCCGTGGTAAAAGATAATCCAGGTTTAAATGCTGAAAGTGTGGAATCAGAAACTAGTGAAAAAAAGGGTGTCTTTTCAAGGGTAGTTGAAACTTTATCTTCGATTTTGATTCCTACGTTACCACCAATTATTGGCGGCGGGATGATAAAAGGATTTCTATTTATGTTCGTCCAGTTTAACTGGATGAGTGCTAATAGTTCAGCGTATATTTTATTTAATGTTATCGCTGATTGTATGTTCTATTTCTTTCCATTCTTATTGGCTGTATCCACTGCACGTAGTTTTAAGACTAATGTTTATATGGCATTAGCACTAGCTGGTGCCATGATGTATCCAAGTATTTTACAAAGTGCAGCTAAAGGTGGCAGTTTAAAGTTATTTGGCGGGCTAGTAATACCATATATCGATTATAGTTCATCAGTTATTCCAATTATTTTAACTGTTTGGTTGATGAGCTATGTTTATAGATTTTTCAAAAAATATATTCCTGATATTATAAGTGCCATTTTTACGCCATTGCTTACCTTAGTTGTTGTTATCCCAATTGAACTTGTTGCCATTGCACCTTTGGGCTTTTATATTGGTAATTACATTGCGATTGGGATGCAATATCTAATTAATCTATCACCAATTTTAGCCGGATTTATTATTGGTGGTACTCGGCCGCTACTTGTTTTAACAGGAACTCACCACGCTGTTCGTGCAATAACGCAACAGCAGGTTGCTACTTATGGCCGGACAACGATTGGAGCAATGAATTTTGTTTCTACATTTGCACAATCGGCAGCAGCTTTGGGAGTCTATTTCTTTACTAAAAACAAAAGAATGAAAAGTTTGTCATTTAGTTCAACTATTTCAGGATTTTTAGGTGTTACAGAACCAGCTTTATATGGTGTAGTTACGAAATATAAAATTGCAATGCTTGGAGCAGTAATTGGTGGTGGCGTTGGCGGCGCAATTGCTTCTTACTTTAATGCAGCTGTTTATGGTATTGTTCTACCAAGTATATTGACGATTTCTGCAACAATAGGTAAAGGTTTTATTGGTATGGCCCTAGGTGTTCCAACTTCTATTGTTGTCACACTTTTGGTGATTTTCTTGGGAAGAAAATCGATAATCAGGCAAGATGAAGAAGACTTAGCCAAAGAAAATAATCAGAATCAAGATATAACAGTTAATCATGATAACTTAGTTTCAGCTATAAAAAATGCCAATATTATGTCTCCTGCTAATGGTAAAATTCAATCGTTATCTAGTTTAAACGACAAAACTTTTGCCAGTGGTATGTTGGGTAAGGGAATAGCAGTTAAATCTACTGACGGTAAAGTTTTTTCACCAGTAGATGGTGTAATTACTTCGGTTTTTCCGACTAAGCATGCAATTGGACTTAAAGCTGAGAATGGCGTTGAGATACTTCTTCATATCGGTATTGATACTGTAAACTTAAACGGTAAGTTTTTACATCCCGAAGTTAAAGAAGGCGACAAAGTAGTTAAAGGCCAACAAATTATGACCTTTGATTTCAAGAAAATTATAGAAGCTGGTTATGATGATGTAGTAATTATGTTGATTACCAATACTGACCAGTTACTTAATATTAATAATGTTAAAGACAGTGGGGAAACTACTAAAAGTCAGGTATTAATGACCGTTTAATTTGACTTTTAATGATTTTATAGAAAGACGTGAAAAATATGAAGGAATTTCCTGATAATTTTCTTTGGGGTGGAGCAACCTCTGCAGCACAATATGAAGGTGCGGCACAAATTGGCGGCCGAGGTCTGTCACACATGGATTTTATTCGTAGAGCAGGTAGTGGCAACAAATCTTTGAACAATATTACCAAGGCACAATTTGAAAATAATAAAAAACATCAAGATGAATATAATTTTCCATTTAGACGAGGTTCAGACTTCTATCATCACTATAAAGAAGATATTGCATTACTTGGAGAAATGGGCTTTAAAGTCTTTCGGATGAGTATTTCATGGAGTCGCCTTTTCCCTAAAGGCATAGAAGATACGCCATGTCCAGAAGGTGTCCAGTTTTATCATAATGTCTTTAAAGAATGTCATAAATATGGCATTGAACCTCTTGTAACAATGATTCATTATGAAGTTCCCGTTTATCTTACTGAAACCATAAATGGTTGGGAAAGTCCTAAAATGGTTGATTACTTTGTCCACTATACAAAATTTCTTATTGATGAATACAAAGATGAAGTAAAATATTGGATTACCTTTAATGAAATAAACATGGTCATGAATTCCTCATACTTGGGTGGTGCAATGTTCGTTACGGAATCTGATAAACCTAAAGAAACTTGTATTCAGCAAGCATTGCATCATGAGTTAATTGCTAGCGCATTAACCGTTAAGTATTTTAAAGATCACGCTCAAAATGACTTAGTTGGAAATATGATTTGTCGTTTACAAAACTATCCGTATACTTGCAAGCCAGCAGATGTGTTAGCTACGCAAGAACAAAATCAATTTAATTATTTCCCAACTGATGTGCAGGTTAATGGATCTTATCCCGAATTTATTTTGAATTATTATAAGAAAAATAATATTGAAATTAATTGGTATCCAAATTATGAAAAGATCTTAAAAGAAGGTACCGTAGATTTTACTTCTATCAGTTATTACAACACTGGAGTAATTAGCGCTGACGAAGATAAAAAAGAGCCGATCGGTAAATTTGTAAGGAAATTACCTAATCCATATGTAAATCAAACTGATTGGGGTTGGGGGATTGATCCTACTGGTTTACGAATTTCATTAAATGATATGACCCAACGCTACCATCATTTACCTATTTTCATTGTTGAAAATGGATTAGGAGCTATAGATGAGTTAACGTCAGACTTCAAAGTGCATGATCAATATCGTATAGATTATATAAAAGCTCATTTGCAAGCAATTAAAGAAGCTATTGATGATGGTTGCAATGTGATGGGGTATACTTCTTGGGGCTGTATTGACCTAGTTAGTTGTGGTACTGCTCAAATGACTAAGAGATATGGCTTTGTTTATGTAGATGCTGATAATGAAGGCAACGGTAGTTATAAGCGCTATCCTAAAGATTCTTTTTATTGGTATAAAAAAGTAATTGCCAGCAATGGTAAAGAATTAGATTAAATCTAGTTGACATCATTAAATAATGATGATAAATTAATTATGAATAAAAACAAAACATCTTGAAAAGCAGAGTAATTATTTGTGAGTCTTAAAAGAGAAGCGATGTTATGGTGAAAGTCGTTAGGCAAGCGGTAGTGAACATGGGCTTCGAATTGATGACTGCTGGCGATAGTTAGCCAGCAGCGGTATTGCAGCCGTTAGCAGTGCAAGCTATTATTAGATAGCTAGTGAGGTTTGCCGTGTAAATGGCAAACAAATTAAAGGTGGTAACACGAGCACTCGTCCTTAAATTGGGACGGGTGCTTTTTTAATTGCCAAAATAGGAGGCATTTTGATGAGCAAAACAATTTTTACCAATATTAATTTATTTAATGGCAAAGACAATGAAATTAAGGCGGATAATTATTTGCTGGTGGATGATAAAACCGGCAAAATTATCCAAACAGGCACGGGACAATTACCGCAAGCTGATAAAACCGTTGACTTAGGTGGCAAGTATGTCATTCCTGGATTAATGAATTGCCACACGCATATTTTTATGGACCCGACCACTCCTGATGGTGGCTCAAGTGCTGGCGTTGTTCCATCAACTGTTCGTGCCGTTCAACATTTGCATGACTTACTGAAATCAGGTGTTACTTATATTCGTGAATGTGGCAGTACTTATAATATCGATATCGAGCTAGAAAAATTAATTAAGGCTGGTAAGTTAAGCAAGGTGCCCGAAATTATGCCAGCAGGACATCCGTTTTCAATGACTGGTGGTCACGGTGACATGCCAAACTTTGGTCGTTTGGTTGACTCTCCTGATGAAATGCGCAAGGCTGTGCGGCAAGGAATTAAGGAAGGTGCTAAAGCGATTAAGGTGATGGCGACTGGCGGGGTCATGACAGAGAGTGATGCATTAGATCAACCCCAATTGAGTGAAGCTGAAATACACGTGGCAGTTGAGGAAGCGCACCACAAGGGATTAATTGTTGCGGCTCACGCTGAAGGCAATCCAGGTATTTTGAATGCGATCAAGGCTGGTGTGGACTCAATTGAACATGGTTTTTACGTTAATGATGAAGAAATTAAATTGATGCTGGAAAAGGGCACTTACTTAACGCCAACAATTGTTGGTGCTTGGGCCTTTATTGAGTACGCTCCCGGCAAGATTCCTGACTGGGAAATGGCTAAAATCTCTGCAGCTTGGAAAGATTTGCGCGGAAATATTACTAAGGCAAAGAACGCTGGTGTCAAGATTACTTTGGGTACAGATGCCGGTACGCCATTCAACGACTTTACGATGACGCCGCAAGAATTACCGTTATTAGTTGAGCAAGGTTTTACAAACTTCGAAGCTCTAGAGACAAGTTTAAATGATGCCAAGTTAATGAAGATTGATGATGAATACGGTACTTTGGAAGCCGGAAAATATGCAGACTTCTTGGTTTTAGATAAAAATCCGTTAGCTGATATTACAGCAGTTGTTCAAAAAGATAAGGCCGTCTACAAGAAGGGCTTGCGTGCATATTAAGGAAACAATACGTTTTTGAATTGAAGTTGTTCTCGTGCTTAAAAGAGCATAAAATGGTTTTATTTAATAAAACTAAAGGAGAACATTATGAAAGTTCTATACCAAAATTTAAATTTATTTGATGGTGAGCAAGATAGCATTCAGCCAAATTCTTGGCTGGAAGTTGATGAGCAAACTGGTAAAATCACGGCTTTGGGCAGCGGCAACGCGCCACAGGCTGATAAAGTGGTTGATTTACAAGGAAAGTACGTTATGCCGGGGCTGATTAATTGTCACGACCATATGGTGATGGACCCGACAGATCCGCGCGGTGTAACTGACTTTAACGTGGTGGAAACAACAGTTGATTCTGTTCAGCACTTGCACGAAATGCTGAAGTCTGGTGTTACCTATGTGCGTGAGTGCGGTTCAACTTTTGACATTGATTTAACAATTGCTAAGATGATTAATGAGGGCAAAATTACCAATGTACCTGAAGTAATGCCGTCAGGGCGCCCATATTCGATGACTGGCGGGCACGGTGATATTCCCAATTTTGGTTATGTTGTTGATTCTCCTGATGAAATGCGTAAGGCAGTTCGTCAAGGGCTGAAGCGTGGTGCTAAGGTAATCAAGGTTATGGCAACTGGCGGCATTATGACTGAACGCGATTTTATGGATGATCCTCAACTCAATGTTGCCGAAATTAAAGCGGCAGTTGAAGAAGCGCACCATAAAGGAATTACGGTTGCAGCTCATGCCGAAGGAATTGCAGGCATTATGAATGCGATTGAAGCCGGTGTAGATTCGATTGAACACGGCTTTTACGTCAATGATGAAGCCATTGATTTGATGTTAGAAAAGGGCACGTACCTGACACCAACAATTATTGCAGCTTGGGCCTTTCCAGAATATGCAGTTGGAATTGCACCTGACTGGGAAATGAACAAGGCAGAGAAGGCATTAGCTGATTTGCGCAAGAATATTGCTCACGCCAAAGACCGCGGTGTCAAAATAGCATTGGGTACAGATGCCGGGACAACTTTTAACGGCTTTTCTAAGACTCCTGTGGAATTACAATTACTAGTTGATGATGGTTTTAGCAATTTTGAAGCTTTGCAAACTAGTGTTAATTCCGCCAAACTTATGAAAATTGATGATGAGTATGGCACGCTAGCAGTTGGTAAATACGCCGACTTTTTGGTTTTGGATGCTGACCCACTGGCAGATATTAAAGCAGTTGCTCAGGAAGATAAGGCTGTTTATAAAAAAGGCCGACGAGCATATTAAAAAGTATAATAAAATCCCACTATCTAAAATTATGATAGTGGGATTTTTTCGTTAAAAAATTTATAAATCTTCGGTGTACATTATTATTTAGTAGCTTAATAAAGTATTTTGGGACTGGTTAAACGAAACTGCAAACAAATCATGAATTGCTTCTTTAGATGTAAAGCCATAATAGTTGGCAGTAGTTGTGTCATCAATTAGATTAAAAATTGCTTTTTCAAGATCTGAAAATATATATTTATCATTGATTTTGCCCATAAGTTTGACAATTATACAAATTTGCATTGCGAGAGCATTTGTATAAATACCATATATCTAAGGGAAATTTTATTTTTCATAATTTTGCATAAAAAACCTTCGCGATGGGACGTGTCCGTTAAGCGAAGGGATAGATCTTTCAATAATAATTTAACGGATAATGTGTAAAAAGTCAATATTTTGTTTTGGTTAATAATAAAAGAATTATACAGTATTAAGCCGAAAATATCATTATGTTAATTAATAAAAGATAAATTATTTAAAACGTTAAAAATCTTGACATGATTTGTTAAATCCCTCTTGCTTTTTTAGCAGATAGCTTCATAATTGAAACAAGAAAAATAAGTCCCTATCACTGCAACGTGGTAGGACTTTTTATGTGATTTAATTTTGAGGAGCAAGAATGACTAAAAAGCAGATTAAATATGTCACGCTGGCGCTGATGCTTGGCAATATTATGTCGGGGCTGGATGGTACGGTAATTAACACCGCGATTCCAGCAATTGTTGCCGCCTTGCATGGGATTCAGTTTATGGGCTGGATTGTTGCCATCTTTTTATTAGGGATGTCGATTTCGATTCCCTTATGGACTAAAATTGGTGAGAAAATCACTAATAAGTTGGCGTTTGAAATTTCATTGGTGCTGTTCATTATCGGCTCTATTTTTGAAGGCTTGGCACCGAATATTTTCTTCTTTCTAGTTGCCCGTTTGGTCATGGGCATTGGTGCCGGTGGCATGGGATCCTTACCCTACATCATTGTTGGTTATATTTATCCAAATATTAAAACGCGGACGCGAATCTTAGGTTATTTGACCGCGAGTTTCAACGTGGCTGCGATTATGGGGCCGCTCGTTGGTGGTACCATTATTGATACAATGTCGTGGCACTGGGTCTTTTATCTGAATGTACCAATTGGAATTATTGCGGTTATCTTGAGTATGCTATACTTCAGGCCAATAACGCCAAAATCTACCCGTAAATTTGATTTTTCTGGTGCTCTGTTACTGGCGCTAGGCTTATTAACGTTTTTAATGGGGATTCAGCTCCTAGGCTTGACTAGTAACTTAGTTGTTGCGGTATTGGTTGCAATTAGTTTGATTTTTATTGGTGGCTTTTTATGGCGAGAAAAGCGGGCGACCAACCCAATTATTCCTCTGTCGATTTTCAAAAATAAGGCGTTAAATGGCGACTTCTTACTTTTTGCGTTTACTTGGGGCGCATATTTAGCTGTCAATACTTACTTGCCGATGTGGGCGCAAGCTCTCTTGGGGACCACAGCACTTGTTGGTGGTGTAACTTTGGTGCCAAACTCAATTGTTGATATTACAGCTTCGCAAAGTGTTTCCTTTATTAGTGACCGTGTGCGCACGTTTACGCTGGTATTAATTGGAATTTTGGGGATGATAGTGTCAGTCGGCGGCATGTTTTTAGCTGACTTGCAAACACCATTGCAATGGTTGACCTTTGTTTGTGCGTTTTCTGGGATAGGTGTCGGCTTTATCTTTGTCGCACTGCAAGTTAAAGTGCAGGTAGACGCGGGGATGACTAATATGGCAACAGCGACGTCAACTTCTTATTTAATTAGAATTTTGGCGCAAACGGTGATGTCAGCTGTGTACGGCGTTATTATGAATATGGCGCTGGCACGCGGCGTCCAGCAGCATAGCGGCATTACAATGCACATGATGAACGAGCTGAGTGATGCTAAAACGGCAAAATTGTTGCCGGCACGACTATTGCCAACGATGCGGACGATTTTCCACACAGGTATTAAAGAAATTATGATGGTGTCACTACTGCTACTAGTTATTGCGTTTGGCCTAAACTTTTACTTCAATTGGCATACTGATGTGCAAAAAAATTGAAATTAGTAAGTAAAAATAAATTTAATATAGATTTAAATAAATTCTAAAATAAAACTTTAATTCTTTGCTAATATTAGTTAAAATATAAGCAAAGATTTTTTGTTTAAAGGAGGATTTATCCTAATGAAAGTTTTACTATATAATATGACACCTGAGCAAATGGTTTATGTTGATAAATGGCGCAAAAATCACCCTGAAGATGACTTGGAAACAAGCGAGGAGATTTTAGATGCGTCAACAGTTGATATGGCCAAGGGTTTTGACTGTGTCAGCATGATGCAAGTTGTTGACATTGACCAAGAAGAAGTCTACAAAAAATTGGCTTCTTTTGGCATTAAACAATTGGCTTTGCGGTCAGTTGGCTACAATATTATTAACTGGGACTATGTCCATAAATATGACTTGTTTGTCACTAACACACCTGCTTACTCACCAAGAGCCGTTGCTGAAAACACGCTGACTTCTGCCATGTATTTGCTTCGTAAATGGGGACAAATCCTTCAAAATGAAAAGCGCGACCTGAACTTTGTTCGTGAAGAAAATCTGATGAGCGACGAAATCTACAATAAGACAGTCGGAATTATCGGTTTAGGTCGAATTGGTACGGCAACTGCTGAAATTTTCAGTGCTTTGGGTGCTAGAGTTATCGGTAATGATTTGATTGAAAATCCAGCTAACGAGGCTTTCTTGGAATACACCGACTTTGACACGGTCATTAAGGAATCAGATATTCTGACTTTGCATACACCACTTGACCCGTCAATTGTGGACATGATTAGTGCCGAGCAATTTAAGCAAATGAAGGATACGGCAATTATTATTAATGATGCCCGTGGCCCACTCATTAACACAGAAGACTTGGTAGATGCTTTAAAGAATCATGAAATTGCCGGTGCTGCCTTGGACGTTTTGACAGAAGAAAATGACTTCTTCATGAAGAAATTTGACGATATATCGGAATTACCAAAGACTTATCAAGAATTAGCCAAGATGCCAAACGTTGTCATTACACCTCACTCAGCTTACTATACTAAGACATCAGTTAAGAACATGATTGAGCATAGTATGACAGATATTAAGCGGGTTCTGAATGGTCAAAAACCAGTTTATCTTGTTGAATTGTAATTGAAAATTTTAAACTAAATAGGCGATTAACTTTTTTAAGTTAATCGCTTATTTTTTGAGGTAAAATTATCAAAATTTTGTTTGTTCGCTTATAATTAGAGTATTGGTATAATTGATGTCGTTGTGGTAATAATGGAGAATTAAATGAAGCGATTTCATCACAAGTATACACTACCGGCGATTTTGCTGATGCTGGCAATTGCGATTACGCTTTTGTTTAATGGGTTATTTAACTTGAAAAGGCAGACGACATTGCCGCCGGATGCGAATTCAACTGCAATTGGTGTGGAACTTAATCAGAGTTATGGTTACGTTGCAATGCATGAATTGCAGGCAAATGGAATCTCATTTGTCTATTTACGCAGCACGCAGGGGCGGTCATTTTTTGATGATGACTACTTGGCTTATCGCGACCAAATTTTGGGAACTAAGTTAGCTTTTGGCACAAGTGTGGCGTATAGTGATGAGTCGACACCCCAGCAGCATTATACTTATTTTATGAAAAAAGTCGGCTTAAACACAGGCAGTTTGCCAATTATGGTTGTGCCAGCAGTAAGTGAGCGGCGATTGGTCTATATTAAACAGATGGCGCAATTCACGCAATTATTGCTTAACATTGGTAAGCGGGTGATGGTTGACTTGCCGATTAAATACAAAAAGTATTTTCCAGCTGGCGTCTCGTTTATTATAACTAGCAAACGCGAGCCGAATAAACTTCAATATACTTTTTGGCGGTACACGACTAATGGTCGCGTTAAAAATGTCCGCGAGTTGGAAGACGGTGGTGTTACCATGTTTGCTTATAACGGAACGGTAACACAATATAAACAGAAATATGGGCAGTTAATACAATAATGAAGCAAGAATTTGAAACAGTTTTAAATAAATTAGGTTTGAAACAGCCAACGTTAATTCAAAAAGAGACACGTGACGCGATTTTAAACGGCGCTAGTGTAGTGGCACTAGCTAAAACAGGAACGGGTAAAACGCTGGCTTATGCACTGCCAGCATTAGAGCGCGTTAAGCAAGGGATGCCCAACAGTTTAGTAATTATTGCACCAACGACCGAATTGGCCGTGCAGATTCGCCATGCGATTAATCCTTTTGTCCATGCTTTAGGCTTAAAAGGGGTTAGCTTAGTTGGTGCTGGCAACCGGCAGCGCCAGGAAGACAATCTGAAGAAGAAACATCCAGAAGTGGTTGTCGCAACTCCAGGTCGCTTTTTTGACTTCTTTTCCAGTAATCGCATTAAGGTAGAACAGATTAAGACGCTGGTAATTGATGAAGCCGATGATATTTTAGAGTTCAGTAAGATGGAGCTGCTTAGTTCTTTAGGACAAAATATGACGGCTGATGCGCAAATTTTACTATTTGGCGCAACGGAATCGGAAATTACGCAAAAAGCCGAAGAAATTTTTGATCGGACCTTTTTATTAATTGATGTGCGCAGTCAACAGGAGACAACTGTTAAGAATTATTTCTTGCAAATTGATAATGCGCATAAGATTGATTTTGTGCAGCGACTGACAAGGCTAGATCATTTCAAGGGAATTTTATTCTTTGATTCTAACCAAACGATGATGCGTTTTGCCGGAATTTTTGCTCATACCAAAACTAAATTTACGTTATTGGCAAATGAGTTTGGCAAGGAAAAGCGTGAACAAGCGCTCCATGATTTAAAAATTGGTAAAACCAAATTGCTGCTGGCAACTGATTTGGCCGCTCGCGGATTGGATATTCCTGGCGTAACTTATGTCATTAACTTCGATATTCCGAGTGAAATCAATACATATTTACACCGCGCTGGTCGGACGGGCCGTATGGGAGCCAACGGCTATGTGGTAACTCTTGGCGATGATCATGATTTTCGTGATTTGAAGAAACTCTTGGGTGATGGCACCACTTTAGAACGAGTTTACTTTGCCGGTTTTAAGTTGGTAACGCAATTGCCGCGCAAGAAAAAGGCTAAAAAGGCGGTTACTGCAGAAACTGCTGCGCCAGCACCGGTTAAAAAGAAGAAGCATAAAAAACATCAGAATAAAAATAAGGGTTATCACCCACATTATTTAAAGCAGAAGGGGGAACAATGAGTCGATTAGTAGCTTGGCTGGAAGACTATGTGCTGCCAGTAGCCAATAAAATTGGGCAAGTGGGTTGGCTTGTGGCGTTGCGGGATGCATTTATCTCCGTCATGCCAATTACCATTGCCGGTTCGGCCGCCGTATTGATAAAAAGCTTGATTGCAGTAGCGAAAACCAATCTGGGTTGGACGACTTTTGCATGGACAATGCAGCCGCTGGCGTTAGTTTGTAATGTGGTATGGCGCGGGACATTTGCTTTATTTGCACTCTTTTTGGCATTGTCACTTGGTTATCACTTTGCCAAAATCTTAGAGGTTGATCCACTTGCTGGTGCCATAGTTTCACTGTCGTCTTTAGCAATGAGCATTGCTAATTTGACAAAAGTCCAAGTTGCGGGCCATGAAATCGTGATGCAACATGCATTTGACATTGAGCAATTTTCAACCACCGGTATTTTTACGGCAATTTTGTTTGGGACGATCGGTGTTTTAATTTATGCGTTTTGTGTTAAAGCACGAATTATGATTCATTTGTCGGCTAATCTGCCTTATGCGGAACAACGGGCGTTTGACTCACTTGTACCGGCAACGATTGCAATTTTTGTAGTTGGTGCAATTAATTTCATTTTTCAAGCAGTAACTGGTACTTTCTTTGGCAATTGGTTATTACACACAATTCAGTGGCCACTAGTTAAAATGGGCCAGGGCTTCGGCATGGTGATGCTCGTAACTTTACTTGTTCAAATCTTTTGGTTCTTTGGGATTAATGGCTTAAGTGTGATGGCGCCAATGCTAGATTCAATTTGGTTGACGGCGCAGAATGTTAATATTACGGCTGTGCGTAATGGTAAACCCGCACCATTATTATGGGTTCGCGGTTCGTTTGACGTGTTTGCCTGGTTTGGTGGCGCTGGTGGAACATTAATGCTGATAGTTGCAATTTTGCTTTTTTCTAAACGCAGCGACTACCGAACAATTGCCAAAGTGGCATTAGCACCGGCAATTTTTAACATTAATGAGCCAGTTGTGTTGGGACTGCCGGTGGTTCTTAATCCGGTGTACTTCATCCCGTTTATCGTGGCGCCACTAGTTAATGTTGCCTTTTCTTATGGGGTAAGCATGATCGGTCTAGTTAATCCTGTCCAAGCAGCCGTGCCGGGAATTTTACCGCCGATTATTGGGCCGTTTTTAGCCTGCAACTATGATTGGCGCGCCGTGGTCTTGTGCATTGTTAACATGTTGATTGCCTTGGCAATCTGGACTCCGTTCGTGTTTGCGGCAGATAAATTGGCCGATGCCAACAGTCCGCGACCATATTATACAAGGCAATATTAATTACTAAAAAAATTGGCTTTTATCACGTAAATTTGGTAAAGTTAATTTTGTACGGCCCCGTAGTTCATCTGGATAGAACAATGGTCTCCTAAACCGTAGAGGTGAGTTCGAATCTCACCGGGGTCATAATTATGCTTCAAAAAGTCTTGATACATAAGCATTTCATGAATATCGTGGACTGAATTTGGACTAAAAGACCTAGCTAAATCAACAGCTAGGTCTTGTTTTTTTATAATGAGTCCAGCACCTCTTCGATATGATCGTCAGATTTTGCTTTTAATTCATCTATCATGTGAGCGTAAAAAGTTGCTGTAATTGACATGTTTGAATGCCCCAAGCGCTTACTAATTGCATAAAGGTCAACGCCTTCATAAAGTAAAATCGAAGTATGTGTATGTCGTAAGCTATGAAAGTGGAAACCTGGTTTATTAATATTACATTCAATAAGCAGTTCTTTGAGCTTTTTGTTGCAAGCAGTAGTTGAGGGCAGTTCCTCAAGACTTTTTGCAAATACATATTTTTCATTACGCTTTTGTAGTGGCTTTAAAATGTTAAGTAGCTTATTAGTTACCCTGATTGTTCGAACTGATGATGCTGTTTTAGGTTCTTTGATTCTACCAGTTACATATGAAAAAGATTTAGTAATGCTAATTGTTTTTGCCTTAAAGTTAATGTCTTTCCATGTAAGAGCCATAATTTCGCCAATTCGCATTCCTGTATAAATTGCCGTTAGAATCATATAGCGACTACTATAACGTGGATTTAATTTTTCTTTAGTTTTAGCAATTAAAGCTTGGGTCTCTTTAACAGATAAATACAAAACTTCTTTGGTTCGATTAATATCATAAACAAGATTAACTCGTGCAGTAAAATCATTATTGATTATGTGATCAACAATAGCGTCTTTTATACAACCGCGAATAATACCATTCGTTTTACGAACTGAAGCTTTTGAATGATTTTTGCCATACTGATTAATAAAATCTTGATATTGTATTCTAGTAATTTTATTCATTTTTTGTTGTTTGAAATAACGCTTGATTTCAATTTCAATATATCGATAACGACTAACCGTATTAGCAGCCTTACCGGGAATACGGAAAGCTTCTGACCATTTCTTGTAATAATCGGCAAAAGTGGGATTTTCAATTACTATATCAGACTCAGCTTTTTGTACCTCTATCTTAGATGCCCATACTTGAGCTTGCCGTTTTGTTTTAAAACCACTTTTAGATTTTTGATGGAATTGACCGCCTTGCTTAAAGGATACTCTGGCGCGCCATACATCGCCGCGTTTATCAAAAGTTGCCATTAGAAACCACACCTCCGATGTGATAAAATAAAATTTGAGCGCACAAATAGCGCAGATTATGTGAATCGATTAATAGTTATGTTTTCCAGACGGACTATTAATCGATTTTTTTGTTTTAATGATTATTTATTTTTCAATAATTCAATTATTTTTTCATTTTGTTTTCTCAATTGATCGTTTTGCTTAATTAAAAGCCAATTTTGTTCAACCATACCTGTTAATAGAATATATATGTCTCGTGGTACATCAGACTTTGAACTAAGTAGTGGATAGCCATACATTGTTTTTAATTGATGTTTAATACGTTTTAACTGAGGAAAACAATCCTTATCAATGTCGCTAAGGCTAAGATTGTTTAACCAAGTTTCCATATCTTGAGCTTTTTGCTCATCTTTTTCTTCTTTCGATTTAAATATTCCCATCATATTCTCCTACTAAAAATTACTTGTTTTGAGTATTTGTATTTTTTTCATGTTGTTCGATATATAACGTGTCACGATACTCATAGGCATCAGGATATTCGTTAAAGTTAAAAGTTAGCTCTTTATGCTCGTTAAGAACCTTTTTGAGTTCATCCATAGGTATCTTGAAGTATTCTTTACGCTTGTTTACCCGATTAACTCGTTCATTGTCAAAGCGTCTGTGCAATTCTGCTTCCAGCTTAAAGGCATCATCGCTAAACACTAAGGCATTAACATCGAATTTAAAGGGAACAGAAGCACTACCTAACTCATTAATCCTATCCATTGGTTCTAGTCGTCTAGTAACACCAATTTTGTAAACATCTTTACCAAATGATCCAATATTGGAAATAATATAAACATAACCAGCTGTAAGATTAGCAGCTCTATCTTCTAACTTTTCCTTTTGCTTGCGAATATTATCAAGTTTATCTTGCAACTCCTGTAATTCATGTTTTAGAGCCAATACTTCAGCTGTATCAGAAGTGCTTTCTAGTTTCTTAGATATACGATCTTTTGCTTGAGAAAAATGTGTTTCATCTTTTTCATATTTGGCACGTTCAGATGCAATTTCACGTTGCAATTTCTTTTCTTCACGTTCACGTTCGCGTTGTTCACGCAATTCCTCTTTTTCTGCTTCTTTTTTAAGAGCATATTCAAGAGCAATGTGAGCTTCATCCAGTTTACTGTTTAGATAATCTTCGTTTAGGTAAACACCATTGGGTTCGTTTAATTTGTTTAATTGTGTAAAAGAAGAATTAATTTTTTTCTCAACAGTTGCAATATTAGACTTGGTAACTTTATTGATGGCTGCTTCACATTCACCGTTGAAAGTTCTAAGTAATTGCTTAATATTTTTCTTTTGCAATGACTTTCCCTTAGTCTCAGAACCATCTAAGGTCATAGGTTTGAATATTCTACCCGCGATGTTGTTATGAATTAATATTTTTTGCTGATTACGGACTTTCGATAATTTATCTTTATATTTAACTGAGTCCACAAAATCATAGTGTGGTTTATATAAACCGTAACTTTCATAAGTCACTTCATCAGATAAATCAATAATTTCACTGTTCAAATTTTTTATTTTTTTATTTAATGAATCTATGGTTTCGTTAAGTCTAGATTGCTTGATAGTTTTTATAGTTAGTTCTTTATCTAAGCCGTCTACTTTCTTAGTCTTTTTATTGATAAGCTCATCCAACTCTACAGGTTTCATCTGAGAAACAGTTAGGTTTAGGTCAGCTTTACGCTTTAAGTCAGTATTGGCAGTTCTCAAAGATTTTATTTTAGCATCAGCTTTACTACTTTCTTTATTCATATTTTCAATTTTAATATTTGTTTCGCTGTTTTCCTTTGTCAGCTCATCAATTTTGTTTTTAGCTCGCTTTTGTTTGATACACAAAAAAATAATAATAGAAATTGCAATAATACCTACAATCCAAGTTGAAATTTCTGGTTCAATATATAGGTTATTTATTATTAGATTTATTACAACCACAATAAAACTAAAAACAAATATGATTCCCAAAACTGTACCGCAGCCATAATGATGCTTTTCTTTCTCTTCAGATTTGTTTGAAATAGTATCGAGTTTCATATTTGATCCTTTCTAAAATAAGTTACAGTAATATTTTAGCAAAGATTAATTATCAATAATACCGCTTACTTTAGAGTCAAAAAAACAAATCATCATTGTTTCTAAATAATTTCACTACATCATCATACATTCTAGTTGGAATACCATAAGCTTGCATAAATTGACCTGGTTCTTGGTAACAATCATATTGATTAGTCGCATAATCAAAAATCAAATTGAGTGAATAAAGATCAGCGTGTCGTTCTTTAGACGTAAGCGTAGTACCGCAATAACTTGAAATGCCCAAGTCACCATCCACTAAATGACCGATTTCATGACCAATAATGAAAGGTAGTTCAGCTTTATTTCTCCAATTTGTATTAATGATAATCAGCTTTTTAGATTTGTCAGCTAGAGACCTATATTCCTCAGCTTCACATATTTGAGCGACACTAAAGCCTTGATCAAGAGCAAAATTTAATAAATATTGTATTAAATCATTCACTTATCTACCTCTTTCTGCCGTGTTGAATATCTGAGTCCATTAAATTTTTTATGATATTTAGATAATCTTCTGGAATAGGGCGACCACGGTATGATAATAATTCATCGTTCTCAATGTCCACAGCATGATGATCCTTAGAAACAGGTGAGGGGTCATCAGTATTGCCTAGTAGGTAGTCTGTTGATGTGTGAAGAACTTTAGCCACCTTTTGCAGATTTTCTGTGGAAGGTGTTTTTGTTTTCCAATGATAAATAGAATTTGTACCTAACCCAGCCTTATCATTTACATATGAGAGCGACATTTTTCGCTCAGATGCTAATTTTTTTAATCTTTCAAATGTAGTCATATCAACCATTCCTATTATTTAAATGATTAAATTTAGCACAAGTGCAAAAATATAGTTTGACTTTTTAGCACGAATGACTTATATTTAATTCATCAAGTAATTGAGCAAGAAAAAACTAGCCTATCAATTCGGTAACTTTGGCGAGTAAAGATTGATATAGCACTGTTTCTTTGCTTATTTGTCATGGCTACATATTAGCACCTGTGCTAATTTTAGTCAAGAACTTGATTAAAAAAATACTGAAAGGAAGTGAGAATTATGGTCGAAGAAGAACTAGAAAGAGCTACTGAAAATTTGGAAATCAAATTCAAAATAGCTTTGATTAAGCGTCACATGACGCACAAAGAATTAAGTGAATTGATTGGTACTAGTCAAGCACAGGTGTCTCGTGCATTGAAAGGTGACAATATGCCTAGCTCTAAGAAAATTAGAACCAAGGCTGCAAAAATCTTAGGAATTTAGAAAGAAGGAAATGTAATGCAGGAATTAATAAAAGTGCAAGTCGAAGGTGACCAACAATTAGTTAGTGCTAGAGATTTGCACAAAGGATTAGAAATTAAGAAAAGATTTAGCGCTTGGGTTGAACAAAACTTTAAAGACTTCGAAGAAGATATTGATTTTACAAGCGTACCTACAAGTACGGTTGTTGGAAACGGCGCTGTTAAGCCACTTGTTGATTATGCCTTAACAATCGATATGGCAAAACAACTTTGCTTATTAAGTCGAACAGAAAAGGGCAAGCAGTACCGCAAATATCTGATTGAAGTTGAGAAAAAGCTTCGAGTAATCCTGACGGTAGCACTTATGTTACATACACAACAATGGTTACAGGTGAAGGGCAGAAATACTTCATTAACAAGTTGTTGGGTAGTGAGCAGCTGGAGCTAGTGTAGAAAAATGGGAAAGTGCTTAGGCGAAGTTTTAACAGATGGAACATTGAACAAAATGACTGAGTCAGAGCGTAAAGAGTTTTGGACTTCATACAATGATTTAGTTGGTTTTGCCAATAGATTTGTTAAAGAAAGGAAATAGCTAAAATGAGTGAACATAAATTTACTGAAAGAATAAGTATTGATGCTGACGATGCTTTCATCATTCTTGATGAATTAATCAGCAAGTTAAAAGAAGCAAATGAAGAAACCTCAAAATTAAAGTCTAATTTAAGTGACTTAAAAAGTTAGGAGGTAGTGATAGTAATGCAAATCCCAGTGACTAAGGAAGAACGTAAAGCTGAATTTAAGGAATTCGCTAAGGAACTACATTTAGTTCCTGAAGATGATCTGATGGGTAAAACAATCGGCATTGATGAATTTCGTAAAAAGTATTGCGGCGGAAAACACGCAGAATGGGTAAGGACATTTATTTTGGATGTCTTTAAACCGGACTGGGTAGTTAATCCACATAAGCAGCGTGTCAAAACTATTATTTTCGAGTATCCAGCTAAAAAGTGGATGAATGAGCATTATCAAGAAATTGATTGGAATGCGAAGTTAAGCGATTTAGGGAAGTGAAAGGAGATGATGAAACGATGGAACGAATTAGTAAATCGATTTTTAGGAACCGATTTGAGCGTAAAGCAAACAAGCTTGTGGACTATTCTGTTAGTCCCTGCATTAGCAGCATTAGTGACTTATCTGGTAACTTGTCCGAGCGTTTACGTAAAAGAGATTGGCATGTAAACAAAAAGTCCGCAATCACTGGTACTGATTGTGGACTAAGAAATATAAATATCTAAGGAGAATTATAGCACATGGAAGTAAAAGATGCAGCAGGTCAGCGATTAGCTGCAAGATGGCTGCGAGAAGAAAGATATTTCGAAGATAGTCGTGGCGAGGATTGTTGGACTGCGGAAGACTGGTCAGGCGAAAACTGCAAGATTGGCGAAGCCTGTGATTACGAAACTTTTCAAGAATTTGTAATTGCCCAGCTTTACACGGCAATGAATACCAATACGACTAAGGAGTTTATGGAAAAATCGGGTTATGAAAATGACCCTAAAGAGATGTTATCGGACCTGCTTTGCGAAGACGATGCTGACGACTGGTATCAAGATAAAGCGGAAGAAATATCAGATTCAGGATTAACGTATATGGGAGATTTATAGAATGGAAGAAAAACGAATTTTAAAGGTGTCTGATGGTAGGTCGATTAACTTTATTGAAAATACAATTTATTTTGATGGAGGTAATGCAGAGCCTTTTACTAAGACGGAATTATTTGAAAAGGAATTATCCTGTGCTGATTTTAATGCTGTTAATTATTTTTTCAGTGAAACTGAAATAAAGCAAAAGATTTGGGACATGGCAATTCCTTATTATGAAGAAAAGCGAATTTTTAAAATTGGTGAAACAAGCCTGTATAAATGCCATGATACATGGTATTTAAGCGACATACATGAAGTTACACAAGTAACCTTTGAAGAATTTAAAGAAGCACTTGAAGATTTATTTAATCATAGCCATGTCCTATATACAGATGATGATCTTGCAAATGATTTATGGGATAAATTCAGTGACCCTGTGGAGGATACTGACAATGACTGATTTTAAAGAATGGCTGGACACTACTGAAACGGCAATTAGTGTTTGGCCAGATGAGTTAGTGGCTGCTGCTTTAAAGAAAAACAAAACTTATGCCTCAGCTAAAAGATGGCTGGAAAAACAGAAGCCAAGTCTTGATGGCAATTTCACGGCATCACCTAGTGAAGCATTCAGGCAGAATGTCGTGAAAGCAATGTTTGAGCAAGCAATCAAAGAGGTTACTCAGTTAGCGATGGGGCAAAATGTACCAACTAAGAGAGTATCAAACTAATCTCGTTGCGCAGATTATTAAATCAATGCGTTCTGGACACCGACACATTATTGTGCAAAGTCCACCGCGAACTGGCAAAACTGTGGTCATGGCTGAAATTGCTCGCAGGACAACTTTAAAAGGTAATCGAGTAATGTTTATCATTCATCGTAAAGAAGTCTTAGAACAGGCTAAAGCAACTTTTAAAGAGCAAGATGTGGATCCTGATTTAGCCACAATGGGCATGGTGCAGACATTGACTCGTAGAGTAAATAAATTGCCAGTGCCAAATTTGATTTTGATTGATGAAGGACACCATGCCTTAGCTAAGAGTTATCAAAATATTTTGAATAAGTTTCCTCAAGCGTTTGTTTTATTCTTCACGGCAACACCTGTCAGAACAGGCAGACTGCAATTGGACCAAGTTGCTGATGATATTGTCCTGGGGCAATCAATTAAAGAATTGACTGAAAATGGTTATTTAGCACCGTTCAGATATTTTGAACCACCTAATGATTTTGATGCCAGTAAATTAAAGCGTTCATCAACAGGTGATTACACGAATAAGTCAATGGATGAAGCAATGAGTTCAACGATTTATGGTCATATTGTTAAGCAGTACAAACGAATAGCTCAAGGAATGCAGGCTGTGGTTTATACCTATTCAATTGAATCAGCCATTAATGTGGCCAAAGAGTTTTGTGAAGCAGGAATTGCTGCAGCTGAAGTTGATGGCAAGACAGAAATGGCAGTCAGAGATCGAATTGTTGAGCAATTTCGCAAGCAAGAATTGCAAGTCCTGGTTAATGTCAATCTGTTTACGGAAGGCATAGACCTGCCAAACGTTGACTGTGTGATTATGGCCAGACCGACAACATCGCTGGCATTGTACTTACAATTTTCAATGAGGTGCTTAAACCCCAGGCCTAATAAAACGGCAATCATTATTGACCATGCTAATAACTTCCAAAAGTTTGGTTATCCCGATGATGATCGCGACTGGAAACAAGCAATTATTACCCAAGATAAAGGTAAGCACAAGGCTGCTACTGAAAATATCGTGCAGATTGTACAGTGTGATTACTGTTTTGCAGTAATTAGACCTAGTGCTATTAAGAACGGTAAGTGTCCATATTGTGGCAATCCAGTTAAAGTGATTACGCCAAAAAAGATTGCTGATATTGATTTAATTGAAGCAAGACGCAAAAAAATTAATGAAATTGTTAATGACAATGTGATGCAGAACGTGGCTGATAAAAAGCCGAGTGAACTGCACTCAATGAAAGAACTAAAAGCTTATGCAAAACTACATGATTATAAACCTGGCTGGGTGTATTTCCAAGGCAAGATGAAAGGACTAATTAAGAAATGAATCTAAAACAATTTAATTCGAAAGAATTGTTAGAAGAATTATTGAGCAGGGGTTATTTAAGAAAAATAGAAACAGGACCATATAAGCATTATCGATTGAAAGCTAAATATGGTGCTGAAGACGATTTAAATCCCAACGAAGTATTTATTATTCCGGAGGCAAAATAATGATTACATTACCAAAAGTAGAAACATTAAAACCAAAGTCACAGCCACATAACTTTTTTATCTGGGGCGCAACAATGAGCGGCAAAAGTTACTTTGCCAGTTTCTTCCCAAATCCGTTAGTTCTGAATACTGACGGTAACAGTGAACAGGGCTCAGCACCAAGCATTCAGATTAGAAATGAGCGTGGTAAAGACGGCAAATTAAGACAGTCGGCAATTAAGCAGATTGATGATGTGATTTTAGCTTTGCAAAATCAAGATAAAACTAAACCGCAGTTTGAAACGCTAGTAGTTGATGTTATTGACGACATCTGTGTCATGTTTGAGCAGGCGATTTGCATTGATAACGGAGTGCAATCGTTAGCGGACATTGGCTATGGCAAAGGTTATGCAATGCTCAATTCAACCTTGCAGCAGTTCGTGATGGATTTAAAGGCATTACCGATGAACATTATTTATATCAGTCGTGAGTTATCAATTACTGACGATAAAACTAATGTAACTACTTATGTTCCATCACTAAAAACGAAGTATTACAACATCGTGAATGGCAATTGTGACCTAGTTATCCGAACGCAACGTTTAAAGGGCGATAATTTCTATCGTTCAATTGAGGCAAAGCGTACAGATTACAAACCAGAAAATATTACTAATCATCGAGTTTTGACCTTATTAGAAAAAATACCAGGTATGTTTCCAACTGAACAAAAGAAAGAGAGTAAATAACAATGGGATTATTAGATGCATTAAACCAAGTAAAACAAGAAAAATTTGATCCAAGCGAAGGCAAAACAGGCAGTGGTTTTGAAAAACTTCCTGCGGGTACCTACAACGTTAATCTGAAAGAAGTTAATCATGGAGCTTGGAATTCTGGAACTGAATATATTCGCTTCACAATGGAAGTCTTAGATGGTGAAGAAGCAGGTAGACAAGAATTTATCACGCCAACTCTGGCAGAGGTTTCTGCTAAAGGTAAACCAATTCCTGATTTCGTTTTGGCAACATCGATTAAAACGATTAAGGTTATTGGCCAAATGGCAGGTTTTGTTGTACCAGACAGTGTGTTTGCTGGACAAACGGAAACTGAAAATTATGAAGCAATTGCTAAAGCATTTCAGCCATATATTGGTAAGGTTATGCAAATGACAATTAAAGAAAGTAGAAATAAAAAGGATCCTGACAATCCTTATCGAAATTATGAATTTGCACAGTTGGAACAACCTAAAAAAGCAGCTGTAAAGAAGGACCCATTCGCAGGCTCTGGCGACACAGTAAATATTTCTGATGAAGATTTACCATTCTAAGGAGGCAAAGAAATGATTAGACCATGGAATGAAGTGCCAGAAAATGAAAGGTTTACTTATAAAGGTTACAAATGTGAAGTTTGGCGAAATCCAAATTTAGGTTTTCTCTGTGGATATGTAATGATACCTAAAGATAATAAGCTGTTTAAAGTTGATTATACTGATGATGAATTTCCAGATTTAAGTATTCATGGAGGTATTACATTTTCAAATTGTGACGAAGATAGTAATTGGTGGATTGGATTTGATTGCGGACATTTTAGCGATCTTGTTCCGGGTTTATCAGATAATGTAAGTTCTGAAAATGCTTCTTATAAAGATAAGAACTTTGTTACAAATGAATTGAAAAAGTTAGTAGATCAAGTCATGAAGTATGAAAAAAGTTTTAAATTTGTTGTTGATGGTGATGATCAGAGGTGGGCAGACGCATTTAACAATTGGAATAAAAGTCATTTTCAAGTGAATAAAATTTATCAAAAAAGTGAATGCAATATGAATGCTGCGAATATTTTTGATCACGAAGTTGCACAAGGACCTGCAATTAATTTTGTGGAAATTAAGGAGGCAAACCATGACTGGAAAAATTAGCACTAAAAGTGCATGGATTAGTTTAACTAATGGTCAAAATTGTATGGTTAAAGGCAGTCCTGACGATATTTTATGTGATGTAGAGGACTTGAATTCTAGACATGCAAGTAAATTCATTGAAGTAGAAGAGATTAGAAATAATGCGGATCCAAAAACTTATATTAGAAAAAATGCCATTGTTTCGATTGGTGAAGTGATTGAGATGTAGTCATGTTAGTTAATTTAGTCAATTATGCGATTAGCTACGCACAACATGGCTTCTCGGTAATTCCAATTGGGCAGAACAAGCGACCGCTAATTAAATTCGCTGATAGACCTGCATTAACACCTGATGAAATTGAACGGGTTTGGCAAAAATATCCATTAGCTAACATTGCACTGAAAACTGACAAGTTTTTTGTGGTTGATGTTGATCGGCACGGTGAAGTAGATGGTACAAAATCAATCAAGGCTTTAAATCATGATGAATGGTTTAAAGGCACATTGACAGAAAAAACTGCGCATGATGGTTTCCACTTCTTCTTTGCTAAACCTACTGGTGATGCAATTGCGCAAAATATTGGCTTTTTGCCAGGTGTGGACTTAAAAGCACACCCCAATAATTATGTGGTCGTTGCTCCTTCGAATTTACAAGGAAAGTCATACAAGTGGCTTAATCGCAATCCAATCAGACCGGCTCCAGTAGGTTTATTGGAATTAATTAAAAGTAAAAAGCCGGAGTTCAAACCGAATTTTAAATCAGATTATTTAAATCAAGGCAAGACACAAACAACAGCCTTATTTGAAGAAATAGTTAATGGCTTAGGTGAGACCGGTGGCCGCAACAATGCACTGGCAAGTTTTGTCGGTGGCCTATTATTTCGCAATGTTAATCCAGAAATTGCTGGGCAGTTGGCAGTGATTGCCAATGACAATACAGCTGATAAATTACCGTTAAAAGAAGTAGAAACAACTGTTAACTCAATGATTGAAAAAGAAATTCGTAGACGAGGAGGTTAGGCAATGAAGCTGGTTGAAGATAACGCTAAAAAATTAGCTAAAATGCAGACTTCCCACGATATTAATTTTTCTGAAACTGAAAAAGGTGCTTTGAAAACTAATTCAGTTATGAATGTAATGCTAATTCTACTAAATGATAAGTCACTCAAAGGTTTATTCAAATTTAATGAATTTACTGACTCAGTAGATATTTCAAGAAAGCAAAAAATTCAACTATCAACGATACCACCGCTCAACTTTTCTGAAGGTAAATATGAGGATAAGGACACAAATAGCCTAGAAGCATATATCGAAGCTAGTCCTAACTACAAGCATACAGTTTTTAAAAATGCCTTAATTGAGCAGGCAGTTGACAATGTGGCCAGAGCTAATTCATATAATCCGTTAGTCGATTATTTCAACAATTGCTTAAAAAATTGGGATAGAAAACGGCGAGTAGATAATTTCTTCCCTACTTATCTTGGAGCCGAAAAAGATGAAACTGACATTTTAATTACAAGACTATGGTTAATGGGAGCAGTGGCCAAAGCTTACAACCCTTTAGTTAAATTTGACTACGTTCTGGATTTAGTAGGTGGTCAAGGAGCCGGCAAAACAACGCTTTTGCAGAAACTTGCACCACTTGGTTTATATACTGATCAGTTCACTACCTTTACTGATAAAGATGATTTTGAAGTAATGCGAAATGCTTTAATCGTTAACGATGATGAGATGACCGCATCAAACAGAGCTTCATTTGAAGAAATTAAGAAATTCATTACAATGCAGAGATTTGAATATCGCAAGTCTTACGGTAGAAACGTCAGTCACTTCAACAAAAAGTTTGTCATTTCAAGAACGACAAACGAAATTAAGCACCTGAAAGATAAATCAGGTGACAGACGATTTATTTCAATCCTAGTTAACCCAGATAAGCAACTAAAACACCCAGTTACGGATTTAACGCAAGATTATGTTGATCAGTTGTGGGGCGAAGTAGTCTGGCTATATCAGCAGGCAAAAGACCCGTTTATTTTAGATAAACATCAAAGTGACCTATTAAAGAAGAATCGTGAACAGTTCATGTACACAACTTCACTGGAAGATGAACTTGACGACGTTTTGGAAAATACATTTGCAGATACAGACTTCATTGCTAATACAGATTTAGCATATTATCTCTTAGGTTCACAAGATGGATTTACGAATAACCGTAAAGCATCACGAGAAGTTAGGTATTACATGCAGCATAAAGGTTGGGACGCAGGTACAAGAAGGCGAGTAAATGGAAAAATAACTCGTGGATTTAGAAAAATGTGACAGTTGTAAAAGCTGGCGTAACAAGTGATTAGACGATGTTTGTGTCACTTGTGTTAGATAATTAAAATTACGTGGCACAGCGAAAACTCTTGGGAGAGTAAGTGTTAACTATGTTTTGTGCCACATAACCATATATTTATATATAACATTTATAAATAATATATATTACTTTTTATAAATGTTAGAAGAAAATTATCTGTCACATGGCACAAAATAGTCTTGAACTTTAGAGCTAGTAAGGATACAGCTGTGACAGATAATAATTTTTATCTGTCACATTAAATCAAAAAAACAGGCGATTTTTAAATTAAGACAGCTAAAATCGCTCTGTTAAATCAAAAAAACGGCATTTTTTAAATTAAGGAGATAAATATGGCGTTAACTAGATTTGGAAAAATGCTTAAGCAGCTTCTGTTTATTGAAGAATCAGAAACGGATAAAGGTTTAGCAATCAAAAATGTTAATTACACTAAAAAAACCAATTTTAATAACAAGAAAGAACGATTGATTATTTCAATCGACTATGAATAAGGAGAATGACATGCAAGGTAAAGTTTTATATTTTAAGGGTAATATTGACAATTTTAAGACTAAAGATGATGAAGTGACCATTCAGATTAAAGCAGACACGAAAGATGTGTCGCTTGATCGGTTACATGATATTGCTCAGGGTACAATCGGGATTCAATTGGAGGCGGCTCAAACTGAGCTGATTAAACAAGATGGAAAATAGAATAAAAAATCATTACCCAGACACTAAAGCATATAACTATATACTTAAAGAATTTGATGAAAAGGGCATTGATTTAAATATAATTGCTAAAGAAGCTTATGAAAGTCAATTACGACATCATACTAAAAAAGATTTGAGTTTTTATCGTAAAGCTTTAGATAAAGTTTTACATAAACGAGAAATTATGAATTATATTATGACCGGCTTAGCTTTGGATAACTTAGCTACAGCTAAAAAATTGCCTCAGCCTTTGCAATCTATTTTGGATAATGACTTAGGCGTTTATGGAACTGATGAATCAATTGCTATTGGTATGACAGGACTATATGGTTCAATTGCTCAGACTAATTTTGGTACCTTAGATACTTACAAGTCTGGTCTAGCAAAAGAAATCGATACTGATAATAGCAGAGTTAATGTGTTTTTAGATGACATTGTATCAGCGTTAAATGCTTGTACTCAGGCACAAGTAGCACATAGCGAGGCGTAGCGATGAAAGCTAGTGATTATAAAACATATAAAAGCTGGTATATACATTGGGCAATACCAGGAATTATAAGTGATTTAAGTGAAGCTGGTGCTAAATTATTAGGACTTGAAATTTTTCCAATATCACTAATTGTGGGATTACTTTCTTTGCCAAGATTAGCCACAAAAATTGGAAAAACAATCATGCTAATGGCGGTAATACTTTATTTGATAATACTAGCTGTGCAACTGATTAAAGTTATAAAGCAATATAACAAGTGGGCCAAAGAAGATTGGAATGAAGCACATGAAAAGGATAGGATAAATTAATGACAGAACTTAAAACGGAACATGATATTCAAAATTCAATTCGCCTAGCATTCTCACAGCGGCATTATCTATGTTTTCGTGCAAATGTTGGCAAGGTTTTAATGCAGAACGGGCGTTGGTTTGATACAGGGTTACCTAAAGGATTTCCCGATTTATTCGGGTATGACAATTTAAATAAGCCATTCTTTATTGAAGTTAAAAATGCAAAAGGCAAACCGAGACCTGATCAGATTAGGTTCCATGAAATGCTTTCCCAACGAAATATTTGTCACGGTATTGCTCGCAGTCCTGAAGAAGCAATTGCAATTGTGAAAGGAGACCTGATTGGGTATGGATACTAAGAAATGCGAGTATTGCCAGAATGGTAGATATATTATTGACGATGATGATAATGAGCTTTGGATAACTAAGGATAATGGCAGACCAGTAATTACAATGGATGGTAGTTGTGGCATTGTATCTAGACAAATAAATTACTGCCCGATGTGTGGTAGAAAGTTGGAGGTATAGCTATGACTGAAGAAAAAGGCTGTGCTTATTGTACAGACGGTGCTGCAAAAAGTGAAGACGACAGCGAAAGCGATATAATAGTCAAATTGCATAAACGTAGCGATCATGATAACTATCCGTATTTAAAGGTAAAAGAGTATTCGGTTCAGGGATTTCTGGGGCTTGATATTCCTGTAAGCTAATGTCCCTGGTGTGGTCGTCCTTTAGGAGGTGACTCTAATGAAAACTAATTCAATAGTTCGTTTAAATGATGGTAGGACGTCTTATCATGTTAAGGAAACAATGAAACAAATTATGGGTAAACTGTCTGATACTAAATTTATTAAGCTGACTGACCAGGCTCTCGGTCCAGTCTTAATCAATATTTCCAATATTATTTCGGTGACTAATTATGATAAATACTATTAATACAAAGGGGTAATTCGATGCAATTCTTTCGCGAGCTTGATGAAAAGAAAACAGCTGATAAAACTGAAAACTTTTTAGATTACAAATTACCACAGTTTATTGAGCAAACAGGATACTTATTGCCTGATTTAGCTAGTCCTAAGTGGTCTAGCATGCCCAAAAGTCCTAATGCAATCAACTCGCGTGAAGATAATCTACTTGAAGCAATTGAGATTGATCGTATTATGCGAGCTATTCATCAAACAATTTATCATTGTTCATCAATTAGTAAAATAATTTTAATATCTTTATTTATAAAGCGTAATTCAGTAGAGCAAACAATGCGGTTATTACCTTACGAGAAAACTCGCTATTATAAGCGATTAAAACCTAAAGCATTAATCGAATTTGCTAATAAGTATCATTATTATGAAAATCAGAATGGTGTTGATGATGATAATTTTATTGAATTAAGAATTTTCAAAAAGCAACATTCAGAGGAATTTTAGAGCAGATTATATGACTATAAAACGTGCTATATTAGTATTGTCGAAAGAGTGATGGAAAAGCTAGTTCGACAGAGAGTGGTTTTTAAGAAGTGTACAAAGGTAGCGGTGCGTTAGGTACGAAGATAGCCATGTCGGTTATAATGCAGGTTCAATTCCTGTCGCCGCTATAGTCCGTGATGACGGTAAACTAAAAATCATTCATCTCAAAAAATCTAGCTTTATTGGCTAGATTTTTGTATTATTGCAGTGAGGTGAATGAAATATGGATAAAAAATATTTTTCTAACGCTTTTCCAGCTGCCACGGCTGCGCTAGATATACATGAATATAATGGTGAAGATTTTCAAAAAGTTTTAGATTGTTTATTTTTAATAGCTAACGGTAGTATTCAATCTTCTGCTTTAAAACAACCTTTAAATATATTGGTAGCTGAAACCACTTCGTTTTGGTGTCTAGCAATTAATTTTGATAAAGCAATATTTGGTGAAACCGTTTTTAACGATATTGTGACTAAAAGAAATGATAAGGAAATAGAGCCTTTTATTAGAAAAGTATTTTTTGAAGAAATTGGTATGAATACAAATGCAATTATTAGATTACCTAAATCTTCTTTTGATAAAATATTTAATAAATTGTTGTGTATATTTAACAAAAGTGGAAAAGTCAATGAAAGAGTAAATATGCTTGCTACTTACAATTTATTTGCCGATAATGACGTAGAAAAATGTGTAATTGCAATTGCCAAAGGTTTAAGCAGAGGAAATTCATTATATGGAGGTAAAGGTATGTGGGTTAATCCAATATTTCAGGCTAAGGATTTAACAATAGATCCTAATATGTGTTTTAGTATTCTTCCATTTACTAAAGAGCGTTTAGAAATTTTAACTGATATTGTTAAGCCTGCTTTAGAAAATGATTTTAATATTAATGTGATTAAGTCTGGTGATGTTTTTGACGCTAACTTGAATATTATGGAAAGCATATGGACTTACATTAATAAAGCAAGATTTGTAATTGCAGATTTAAGTGAAAAAAATCCCAATGTATTTTATGAATTAGGAATTTGTCATACATTAGGTAAGAAAGTTATAACTATTTGTGATAAAAAGAGTTACGAAGAAGATTATAAAAATAAATTACCATTTGATATAGGTTTCATGAATACTATTTTTTATGAAAACAAGGCAGCTGGCTCTAAAAAGATGATTGATCAAATTGAAAATAACGTTAGAGCAATTATTTCAGGTAAGCCATATATTAATTCTGAGTCTATTTAGTAAAAATAATTTAATTGGCGGACACGATATCCGTCTTTTTTTATGCAGAAAGAAGGTGATAATGCTTGAGTTTAACAGTAAAACAACAAAAGTTTGCAGATGAATATATTAAATCAGGTAATGCCACGGAAGCAGCAATTAAAGCAGGTTATTCGAAACGAACAGCTTACTCAATTGGACAAGAAAACCTGAAAAAAGTTGAAATTGCTAATTACTTAGAAAAACGAATGAAAGAAATATCTGATAGTAAAGTTGCCGATCAGCAAGAAATTCTTGAGTATTTGTCATCTGTTATGCGAGGCGAGCAAACAGAAGATGTAGCAACAGCTAAAGGTATTTACAAAGATGTTCCGGTAGGAGCAAGAGATAGAATTAAAGCAGCTGAATTGCTAGGCAAGCGGTCAGCAATGTGGACAGAGAAGCATGATGTGAATGCTAGGATTGCAAGTCCAGTGCAAATAATTGATGATATTCCAAAGGATAGTGAAGAAGATGGTTAGATTATCTAGCTTGATTGCACCATCCTTTTTTAGTGTCTATCAAGATGTAAAACATCATCGCTATGCTAATTATTGGCTAAAGGGAGGACGTGGTTCAACTAAGTCCTCTTTTGTTTCGCTCGTTATCATTCTAGGCATGATGCAAGATTCAGAAGCAAATGCAGTGGTTATTCGTAAGGTTGCTGCCACCTTGCGTGATTCAGTGTTTGACCAATACTTGTGGGCAATCGACAAGCTAGGTGTGTCGGACTACTGGGCAAGCTCAACCAGTCCAATGCAACTAACGTACTTGCCGACAGGTCAACAAATACGGTTTAAAGGTGCTGACAAACCGCAAAAGATTAAGTCTCAGAAGTTTAGACATGGCTATACGAAATTCAAGCACTTTGAAGAAATATCAGACTTCAAAGGAATGGAAGAAATACGTAATATCAACCAGTCACTTAACAGAGGTGGTTCTGGCATTGTTACGTTCAGCTCTTACAACCCACCTGCTAGTCAGCGTAATTGGGTCAACGAAGCAACAGAACAGCAATCACTGCGAAAAGATACGTTAGTGCATTCGTCAGATTACCGCAGTGTGCCAAAAGAATGGCTTGGTAAAGAGTTTATTGCTGACGCTGAACAACTTAAGCTTGATAACGAAAAAGCCTACCAGCATGAGTATTTAGGCGAAGTTACAGGTACGGGCGCAGAAGTATTTGACAACATTACAGTGCGCAAGATTACTCAGCAAGAGCGCAATGATTTTGAAAGTATTTATCACGGCATGGACTTTGGATTTACTAATGATCCGACTGCTTATGTTGATATTGCTTACGAGCCAAACAGACGGCGAATACTTATTCTTAATGAAATCTATCAGCGCAGGTTAATGAATAATGAAGCAGCTGAGAAGATTAAGCAGACTGGTATTGGTCATGAATTGATTTCAGCTGATGCAGCAGAACCGAATACGATTGCTGAATTGCGCAGGTTAGGACTTAACGTTGTTGGCGCACCAAAAGGCAAAGGTAGCCGTGAGTTTACTTATAAATGGCTGCAAGGACTGAGTGAGATCGTGATTGACCCTGTTACTTGTCCGAATGCTGCGAGAGAGTTTAGAGATTACGAATATCAGCGTGATGGCATGGGTAACTTTATTGAAACATATCCAGATGGTGATGATCACACGATTGATGCGGTCAGGTATGGAATGCGTAGACAAATGGTGAAAGGAGGTTTTGTGCCATGGAAATAAGTGCAATGCAGGAATTGCTTAAAAACAAATCAAAGGAAATGGCTAAGTTTACCAATGATTACGAGAAGTCGCTACGCTATTATAAGACGCAGAATGACATTACCAATAAAAATAACGGTAAGTCTAAAACGAACAAAGATGGTAAGGATGAACCGCTAAGGCATGCAGATAACCGTGTCAGTTCAAACTTTCATCAATTGCTAGTTAATCAAGAAGCAGGTTATGTTGCCACAGTTGCACCACAAATTGATGTGGGTAGTCAGTCAGACAGTGACAAAGTTAGCGCTGTGTTAGGCGATAATTTTAATCTGACACTCAACCAGTTAGTTATCGATGCAGCAAATGCCGGTATAGCTTGGCTACATTATTGGATTGATGAAGACGGCAATTTTAGATATGGAGTAATTGAGCCTAGTCAGATAACGCCCATTTGGTCGACTGAGCTTAATCGTAAGCTATTGGCAGTGTTACGCAGTTATCGGCAGTTTGATGAAGAAAAAGGAGAGTACTTTAACGTTCATGAATACTGGACAGATAAAGAATGCCAGGCTTTTAAACAAACTAATAGCGCTGATAAGTATGAATTAGAACCATATGATTGTTTTACTAGCTATGACATGACGGCAGGCTATGAGACTGGTCAAAGTAATGTGTACAAGCACAACTTGGGTCGAGTTCCGTTTATTGCCTTTCCTAAAAATAAGTTTGAACAGCCAGACTTGCTGAAATACAAGGGACTAATTGATGCTTATGATGATATTTACAACGGCTTTATTAATGATTTAGATGATGTGCAAGAAGTTATTTTGGTGCTGACTAATTATGGCGGTGAAGATATTGACAAATTTGAAAATAATTTGAAAGTTCATAAAGCTATTAAGCTAGACAACATCGGTACTGGCGATAAGTCGGGCGTAGATAAGTTAACGATTGACATTCCAACTGAGGCTCGAGATGATGCGCTGAAGATTACACGTGAGGACATCTTTCTGTATGGCCAAGGAGTTGACCCAAGTAAATTTGAATCAACTAATGCTTCAGGTGTAGCAATTAAAATGCTGTATTCTCACTTGGAAATGAAAGCAGCTAATACTGAAACACATTTTCGGGATGCGATTAATGAGCTAGTCAGGGCAATCATGAACTATCTGCATTTATCTAATCCAGAAGGGCGTAAAATCACGCAGACATGGACGAGAACACAAGTTGAAGATGATTTAACACAGGCACAAACAATCGCTCAGTTGGCTAATTACACGTCAAAGGAAGCAATTGCAAAGAACAACCCACTTGTCGAAGATTGGCAGCAAGAACTAGAAGACCAGAAGCAAGATATTGCTGCAGGTGATCCGTATGCTACTGATGATGATTATGATAAGCCTGGTAAGTTAAACGGTGATTCAGATGACGACAAGGAAGACTAGGAACTACTGGAAGAACCGGCAACTTGAGTTAAAGCAACGTCAGTTGGACAATGCTACGGACTATGAAGCAGCATTGCGCAGTCGAATGAAAATACTGTTTAATGAAATTCAAAAAGAAACTGACAAGTTTCTGGCACGTTATGCAGCGAACAATGACATTGATGTACCTAGTGCAAGAAAGTTGCTGGCTCACGTTAACACAACTAACTGGCAGATGACACTCAAAGAGTTTGAAGAGAAAGCTAAGGCAGGTGGTTTTGACAAAGAGTTAGATAATGAATACTTTAAGAGTAGAATTGCTCGTTTAGAGAATATTAATGAGCAGTTGCAGAAGATTGGTGGTAACTTTGTCAACAAAGAGTCTGACAATATGGAAAATGCGTTAGCAAGTCAATTCCAGGACACTTATTTACACCAGAATTATAATTGGCAGGACTCACATAACGGCTTTAGCATTGATTTTACGCACTTTAATGAAACGCAGCTAAAGCAGATAGCTAATCAACCCTGGCAAGGCAATAACTTTTCTAAGAGAATTTGGAAGAATTACCATGATGTTTTGCCTGATCAGCTAACAGATGCTCTATTAAGAGGAACATTGCTTGGATATTCTGCTGATCGAGTTACAAGAATGCTCAAAGATCGTTTTGTTGACGTCACTAACAATCAAGTTCATCGCTTAGTTGTTACAGAAATGGGACACGCTGCTGAGAACGCAACAGCAGAGTTCTACGAAGATTCTAAAATTGAACAATACGAATACATGGCCACACTTGAGTCGCATACCTGCGAGCAGTGTGGTCTTTTAGATGGCAAAGTTTTCAACGTTAAAGACAGAGTTGACGGTGAGAATTACCCGTTAATTCATCCTTACTGTCGTTGCACAACTGTACCTTATGACAATACCCTGCCAGACATTGAGACACGTTGGATGCGTGACCCAGAAACTGGTAAAGGTAAAATAGTCGATAGCTTGAGCTTCAATGAATGGAAGAAGCAGTATGTTGACGAGCCTAGGTATGAAACAGTTAAGGCTTTGCTTGGTAAGCATGTTCCAAATAAGAAAAAATTTCTCGCTATTGGTAAAAATGATAATGAGTATAATAAGCTTTGGCATGATTTGAAAACTGTTAAATATATCAGAAATTCAAGTGTTGAAGGGGCCACACCTAAGAAACGAGAGATTGCAGAAGAAGCATATTATTCATTTCAAAGAGATGGTATCAATGCTTCTGGACATGCTATGTTACAGTATGCCATGCGAATGCATAGAAAAAAGACTGGTAGACTTTTGTATAATTACGAAACAATTAAACGGGTTGCAAAACTACCTGCTAATTATATTGATAGTAGAAATTCACGACTGGTATCATATTATGATAAAATAGTTGTGATAAAAGAACCTGATACAAGTGAAATAGTGACTATTATTAGACAGCGTAAGCCAGGAAAGAGGTGGAATAAAATTGAAGCAAAGTGAGAAAAAAGCAATAGATGTTCTTGAAAAAGCTTTTACTGCTGATATTTTAGGAGAATACATATTTGATATTCAAGATTATTATGCAGACGAAACAGATCAGCTTGCTGAAGATAATCCTGCTATGGAAGATTACCTAAACGATATTATTCCTGAGTTTACAGAAGGCTATGATAATCGAAAGAAAAAAGAGTGGCTTGAACAGCTACGAAAAATTATTGAAAAAGCTAAAACATTTGTTTAGCACTTAGAAATTAATCTGAGTGCTTTTTGTTTGCCCTGAGCATGGCGTAAAAAGGCTTATTTTTTATACCCTTGCGAGAAGTCAACTCGTAAAAAGATGTTAAAGGAGCAGTTATGAAAAGAGAACAGTTAAAAGAGTTAGGTTTGAGTGAAGATGTTATTGACAAAGTTATGTCAATGAATGGTGAGGACATTAATGCAGCCAAAGGCAATGCTGCCGAGCTTAGCACGGAAAATGAAAGTTTGAAACAACAGATAGCTAATAGAGATAAGGATTTAAAGAAGCTGCGGAAAGAGTCTAGCGATAATGAGGACTTGTCTAAGCAACTTAAGGATTGGCAAGACAAGTATAAGCAAGATACCGAGCAGCTTAATCAACAATTGAGCCAAACTAAGTTGGCTAATGCGATTAATCAGGCTTTGACAGCTGACAAGGTACGCAATCCAAAGGCGATTAAAGGCTTGCTGAATATGGATGACATCAAACTGAATGATAAAGGTGAATTGATTGGCTTAGATGAGCAAATAGCGGCGATTAAGAAGAGCGATGCGTATTTGTTTGACGAAGGCAGCAAACAGCCATACAACCCAGCTAGTGGTAGCCCTGCAACTAATACCAAGGCATTTAAAGATCTATCACTTGTTGAGCGTGTTCAGCTAAAGCGTGATAACCCTGAACTTTTTGAACGAGAAAATGAAGAATTCAAGAAAGGAATTGAATAAAACATGGCAGATTTAACAACAACACAAGAGTTTTTAGACCCTGAAGTCTTAGCTCCAATTATTGAAAATGGATATACAAAACAAATGGCATTCTTGCCCCTGGCTGACGTTGATAACACGCTAGTTGGCAAGCCTGGAGATACTGTGACAGTACCAACCTGGGGAACGATTGGTGGTGCGCAAGATGTAGGTGAAGGTGAAGCAATTCCAGTATCACAATTGAAGCAAGGCTTCACGACAGCAAAGGTTTCTAAGATTGGTTTAGGAGTACAGCTAACAGATGAAGCAATTCTTAATTCGGTAGGTGCTGCTGCTCAACAAGCAGTTAACCAGTTAACAAATGCGATTGCACAAGGAATTGACGATAAATTGCTAGCAGCTGCACTCACATCAAGCAACACTTTATCAAATGTTCCATTAAGTATTGATGGTATTGATACTTTTCGGGCAACATTTGGTACGCAAAGTGGTAGTCCTGCTTACACAATTATTGCCAATCCAGCAGATGCGCTTAAGATTAGCCGCTCTGTACGTGACTACACACGCGGCTCTGATACAGGTGCACAATTAGTTGTTAGTGGAGCAATGCCGTTAGCACTCGGTGCTTCTGTGGTTACTACTGACAAGATGGCTAAGGGTAAAGTAGTAGTTGTCTATTCTGGCAGTGATGACATTAAAGCTAACAGTGACCGTGACGAAAATGGCAAGATTACTGAATTCAATACTGGACGTGCATTTAAGATTTATAACAAGCGTGATTTGCTTGTAGAAAACACACGTGATGTAGCTAAGCAGATCAACAGCATTTATGCGTCAAAGATTTCAGCGCCATATATGCAGAATGCAAGTAAGGTATTGGTTGCTACGGTTAAAGATGCGCCAATTGTTTCAGCGCCAAGCACGCCTTCAAGTGAATCAGCTGCACCAAGTACGCAAGAAGATTCGACAGATGACACAAAGAAAGCGGCAACTAAGTCTAGCAAGTAGTTAAGGAGTGGTCGCAATGGACTACAAGAACTATTCGAAATATGACGATGTAGTTAAGAAGACTAAACTGCTACTACCCAATAGTGACAACAATCCAAGTTATGAAAATGTTGTTGATTTTACAGTTGAAAAAGCAATCAATGATGTTGCTAATTACTGCAATACGCCGATTGATGAGTTGCCAGCAGAGTTATGCAGCACAATTGTTAGTTTAACCGTGCAATTGCTTGATACTCACGGCTGGCTTAACAGAGAACAGAACGACAGCAACGTGGGTTCAATCACCGAGGGCGATGTTTCAGTTACGTTTAAGCAACCAAGCGAGGTCTATAAAGATTTGCAGGTAGTTAATGCCATCAGCGATGATTTTCGCTCGATATTGAACAGATTTAGGAGGTTACCACCACAATGAGTATGTTTGGCGGATTAACCAGGGCAGCACCACTGCTTTGGCATGATAAGGCAACGATTACTGGCAAGCGTGCAATTAAGCATGACGCTATCACTGATAGTGAGACCGTAACGATTGTTTCTGATGAACCGTGTAAAGTTATCCTAAAAGGGCAAAAAGCCAGCACACAGTCGTTTTTTGGTACTGACGAATATGATGCAGAATTGTTGATTAGAACCGGCATTGATATTCCGGCAGGCAGCCGTATTAGTGTAACTGATATAAATGGCAAAGTTGTCCAATATAAGCGAGCCAGCAAAGGCTATACCGGTTATGCTAGTCATCAAGAACTGGCAATGGTGAGGGATGAGAAAGCATGAGTTTAGGCACGGTTGATGATACTGAGTTTAAAGCTTTTACAGATAAGATTACGAATGCCGTAAATAGTGGTCAGTTAAAGCAAGCGATTGGTGAGAGTGCTGGTAGAATTGGTCAGCAGTCACTTAAGCAGTTCAAAGCTAATACGCCAGTTGATACTGGTAATTTAAGACGTTCTTGGACTGTATCTGGTCCGCACTATGACGGCATGAGCTGGAACATGAAACTCAGTAACAATACTGAATATGCGTCCTTTGTTGAGAACGGACACCGAACTCGTGGTGGTGGCAGTTGGGTACCTGGACAATTTTTTATGGAGAGGTCAAAAACGCAGATTGAAAGCCAATTGCCATTCTTAATTACGCCATTGTTAGTTAAGTTTAGGAATCTATTATCATGACAATTACAGAGCGCATAGCAAACGAAATAGCAACAATCTTTCCAGATGCAGTAATTTATACAGAGAACCAAGACAGCAACTTTCAGGAGCCGTCTTTTTTTATTCAAAAAATATTGACTGCAACGACACCACTACTATTTGAAAATCAAGACAGAAAATATCACTACCAGATAGTGTATTTTCCAAGCTCTGACCATCCAAATGCAGATATGGAGCGTGTGGAAGACAAGCTGCTAGACAATTTTACACAGCTAATGAATTTTGCCGATATTCATAACCGAGAATTTGATATTGATACAGCTAACATAGTGCTGGAAGTTAAATTTGAGGTTTGGACATGGGCAATCAAGCAAGATAATACGATTAAGCAAAGAAAGGTAGAGGTAAATGGCGGAGTCAAAGACTGACACAACAGTGCAGGAAAAGCCTATTAGCACTGTTACTAAGCAAGAAAATAGGTTTACGAAGAAAGCTATTCTCAATAGTAACTTGTTTGAAACCGTTGATAAGGACATTTTACGTACTGTTTTAGAAGACGATAAGACATATACAATTGAAGAATTACAAGTAGAAATTAAGAAATTTAAAGGAGGTATTTAAATGGCAGGCGGAACATGGAAAACGCAAAATAAACGGCGCCCAGGAGCATATATCAATGTTAAGGGCGTTGCTCAACCAACTTCTGACTCTAGCTTAGGAAGAACGCTGCTACTAAGCAATGCTCAGCTAAATTGGGGTGAAAAGGGAGTAATTGAATTACATAACGATAGTAATTTTAAAGAATTACTTGGGACAACGATTGATGATCCGAAACTTACAGCATTGAAACAGGTACTCAAGGGGGCTGAAACGGTCCTCTTTTTAAATACAAACGATGGTACTAGAGCCAGTCTTAACGACCCAGCTTTGCCTTGGAAGTTTATTGCCAAATATCCAGGTACAAGAGGTAATGATATTTCTATCAGTTTGGAAAAGGATCCAAATAACACAACGATTGTTAATGTGACAACGTTATTCGGCACTGAAATTGTCGATGAGCAAACAGTGACTACAACAACGGCTGGAAGCCTTGTAAGTAACGATTATATCGGCATTACTTTAACCGCTGAAGATGGTGGTCAAAGTAAGTTGGAAGCAATCAGTGCAGCTGCGAGCTACAAGTTAACTGGTGGGACAACCACGCCTGCGAATACTGAAGATCTGATGAGCGATGCAATGGAAACTGAGAACTACTCAGTTGTCACCACGGCTGGTTATCCAGAAAACAGCAATATTCATAGCTTGTTAGTTACTACGGTTAAGCGTCTAAGAGATACGGAGGGCATGAAGATTCGCGGCGTGATTCCGGCAAATTCAAGTATCAATAACGTCAATTACGAAGGCATTTCAGTTGTCGCTAACGGCTTAACGTTAAGTGATGGCACTACTTTATCTGTGACTGATGCTACCGGTTACTTTGCTGGTCTGTCCAGTTCAGTTGATGGGTCAGCATCGCTAACTTATACAGAAATTGAAGACGCAATTAGTGCTAATCCGCGCTTAAATAATGAAAAAACCATCTCAGCGCTGAATGCTGGTCAGATTGTCTTTTCAACGCGTCCAGGTCAACGAGTTGTAATTGAGCAGGATATCAATTCACTGACAAAGTTCACTAAGGATAAGCCTAAGAGTTTCAGCAAAAACAAAGTTCTGCGGGTATTGGACGAGATTGCGACTGATACTGAACAAGTATTTGAACAAAGCTACTTGGGTAAGGTTGGCAATAACGCCGCTGGCCGCGACTTGTTTAAAGCTAATCGAGTAAGCTACTTACAAGGTTTAAACGACAGTAACGTAATTCAAGACTTTAGTGCAACTGATATTACGGTTAATCCGGGCGAAGATAGTGATTCCGTTGTTGTCGATTTGGCAGTCAAGCCTGTGGACGCGATGGAAAAGCTGTACGTCACGATTAACGTAGGATAAGGAGGACAAATGAATGCCTTTAGAAGCAAGTGATTTTTTAAATGGTAGAAATGCAATTTCGACCAAGGAAGCGACTGTAACACTAACGATTAGTGGTCAAGTCTATAAGATGATTGAGTGCAACGAATTTACAGCCAAATTAGAGAAGAAAAAGGAAGATATTCAAACACTAGGTACGCACTGGAAGCGGAAGAAGACCACTTCTATTGAAGGAACTGGAACGTTGAGCGGCTACTTGATTAACTCTAATTGGATTAAGCAAGCAATGCCTTATGTTCAGAATGGTCGTGACTTGTACTTTGATATTACTTTAACGATTGAGGACAAGACGACTGATTGGGGAAAGCAAGTTGTTCAACTCAATAATGTCAACCTTGACACCATTCCGATTGCCGATTTCAAGGCTGATGATGGTGTAATGGAAGTTAAATCTGACTTCTCGTTTGAAGGATTTAGCTTAATTAATGAATTTAACGGTAGTTTAGCTTAAGGAGAATGAAAATGACTGAAAATATCAATGACTTTTTAATGAAGAATGTAGAAAATCCCGTTAAAACGGAAAACGTTAAATTTAAACGTTTTAAATCGCCGTTTAAAATTAAGTCACTATTGGCTGACGATGTGACAAAATTACGTAATCAGGCGACTAAACAAGAATTAAACAGTAAGACACATCAGTATGAGGCTCAGACTGACCAGAACAAATTCACTGACTTGATTGTCGAAGCCAGTGTTGTCTCGCCTGACCTGCATAATGCAGAACTGATGAAAAGTTATAGTGTAGTTAATGGCGATGCTGCTAAATTACTGCAAAGAATGTTAACCATTGGCGAATATAGTGAACTCGCTGACCGTATTATGAAGATTTCAGGAATCGAGGATTCCGAAGCCGTTATTAATACAGCAAAAAACTAATTGAGAACTCAGTTGGCGACTTTGGCGCTTATCATTACGTACTTAATGAATACCACTGGACACCAAAACAATGGACAGAATTAAGCGCAAGAGAGCAGTCATTAATTATTGCGTCAATTGAAGTTAGACAGAAACATGAGGAAGAAGAAATAAAGAAAATGGAAAGGGAGAGCAAGGTCTAGTGATTAGGTCTTGCCCCTTTTTTGTTATTGCAAGAAAGGAGGTTTTAGATGGGAGTAATTGAAACAACTATCAGGCTAAATGATGCTTTTAGTGGAACACTAAGAAAGCTTGAGTCAGGGCTTAGTGCTGGAACAAGCGGCTTTGACAGGCTAAAGGGTGCCTTGAGCGGTGGCAATATGTTTGGCAATGCCACTAAGCAATCCAATGGATTTTTTAAATCGATGGTTGGCGCACAGGTTGTCGGCAGTACGATTAGCAAAGGCATGGCATTAGCTGGTAGCGGCATTCGCAGTATGGTTGGCGAACTAAATGAGTCAACAGTTGCATGGGATACTTTCGATGGCAATATGCGTCAGATTGGTAAGACGCCAGCACAAATTGCTAGTGCTAGAGCTTCGATGCAACAGTTTGCTCAAGCAACCATTTATTCATCTAGTGATATGGCTTCAACATATAGTCAGTTAGCCGCAATTGGCACAAAAAATACTGGACAACTAGTTAAAGGTTTTGCTGGATTAGCCGCTTCGGCTACTGATCCAAAGCAAGCAATGAAGACCTTGTCAGAACAAGCTACCCAAATGGCTGCCAAGCCAATGGTTCAGTGGCAAGACTTAAAGCTAATGATGGAACAGGCACCAGCAGGGATGTCGGCAGTTGCCAAGAAAATGCACATGACAACTGCTCAGCTGATTGCTAATTCTCAAGGCAAGAATAGTTCATTAAAATCGGCTGACTTGCTTAAAGCGATTGCTGAAGTCGGAACAAATGCAAACTTTAGTAAAATGGCAACACAGTATAAGACTGTAGGTCAAGCAGCAGATGGACTACGTGAAACGTTAGCTAATAAATTACAACCGCAATTCAAGAAATTCAGTCAAATTGGTATTGACGCCATTAGTAAATTATCTGACAAATTAAGTGATATGAACTTTGATAGTCTTGCAGACAAGGTTTTAAATGTATTCGATAGAATTAAGTCGGCTTTCAGTGACGTGACTAAAGGATTTGAAATGTCGGGTGCAGGAATAGAAATTAAAAAAACGCTGCAAGACATAGGAAGCATTATTACTGACATCATGACCAAAGCTTCGTCTGGGGGAAATAATAATTTCTTTACTCAACTTGGTAGTTTTGCAGGTAGTGTAGTAAGTGGAGTTGCTAATACGATAGATGGAATAGCTAGAGCATTAGGACAAATGAATCCTGCTACACTTGAAGCTTTAGGTGCCGCTTTTATTATTTTAAAAAGTGGTATGAAAGGACTCGTATTTACAGCTGTTGTTGCAGGATTACGAAATATAAGTCGATTAAATCCTGGTCAAATAAAGCAAGTTGCTAAAGCAATTCAAATATTTGCTGGTGCATTGGTAGCACTGAAAGCGATAAAAGGCGTAGTTAGCGGAATATCGTTGATAGGCAGTGCTATTTCTTCTATATCTGAAATTATGGAAGTTATTGGACCAGCCATTGAAGCTGGTCTAGGAGCAGCAATTGGCACAATAGCAGCAGTATTAGGAGTTATAACAATTGTAATTTTTACAGCGGTATGGGCATGGCAGAACAACTTTTTAGGATTTCATGATTTTATTTCTAATCTTTTTAGTAATCTAGGGGCGATTTTTGAGCCGTTTAGGCAAGCTATTGGTAACTTAGGTAATGCTTTAGCGCCTGTAGGTCAATTGCTAGGTACTATTGGGATGATAATAGCAGGTGCAATAGTTGGATCTTTATATCTTTTAGCAGGAGCAGTTGCTGTGGTTGTGGACCTCTTTTCAATGTTAATTGATATTGTGTCAATTGTGATTTTTTCTTTTAGATTTCTTGTTGATGCAATTAATGTTGTATTACAAGCTTTAAGGGACTTGTTTACTTTAAATTGGAGCTTTAGTAATGCAAGAAATGCAATTAACCAAGTTAAATCCGATGTTAATGGCTTAAAAGATACTTTTAGCAACTTAGGTAATATTGGTAAAAATGGTGCAACAGCAGGATTCATAAATGCTTTGAGTAACATTGATAGTAAAGCTAAGACCACTCAATCTGATTTAAATGGGATTAAGGTACCTGACATTGCTCTGAGCAATGCCAGAGTACTAAATATGAATAATGTTGCAGCTAATAAGGCAGGATTAAATAAAAAAGTTAAAGTCGGTTATCAGTTCGATACTGATCCACTAGGAGCAGCTGGATTAAAGAATCCAGCCGTTAAGCTGCCAGTTAAAGCAGATACTTCTAAATTAAATAGTACACAACAAGCAGTTCAGTCTAAACTTGGCAGTAAACCAATTAAAATGAAAGTTGCTACTTCTAAGGTGCCAACACCAAAGGCTCCTAAGATGAAGACCATCAAAGCTAAAGTTGCTAAGCCGAAAATACCAACTCCTAAAGTACCTAAGCTAAAGACGTTGCATGTTAAAGTCGCAAGGCCAGTTATTCCACAGCCTAAGATGCCGAAGATTAAGACTATTACAGCACCACATATAAGTAACATATCAATGGCAGGTTCAGTTTCTGCAGTAAGGTCTGGTATGAATCAGGCTGTTGCTGCAGTTAGAAGTGGTGGCAATCGAATGGTAGCTGCTGTTCATTCTGCTATTACAAGGTCTGTTGCCGTTGCTAGAAGTGGCGCAGGTGCCATGCGGTCAGCAGGCGTTATGATTGGCGCTGGACTTGCAGCTGGTATGCGTTCAGAGGTTGGTGCAGTAGCCGCTGCAGCTAATGCATTAGTTGCACAAGCTAATCGAGCAGCACGTGCAAAAGCACAAATTCATTCACCATCACGGCTGTTTGCTGAGGTTGGTAGTTTTATCGGTCAAGGTATGGCTTTAGGGATGAATAAGACGGCTGGTTTAGTTGGTGCTGCAGGAGCTGGATTAATTGATGCCGCTAATACAGGTGGCACTGTGGGTGTTAATTATGCTGGTTCTGGTTCAATAACACCAGCAAGTTTGGCACGTAGCCAGGTATTTTCTAATCGTAGCAGCAACAGTAATAGCCAAGTTGTTACCATTGCTAAGGGTGCCATTGTCGTTAACGGTGCAAGCAAGCCACAACAGACAGCTGATGATGTAATTGATGCAATTGAAGAACGCATGGTTGAAATTGATAATAGGAGGCTTTAATGGACAATGATGATAGATTTGCCGTCTACTTAACTAACTATGCTGATAACTCAACAATTGAGTTGCCGCTTAATCCAAGTGACCTAAAAATCAAGTATGAATCTGATGATAAGACACAGACCGTAATTAACCTGGGTGAGATTAACCAACTGGGCCCGCTAAAGCTTAGCACGATTGAAATTGCGAGTACCTTTCCTAAAGACGATCATTTTGTTTCAACAACTGATTTTCAACAACCAACCTACTATATTGATTGGCTAAAAGAAATTCAGAAGAGTAAAGGTCGAGTACAGCTGGTGGTTGCTTCGACTGAACTAAGTAGAACAATGACGATTGCTAGCTTTGAGCCAGGATTCAAAGATGGTTATGATGGCGAGTACATTTACACTTTGGAGCTGAAGGACTATCGAAAAGCAACGTATAAGAAAGTTAAAAAGAAGAAGAAAAAGCGCAAGTCTGGTCATAAGAAGAACCGTAATAGTCCTGCTAAGAAGATTGGCAGAGGTTCAACGGTGATTGTGAATGGCAGACTGCACTTAGATAGTGATGGTCGAGGACCAGGAGCTTATGAGAAGAATGCAAAGCGTAAGATTACGAATGTTGCAACGGGCCACAAGTACCCGATTCACGTTTCAACGCTGTCAGGAGGAGCACGAGGTTGGGTTAAGAAAGGTGATGTAAAGCGAGCATGATAACCTTTTTCCAAATATGGTCTAGGGACAAAAAGAAAGGCTACGATGTTAAAAACATTGTAGCCAATCTGAAATGGGTAACGGATTTAAATTTTTCGGCCGGTCAGCTTAATTTTGACTTGATCTATCAGGACAAGACATATCTACCAGCACTTGGTAGTATTGTTAAGTTTTACTGGGACCACCATAAAGTCTTTTATGGTTATGTGTTTAACGCCAAGCTAACTCATGAAAAAGTTGTTTCTGTCGTAGCGTATGATAAGACGCGATACTTGAAGAATCAGGACAGCATTGTCTGGAAGACGGGAACAATCGCTGATCGGTTTAATAACGTCTGCAAGCGTGCAGGTATCAGTCATAAAGTGATTAATAAGCCTAAGCATAAAGTAGCTGCAGAAGTTTGTGACGGCAAGTCATATTTTGACATGCTTAAGTCAGCAATATCTAAGACGTTGCGATCAACTGGGCACATGTATTTCATCTATGCCAATTACTCAAGAGTTGAGTTATGTCGGGCACCGCGTAAGAAGCTTAAGCTGATTCTGGATCCTGATTCTGGCATGACTAGCTTCACTTTTTCTAAGGATATTGATAACACAGCAAATGTAGTTAAGATTATTCAGAAAAATGTTAAGAAGTCTAAGTCGAAAACAGCTACTGCTTCAGGCGATAATCCTTCTAAGACTAGCTTTAAGTCAGTAACTAAAAAGATGCCGAGCGTGAAGCGCTGGGGCAAATTACAGATTACGCAGAATAAGAAGAGCAAAGCTAATCATGCGCAAATGGTTAAGCAAGCGAAGAATGTCTTAAAGCAAAAGGATTTGGCCAATAAGACATTGACGATTGATTGTTTAGGAAATCTTGATTTAGTGGCTGGCAATTCGGTTGAAGTAAAAATCGTAGGTTATAAAACAATCAAGAACTGCGGGATTCTGAAAGCAACGCATAATTTTGGCACTGATTATAATTGCAGTTTAGAAATGAAGGTGATGGCATCATGGCTGGCGAACGACTCTACAGAATGATGCACGAGCGAGGCGGTTCTGACAATGAATATTGCGATATTGTTTATGGCACGGTTGATTCAGTTGACCCGTTAAAAGTACAATTGGCCAACGACATGATTTTGACCGACGATTTTATCGTGCTGGGCAAAAATATTGGCAAGATTGTATTGAATGGCAGAGTTAAGGTTTATGCCCATAGTGACAAAGTTGGCAGTGCGTCAGGCAATCGTCCTGAATTGATTGAAAAGGTCAGATATGAGCTTGATAACAGTTTAAAAGCTGGCGATAAAGTTAGTATGATCCGGGCAGATGGTGGCCAGCAATTCTACTTGTTTGAACGTGAACCAAATAAACCGCTAAAACTTGAATAAGGAGGTGATAAGTCGTGGACGATGATGATGTGATTATTGATGAAGATGATGATTTAGATACTGTTGATGAAGACCAAGATAATGATGAGGAAGTTGAAGAGGACCAACCGACGCTGACTTTTCAAATCAAGAATAGCCGCATACGTAGTAAAGCTGATGGTTTACCTGCGATGGTGCAGGCAGTGTGGAAAATTCTGAAAACTGAACGCTTTGTTTATCCAATATATTCAGATCAATATGGCAACGACTTACCAGATTTATTCGGCAAGTCGTTTTCTTATGCGCGAGTTGAGATCAAGCGAATGCTGGAAGAAGCGCTACTTGATGATGACCGGGTGACTGAAGTGACGATTGACAGCATTGAGCAGTCAGATAGCACTACGTTATCCGTGACGGGGACTTGCACCACAATTTATGGCGATGTGCCAATAGAAAGTGAAGTGAAGATAAGTGACACCAGATGATTTAGCAGCGGAATTTGAAGAACACGATGTTGACTACTATATGGAAGAAATGCTGGACGCAGTACCAGACGACATTGATAAGCGTGAAGGTTCGGTAATTTATGATGCAATTGCCCCCGCTGCTTTGGTTATGGCTCAAGAGAATCAGCGTATGGCCATGATTATTAAAGAGACATATGTAAGAACAGCAGACGGCGAGTTCTTGGACTACCGTGCGCAAGAGCGAGGGACAGCTCGATATGCGGCGACTCAAACCGAAGTTAAAGCAAAAATAACTGATAGTGATGGCAACGGATTAACAAATGTACAGGTAGGCGACCAATTTGCAAGTATTGGTGAAACGCCTATTTTTTATACCGTTACGCAAATTTATGATGACTTAACGGTTGCGATGACAGCTGATGATCCTGGCACAACACCTAACGGCTATTTGGGGCAGATTTTACCGGTTACGCCAAATGACGAGTTGTCTTGGGCCGAGATTATCGAAATTATTGCACCAGCTCGAGATGAAGAAACTGACGACCACTTACGAGCAAGACTGCTGGGTTCGGATGATTGGATTGCCTACGGTGGCAATATTGCGGACTACCTAGCAATGACCAGCAAGATTACTGAAGTCGGTGCAACACAGGTTTATCCAGTTTGGAATGGTGCTGGGACGGTTAAATTAGTTGTTTTAGATAATTCATTAATGCCGGCTAATCAGGACTTAATTATAAAAGTTAAGAATCTGATTGACCCTACCAACAGTGAAGCTCAAGGCTATGGTTTGGCACCGATTGACCATCAGGTTACCGTAACTGCACCCACAGCCTTGACCGTTGATATTGCAACGAATATACAGATTGACAGTCAACACAGTGCAGAAGCAGTGAAACAGCAGATTAACGACCAATTGACCGAGTACTTTAAGAATTTGCGAGCTTCATGGAATTTAATTGATCCTAAGACAGGACGCGGCTATGCCATGATGATTTACCGATCAAAGATATTGTCACAAATTATGCAAATTGAAGGCGTAATGAATGCCACAATTCCTAGCTTGAATGGTGCTGACAGTGATATTAAGTTGGTGTTTGATAATAATACTTCGCAATTGCCAATCCTAGGGGCGGTGACACTGAATGAGTAATAACTTGATGAATTATTTACCAGATTACTACCAAGACGTGTACGAAATGCAGGCAATTATGCATGCGCACGGGCAAGTCTTAGATGAATTTGAGAGTAAACAAATTCGAACGCTGCTCAATCAATTTGTAACACAGACCGATAGCAGGGGCATTGCGGTATTTGAGAATCAAGTCGGTGTGCAACCAAGCCCTGGCGATGATTTAGTTACTAGACAAAATCGGGTGCTGATGCACTTATTGCCACCAAGACCAATAACAATTAGATATTTACGAGAACTATTTAAGACGTTGAAAATACCGATAAATATTACAATTGATCGGCAGAATGTGATTGTTGAAGGTACTAGTTCTAGCATAAATAATACGCAAATTGACGATATTAGATATATTCTGAATGTTTATCTACCAGCTAACATGCTTTACGAAATCAAGATTGCTTTAAAACAGGCATTGATTGGCACTGATTTATTTATTGGCATTGGTATGAAGTCAAAAGTGACAACGGTAATCGATGCAAATGTATCGCAGATTTTTTAAAGGAAGTGATAAAAAATGTCAAAATATAATAAGACCGTGCTGACGAATGCTGGGATTGAATTAGCTAAGAAAGTTAACACTGGACAGGCTAAATTCAGCATTACTAAAGCAGCTACCAGTTCAGAAAATCTATCTGACAAGAGCATTGCTGAATTGCAGAATATGACTGAGCTGCCAAGCATTATGCAATATGGCGTGATTACTGATGTTGAAGATACAGCATTAGATAAAGATACTGTAATTGGCATGGACTTGAAGTTCAATAACAAAGAATTGGCACATGGATACAGCGTCAATGCGATTGGTTTGTATGCCAAAGAAGATGGTGGCAGCGAATTTTTGTATGCCATTGCCACAGCTGTTGATCCGGAGCATATGCCTGACTTTAACGACAAAGCAATGTTCCAATTCAACGTAACGATGTATGTGGTAGTTGGGCAGTCTAGCAGTGTGACGATTAACGTCACTGAAGAAGGCGTGGCGACTAAAAAATATGTTGATGACGAGCTTGAGAAAAAAGTTGATAAGACTACTTATGATAAGGATAAAAAACAGTTAGAAGACGGCATCAAAGAAGCTGGCAAGGTAGAAAGTGTAAACCTAATTAAACCGGATCCTATTTCTAAAGATGTTTCGCTTACTTCTGAGAACATACCACATTACAACAGTTCAGTTAAACAAACATTAGACAGTTTAAACAACACAAAGGCTGAAAAAGTAAATGGGGCTGCAGTAGATGATAATAAAAACATTTTTGTTCCTGTATTTGCGCCAAATTTGCTGAAAGGAACAAGTAAAGTATTACATCCTATTGCTGCTAATGATGATACTCAAATATGTACTTTACAAACAACACCGGGTAAATACAGTGTTGCTGTTAATATTGATTATTCCAAATTTTCTTCTGGGACAGCTGGCGCTCAGCTACATATAGCAGCGGGAAGCGATGGTGCAGCAGACAGTAATTTGATAGTAGCTGGTTCTCAAGGAAGAGTAATCGCTACTATTGAAATTAAAGAAGTTAGCTATGTAACTATTTCGATTCATTCTTCTAGTGCCTATGTAGGGGCTTGGAGCTGTCTTAAAGCTAGTTGCTGGCAAAATGCTAGCACACCACCAGATATGACTTGGCTGCCTAACCCTGATGATAAAGTTGATAGTAAAGACTTTAAGGTTGGTGGAACTAATCTTTTTGTCAAATCCACGCTACAGCACGGTTGGCTTGACCATACGGCACAAGGTGGAATCCAGGATAGCACTTCGGATTGGCATACGGATTATATCCGCTCAGCATACCGAACGCCTTTTATTCTAAGTTTTAGCCATCCGAGCGATTACATTAAAAGTAATCAAAGTAATGTTCAGATTGATTTTTATGATGAAAATAAAAATTGGATTGACAAAGTTAACACTGGTGCGGACTGGACAGCAGATACTGATGTGATAGCAAGAAAATTTGATGCTAGTAAAGCATATTGGTTAAGAGTGTCTGTGAATTATGGCTCAGAAGCTGAAAAAGATAGTTCTAAAACCAAACTAGAGTATGGCACAGTTGTGACAGATTGGTCACCAGCCCCGGAAGATATGACGAGCAGTAAAGATTTTAATAGTTTTAAGCAAGACACACAAAAAGCTTTAAATGGTAAAGCAGATGGGCAAGTAGACGGGCATACTGTTTATGAATTATTAAATAATTTTATAAAGCTTTGGGGCGGTGATGCCCAAAGAATGCCCGAGATTAATGGCAAGTCACAGCACTTCTTCGACCAAGTAGAATGGATCGGACGTGCTTTAACCAATAGTGGCTTTTTTGCTAATGGTAATGATGCTTATACTTTCCCTATTAGAAAAGACGATGGTAGTTACTCTAATGAGCAACTAGCCACGGCATTAAAAATGATTAGTGAGTATGCCTATTCTAATAAAGCATATGCTGATAATGCTGCAGGTAAGGCTAAAAATGATGCGGAGACCTATGCTAATGTTGCTTTAACTGCACCTAAACAGGATATTAGTAATCTTAAAGGACGAGTAACAACATTGGAAAATCGCGAATACACCCATGATTCTGGAACGGATGCAGCAGCATTAACATATTCGAAAACTCATCCTAGTGTAATTGTTTTTGGCGACTAGAAAGGAGATATTATGGCGATAACTTTTAATGGTAAGCAACATGATCATTTCTTTATGGATGGTCAGAAATGGCATAGTGCTAATTATTTTCCTAAGAAATACAAATTTGGCAAAAATCCTGGGGAAAGATGTATGATCTATGCTGTCAAAGATGATGGAATACTGCATCCCAATGGTTATGCCGCTTGGGCAGTTTGTAATCAAGCTGGTACTGCTGTTACGGAAACTTGGGTAGATAATATAGTTACACAAGATAATAAAGATTATGCCATGGTAAAAGTTGTTTTAGACGATGGTCCGGGTAGTTGGCAGTGTGAAATGGCTTATGTGAAAATGTCAGATTTCGGGGGGGTACGCCGATCAGCTAAGCCACCGGTATATCAACCTTTTAAGGTGGTGGTTGCATGATTTTTAACGGCAAAGAACATGATCATTTTTATTTAGGTGGGTATAATTGGCGTCAAAATGTAGTAGGTAAAAATGTATTAATACCAAATAATACTTCTTTTTTTGGTTTTAAAGATGAAAACGATATGGTTCCTACTTTGATAGACACTATTAACTATGATCAAACTACAACAATAACCGGTATTTTGATAAGTAATGATGGTACTGTCTTTTATCAATGTAAGAAAGTATTGGTTAATCAAGGTGGAAATTTAGATTACCTTTATTCTTCAATGTTTTTAAGGGCAACAGAAGTTAAAATAATTTCTGGGGGGGGTAAAAGCCCTAGTTATCAACCTTCTTAGAAACTTCTTCAGCATGGAAGTGATTCCATGCTGATGTACAATGGCAAACGATATGACCATTTATTTTATGCTGGTCAGAAGCTGATGATGGAAAATTATTTACCGAGATACTTTAGCTTTGCTCAAAATAATCAAACAAAAACTTGTTATGATTTTAATGTTGTAAATGGTGAACCAGTTATGACAGCAAATAATACATATCTGGGTTCAAGTATTGACGATATAAGTTTTTCTAACTACCAAAGAGTCATAATTAATCAAATTGTTAAATATAATGGTGAAGACTATGCATTAGTTAGATGTGAAATACACGCTTATGAATATTACACAGGAATTGTTTGGCTAAAAATATCGGATTTTGGCGGTGCAACACCGCTGTAACGCACTCTTAATGAGTGCTTTTTTAATAGAAAGGAAAATTTAAAATGACAGAAGAGGCAAAAACATATATTTATTATCGTAGTGACAATCAGGTGCCGTATGCAATTGACAGAGAGGAACAGCCTTTTGGTGATTATATCCCTTATCCTTTTGTGGCTGAAGCACCAGACCCATCTATTAAGTCGCCTAAGTATGACTGGAATAAGCGTGAGTGGTTTGAGTTTGCACCTGATGCTCAAGGTCAGCTAATCAATCAGCTGTCAGCTGACGTTAAAAACGTAAAGACTGACACACAATCAATTAAGGAAGATAAAGCAAAAGTTGATCAGACACTTACCTCACTTCAAACGGGCCAAACAACGATTGGACAACAAGTTGGCAATGTTGTTGATATGATGTCACAAATGATGGCAGCAATGGCAGGCACTCCTACAGCTGATACAGGAAAGGAGGCAGAATAATGTTTAATTTAAAACAATTTGCACCAATGATGGAACGGGTATATCAATCATTGTATAATTCCAAAATTTATGACAAGGCTAAAATTGCTTCGTTTGTGGTACTAGGAACGATTGACGCGGCAGCCTATAAGCGAATTACAGGTGAAGAATATGAAGCATCTACTGAAAATAGTAAGTAGGTGCTATTTTATTGGACTGGAGTAGCTTGATACAAGTAATTATAGAATCAGGTATTATTCAATTTTTCGCTGGTCTATGGACTGGACATCGTAAAAAAGTAAAAACAAACCAGCAATTAACTTCAGAAATACCAGACATTGAGAAGACATTAAAAAACTTAAACAACAAGCTAAATGATATTGGTGATGGTGTAAAAGAAGTGTTGCATTCAGAATTAGACGGTCTGTGTTTTAAAATCAAACGTCAAGATGGTGGTACAGAAGAACAGAACAATCGCTTGGATAATATCTATAAAAGTTATAAGGCACTACATGGCAATGGTGCTGGAACCAAACTATATGAAGAAACTAAGAAATTACCGATTATTGATAAGGAGACTGAAAGATGAGCATTAAAGATTATTTAGACTTAGGTTATGCAGGTTTAGTAGTTATTGCTATTGTGGCATGGGTTAGCGTTAAGGTTTATGGCGAGCACCATACTATCAAAAATAAATGGGTGGCTGAAATTCCTAATTTAGCAGCGGCCTTTGTTCATGAAGCGGAAACTACTGGCGGTGATGGCACGAAAAAGATGGACATCGTAATCACTAGTGTGGTAAATATCTTAACTAGTCACGGTGTCAAAATTGACCCTACCATTGAAGCAGCTATTCGGGCATTTGCGGAAAAAGAAGTTGCCAAGATGAATGAAAAGAAGCCAAGTAAGACTGGTACTACACCGGTAACTGATGCTAATAAGGAGGTTGCTAAATAATGAAACGTAATTATAAATACGCACTTGGTGCTAATGAAGGTAGTTCACAAGTTGCTCAACGTAGGTTTATCGTAGCTCACTCTACTGCCACACCTAATGGCGAAGCATGGGCGGTAGCACATAATATGAAAACTGGTATCAATACTAGTCAGACCTATGTTCACTTGGTTGTTGATGACAAACATATCTATGCAGTTGGTGAAATTGGTTATGTAGCTTGGGGAGCAGGAATGCCGGCGAACAACCTATCACCAGTTCAAATCGAGCTTTGTGAATTTACTAATCACAGGCGAGCAATGAAAGCCTATAAACATTATGTTAACTGGCTCAGGTGGGCTGCAAAGAAGTATGGCATTCCATTGACATTAGATGACAACGGCTACAAAGGAATTAAGACACATAGTTGGTTGGTTCAGCATGGATACAGTAATACAAACCATACTGACCCTTGGGGTTATCTAACGAAGCTTGGTATTACTAAGGATCAATTTAGAAAAGACCTAAAGAAAGGCTTTAGTGGTGCAAATATTGCGCTGACCAAGTAGAAAACGTATAATTGAATAGCGAGCGTTGGTATCTCTACGGGGACCAATACGAAAAGACCGCTCTGGAGATTAATTTCTCTGGAGCGGCCTTTTTTCGTACATAAATCGAAAGAGATTCAAAAGAGATATTATTGATATAGCAGTGTTGACAACAATTTTCGAAAAAGAATCAAACGTGTTATAATTTAGCTAATCAAGTAATTGCCACGTTTGTGGCCGACAGCAGCTATTAACTTAGTCTAGTAAGTAATCTGATCAGTTACTGAAGCTGTCTTAAAAAGATAAATGCCACTCGGATTAGCGAGTGGTATTTCAATGGACTAAATTTTGGACTAAAAAGTTAAAATTACTCAATAATATGAAATAGCAGTTTACTGTTATATCAACGTTTTTAAGGCATGTAATTACATAAAATAGCATATATAAATCTCACCGGGGTCATTGAAATATGGCGGTAAAGTCTTATAAATTAAAGTGAAAAGGCTGTGGTTATTGACCGCAGCCTTTTTAAATTCTAAAGTCGATTACTTTAGGTAGCTATTAAGTCCTTCGTGTTTATGCGCGAAGGAATTTTTTGTGTTTTATAGACTTAATAATTGCTTCTTTTCGGGAGCTTCAGATATTTGTCGTCTGTATTTTTTAATATTAATTGATACCACCATCGTAATAGTACTTTTAGCAAAATACTCAAGTACTGTTTCTAAATTTAGATTACTTTCCTTGTAACCACTTTTCCATGTCAACAGTGATATATACTACTTTATCATTAGGTTCCAATTTCCAATTTTTCGGGTCTTGTGGTTTAGGATATTCTTCGCCCTCAATCATGGTAGCAATGGCATCCTCTGCCCAATATACTACTTCTTCCCAAGTGTCACCTTGAGTAACCATACCTTGTATATTTGGAGAACTTGCAACAAAATAATGACCGTCTTCATCATTTACTTCAGTAATAATAACAGGATAAACTAATTTCTTCATATCTATCATCCTTTCCTAATCATTATATACAATAAACGTGTATAATGATTAATTAATAAAAGAATTTTTTATTTTAGCTGATAATGATTCCTTGATAATATGTGAGGAGTCCAAGTATGATGAGGAAAACAAGCAAATGAAAATACACAAATATCATTATCAAAATAAACAAGGTAATATCATTATCAATACAACAATTGATTTAAGACCTAGAAAATTTGTTGTAGCAGGATTAGTAATTGTAATAATTGCGGGAGTAATAAAAATATTAAAGTAATTAGAGTAATGAAAAATGGAAAGTGGAACGATACAACAGTGTAGATAGCATCTAACTGACATCTCGGTAAATAACATGACTAAAAAAGAAAAGAAATATTATACGTCTGCCGTCATAGCAATTGTTTTGGCAATTATATTACATCTAATTACAAAGATAATCTCAAAATCTTAATTAACTAAAAAGCATTAATAATCTCAATCATTATAAAATATTTAAGTGTTACAACATCTTGAATTGAAAGACCTAGTTGAATTAACAATTAGGTCTTATTCTTAGTTAAAGGTTTAATAATTGTTTCTTTTTAGCGTCAAAATCTTCTTTGGTGATAATGTCAGCTTCTAATAATGCTTTATAGTTTACTAGTTCTTTCATAATGTCATTAATTTGTTTCTTGTCTATTTCATGATCTTGCCAAGTATCGAGAATAGAAGTTACATGTTCTAATTGAGAATATGCGCTATTAACACGAGCACAGGGTATCTCACTTTTGACAATCAAAAATTTAATTTCAAATTCGCTGTTGTCAGTTAAAGTAATAACTAAGCCAAGATGATCCAAATATTTTTTTGTTTCATATTTGGTTACCCCCATTGGAACGTTGTTAATAAAATATTGCGTAACAAAATATTTTTCAGTTTCAATATGTTTTTTCTCATTAATGTGATATGAAACAATTTCACTCGCATCTACTAATCTGTCGGGAAATAAAAGTGTTTTGGCAATATAAATTTTTCTTGCATCAATATTAAAGTAGTAATGAGAATATCGAATGGATTTGTTTTTGAAAGCTTTTATGTATTCATCTTTTTCGTCTTTTTGTATTTGTATTTCTAAAGAAATATCTGTAAAATCTTGACCTTTGTCAATGTATTCTTTTAAATCATCAATTGTATGGGAGGCTATCCAATCGCTAACATTTTTAACTGATTCATATTTATAATTAGCCATACAATCTTGACAAATATAAGAAGAATCTTTTAATTTTACAAATTTGTCACTGTAATAAAGGTCTTGACTACAAAGTCCACATTGTTTATCAATTTTTTCAGTTAAAATGTCATAATCAGTTTTACTAGAAATACGAGCGCCACAAACAAAGAAGGCTGCCAATAGTGCCACAATGATTCTGATGAAAATGTTTATAGATGAAGCTGTCAAGTATACTGTAAAGGCCGTTATAATAAATAGCCATATTTCGAGACGCTTGTACCAAGGCTTATGAAGCTGTTCATTACGAAATTTAGGTGCTACTGGCTTGTTATCAGTAGTTAAAATAATATCAGAGAAATCTTGATTATTGTCAAGATATTTTTTCAAGTCTTCGATGGTATGAGAAGCAGCCCAAGCTCGAGATTTACTAATAGGAGAAAACTTATACTTAAGCATACAATTTTTACAAATATAAGTAGAATTTTTAAACTTTAGAAAGCGAGTTTCTTGAGAAAGATCTTGACCACAGAGTGCACAGCTTGAATTATTCTTTTTTTCAATTTCTTCATTAACTTTTTTATCCGATATAAAAAGTTTACTAACACCAAATATTGAACAAAAAGATACAAAGATTTTTATAGAGAAAGTTTCTGATGTTCCAAGTAAGTAAAGTATTAAAGCTAATAAAATGAGTAACCAAACCCAAAAGCGCTCATACCAGTATTTAGGCGATTTTTTGAATGCAATATTAGTAAAACTTTGTCCATTATTAATGTATCTCTTAAAATCATCAGTTGTGTGTTTTGCAGCCCAATTAATAGATCTACTAGTCAATGGAAAATTGTGCTTAAGCATGCAGTCTTCACAAATATATGATAGATTTTTAAATTTTAGCCGAAGTTGACAGTGGTAAAGATTTTTACCACATAGTGCACATTGTGCTGTTGGTACAAGTAGTGGGTATTTTACAGTTGCTATAATTTTTGTGTTTTCTGATTGTTTTTTAGATATTTGGCTTTTAACTTGTTTTTGGGGAAGTTTGCTTTTGCTATGCCTATGTGCTAGATAATATCCTAAAAGATAAAAAGCTAGACAGAATAATAATGAAATTTTTTCAAAAATACTAATTGATGTAGTAGTTAAACAAAATAAAGAGATTAAAATAATCAGCCCAATCCCAAAATACTTATGCCAAGATTGAGAATGTTTACTATTATGCTTTTTTCTTGCCATGTTTTTCAAAGCTCTTTTCATTATTAGTATTTTAAATACATTATCAAATAGATAAAATCAATAAAAACAATAGTTAAATCTGAAATTATTGTACTACTTTTATTAATAGCTTTATATATTTTAATTATATGGCTGGTTTTCAAATGAAATAACTGAACTTGATATGCAAGAGACTTAAAAGCAAGTAACCTGAAACTTTTCAAACCAACGGATTTTTAATAATTAATCCTGCTAAGACAGCAGCGATTACCAAGCAACTAATACCAAATATTAGTAAAATTTGTCTAGTTTTGTGACCTTGCCGCTTATCCAAGCTATAAACAAGACTGAAGCTGGCAAAAACTATAAAAAGCCCAGCAATTAATAATAAAGCAAAACTGTGATTCATATAAACGACCTTTTCTAAATTCTGTCTTAATTAAACCATACAAGCTTGTTTTTGGCCTATTAAATCGGGTATGATTATATCAAGATGGAGGCTTTTATGACTAGAATTAAGGTAATGACGGTTTTTGGCACTAGACCTGAGGCAATTAAAATGGCGCCACTTGTGCTCGGATTAAAGGCTGATGAGCGGTTTGACGAGGTGACGGTGGTTAGCGCGCAGCACCGTGAAATGCTTGATCAGGTTTTGGAAATTTTCAAAATTCAACCGGATTACGACTTTAACATAATGAAGCAGAATCAGACGCTTGAAGAAATTACGGCTAAGGTAATGATTGACTTAGCTAAAGTAATTAAGAAGGAAAAGCCGGATATTGTCTTGGTGCACGGTGATACGACGACCAGCTTTGCGGCTAGCTTAGCCAGCTTCTATGAGCAGAGCACAATTGGGCACGTCGAGGCTGGCTTGCGCACGTGGAACAAGTATTCGCCATATCCTGAAGAAATGAACCGGCAAATGACCGATGACTTGGCAGACCTATACTTTGCCCCAACTAAATTAAGTAAAGCTAATTTGTTAAAAGAAAATCACCAAGCTGACAATATTTTTGTCACGGGAAATACCGCAATTGATGCACTTAAGCAAACGGTTCAAAAAGACTATCATCATGATGTTCTTGACTTGATTGAACCAGGTCACAAAATTATTTTGGTAACGATGCATCGCCGTGAAAATCAGGGTGAACCAATGCGCCGCGTATTTAAGGTGATGAAGCAGGTAGTTGATAGTCATGAGGATGTTGAGATTATCTATCCTGTCCATTTATCGCCACGTGTTCAGCAAGTTGCCCGTGAAATTTTGGGTAATGACCCACGAATTCATCTGATTGCGCCATTAGATGTAGTTGACTTTCATAATTTAGCCAAACGCAGTTATTTCATTATGACAGATTCTGGTGGGGTGCAGGAAGAAGCCCCGTCGCTTAATAAACCAGTGTTAGTTCTGAGAGATACAACTGAGCGGCCTGAAGGTGTTAAAGCAGGAACATTAAAGCTGGTTGGAACCGAAGTTGATGCAGTACGCAAAGCAATGCTTGACCTGCTTGAAGATAAGGCTGCTTATCAAAAAATGGCGAATGCAAAAAATCCGTACGGTGATGGCCACGCCGCTGAGCGAATAATGGATGATATTGCTTATTATTTTGATAAATCAAAGACGACTAGGCCGGCAGATTTTGAATAGGGCTTAAATTTAACTAAAAATAGCTGATAGAGTAAAGCACTCTGTCAGCTTTATTTTTTTGTTTAAGAAGAAATCTGACATAAAGTTCTATTTATGCCCAAATATAAGAAAATTTATTCTCTATTATGTGATATATTTATATTATTAAAATTAGTCAAGTATTGAAAATTCACAAGGATTAACCATAGCTAAAGAAAAGGGAAAAGTAAGTAAAATGTATTTTTTTATTTGTATGGTAATGATTTTTATTCTGTTAGCGAGCTTTATCATAGGATATTTAAGGCTTATGGGAATTTTTGCTTTAATTCTTGGTATTATTTTAGTGGTGTGTGCATTAGTTACTTGGATAAAGAGAAGATCAAGTAATGAAGATCCAGATGATCGAGCTCTAAGACAAGCATATGAAATTTTAGACAGTTTGGAAAAGCACGACAAACATAAATGGTAAATATATGAAACACTAAGCTAATAAAAGCAGTTAATTACAAAAGAAGAAAGGGAGTAAAATACCATCTTATGATTTTTGCATTTATATTTTTATTCTTAATTTTTATATTGGTCATGCAATATTTAGGTATTTTATTGGTTTTTGCTTTAATTTTAGGAGCAATTTTGCTAGTGATTGCGGGTATCAGTTGCTGGAAAGAAAAAGCAAATTCAAAACCAAGTACAAATATAACAGTAAAAGAAGTAGATCCAATTACAGAAGAAGAGTACACAATTCAAAAAAGTATAAAACGACATAATAAGCGGATAAATAAAAAATTTTAAAAACAAAAAAGTCAAAAATTCACTTCAGAATTTTTGACTTTTATTTATTATTTTTATGCTTTTGCATTCGCTGTTTAGCTCTCTCAATCATCGTTGTTTCCTGTGCTTGGAAAACCGATCGTGTAGTTAGGTAATTGAAAATCCCGACTAATACTTGATCAATAATTTTAACTGGTAAAGCATTGAGGTGCAACCATGAAATACCAACGGACATAATCATTTGGTCAGGAATCAAGCTAATAATTCGATAGGTAAAAAAGACGATTAGCTTGTGCCAAGTTGAATGATCCTGGTCAACATTATTAATAAAGACGGCCTTCTGGTTAAAGAAGTAGGAAGCTAGATTAGAAATTACAAACGCAATAATGTTAGAAAAGAAAACTGCTCCGCGCCACCATTTGTGCAGGACCATAAAGACAACTGTATTAATTAATGCGGCAATAAACCCAAAAACCATGTAAACAAATAGATTGCGGTGGCGTTTAACAAACTTAATGGGATGACGCCATGGATTAATCCTATTAGCCATTTAACCGATCAGCCATTTCCTCTGCAGCTTTATCGATTGCAGCGATTGCATCATCGTCCGGTGCATTTTCAATCGTTACTGGTGCGACAACTTCTTCAGCACCAACTTGTTTGAACATTTTTTCAAAGTCAAAAACATTCTCACAAAAATGGTCGTTGTAGGTCTTGTCACCGCTGCCCATTACTGCAAAATATTTGCCGCTTAAATCTAGCTCTTTTAGTTGTTCGTAAAAGTCGGCAACATCGTCAGTCATCTTGCCCTCACCATAAGTGTAGGTCACAAAAATGCACAAGTCACTTGCCAAGTAGTCGCTAGCGTCCGTGAACTCGGCCTCGCTAGTCTCTACATCAAAATCATAATCTTGCAGATCTTCTTCTAAAATCTCTGCCATATCTGCATCATTGCCAGTCATACTAGCGTAGACAATCCTTGCCTTCATGCTGTTCATACCTTTCCTATTTAGTTCATCATATTATTATACATAATTTAGGCAGATTGATGAAATTCTTTAGTAAACTTTTAAAAAACGCTATAATGTAAGCAAAGATAATTTTTAAGAGGAGAGTTTAGTTTTGATTACAATTAAATCCGTTCGGGAACTTAAAGGGATGCAGGCTTCAGGCCGGTTACTGGCATCAATGTTTGAAGGCTTGCGTGATGTGATTAAGCCGGGAATTACGACTTGGGATATTGAAGAATTTTGTCAAGAATTTGTTAAGAGCCGTGGCGGTCGCTTATCTGAGCAAGGGTTTGAGGGTTACAAGTACGGCACTTGTATTTCGGTAAATGATCAGATTGCTCACGCAACACCGCGTAAAGATACGGTTTTAAATGAGGGTGACCTTGTTAAAGTCGATGTTACTTGCAACCTCAATGGCTTTGAGACTGATTCATGTACTACATATCCAGTTGGCAAAATTTCAGATGCAGATCGTGATTTGATGGAAACAACCAAGAAGGCAATGTATCTGGGAATTGACCAAGCAGTTTTGGGCAATCGGATTGGTGACATTGGGGCAGTAATCCAACATTTTGTCGAAGATGAACACGGCTATGGCGATGTTAAGGAGTTAGTTGGTCATGGTATCCAACCAAGTATCCATGAAGATCCAGAAGTACCTCATTGGGGCAAGGCTGGTCATGGTTTGCGCTTACGCGAAGGGATGACAATTACGGTTGAGCCAATGGTTGAAGCTGGCGGCGACTGGCGTATTGAGCAAAAGTCTGTCAGTGATCCTAATGATGATTGGGTTTATTACGCTACACCAGATGGCTCCAAGTCAGCACAGTTTGAACATACTTTTGCCATTACCAAAGATGGTCCTAAGATTCTAACTTTACAAAAGCCTTATGACGGTTACGAAAAATACTTGCCGCATTTTGACGAAATGGATGATTAAGGTTGCATGAATAAAAGTAAAGAGGCAGCACCAAATCGTGTTGCCTTATTTTATAAGACGCTATCGCTCAAATTCTCGCAAGGCGAAGTGTTAACTAGCGCGATTGTCATTGCTTATTATGTTTTGTTTTCGATTTTTCCATTAATTATTATTATCGGAAACATTTTGCCACTGTTTCATATTGATACGACGCCAATTGCCAGTTATCTTGACCTGATTTTTCCGGATCGGATCGCCAAGTTTATTATGCCGATTATTAACTCACTGTTAAAGCGTAAGTCGACCGGCTATATTTCGTTTGGTATTATTTTGGCCTTGTGGTCGGTTTCGTCATTAGTTAACGCGATTCGCATCGGGATGAATCGCATTTATGGCGTGCGCATGACAGAATTAAAGCAGAAGTGGCAGATAACGGTGTGGACGCGGTCAATTACTATTTTATTAACTAACTTAATGATTGTTATTTTTACTTTGCTAAGTTTAACTCTGATTTTTGGACAGCAAGTGTTGGAATTTTTACGGCCAATTTTTTCTTTTTCAGTTGGTGAAATTGAAAAAATCTTCAGTTACCGTTATCCAGTTGTTGGCATTATTTTGCTTGGCGCGTTATTTTATTTAAACTACGTTTTGCCTAATGTTAAGCTGAAAAAGCGGGTAATTTGGCCTGGTGTCTTTACGACCTTAATTGGCTGGCTGTTGCTATCTTATTTGTTTAGTTTTTACCTCCATCATTTTCACATCAGCTGGGAAAATTATGGCATCATTGGTACTTTTATTATTTTCATGTTATGGCTTAACATCTCTTCTATCTTGTTATTATTTGGTACCTGTGTTAATGCGGCGATTGTTTCACTTCGTGTTGGTAAAGTACAATATTCTGTTGGTCATTTAGCAGAGTATATTCAAAGAAAACGCCACCAATAAAGTTGGCGCAATTGTGCAAAATCTGGTATATTGGATTTTAAAGTATGGATAAGAGAAAGTGTAAAAATATGAAAGTAAGGAAAGCCATTATTCCGGCAGCGGGGTTAGGGACGCGGTTTATGCCCGTGACCAAAGCAATGCCCAAGGAAATGCTGCCAATTGTTGATAAGCCAACGATTCAGTTTATTGTTGAGGAAGCTAAAAGCTCGGGAATTGAAGATATTTTAATTGTTACCGGTAAAAATAAACGGTCGATTGAAGATCACTTTGATTCTAATCCCGAACTCGAGCAAAATCTGCAAGAAACAGGAAAGACCAATTTATTGCAGATGTCGCGGGAAATTACGCAACTAGGGATTAATATTTACTATACTAGGCAGCCACATCCCTTAGGTTTAGGTGATGCTATTGCCCGCGGACGCAGCTTTGTTGGGGATGAGCCGTTTGTTGTCATGCTAGGTGACGACTTGATGCTGGACAAAGTGCCGCTAACGCAGCAGCTAATCAACCGTTATAACAAGACTCACGCGTCAACAATTGCTGTCATGCCAGTGCCGCACAAGGAAGTTTCCAAGTATGGTGTCATTGAACCAGATAATGAAATTGTGCCGGGGTTAATTAACGTTAAGTCCTTTGTGGAAAAGCCTGATGTTGATAAGGCACCCAGTGACTACGCCATTATTGGTCGCTACTTGTTGACGCCAGAAATTTTTGATATCTTGGCTAACCAAAAACCGGGACGTGGCGGCGAAATTCAACTGACTGATGCCATTGACACAATGAATAAGACCCAGCGTGTTTTTGCTCATGTGTTTACGGGTGAACGCCACGATGTTGGCAATAAGGAAAGTTATCTTGAAACTTCCATTGAATATGGCCTTAATCATCCTGAAATTAAAGATGATTTGCGCAAGTATATTATTAATTTGGGTCATAAGTTAGAGACTCAAGATAAGAAAAAGAAATAAGAAATATGACTTTAAAGCATTTTAGACATTTTGTTTAAAATGCTTTTATTTTTCAACTTTATGAAAACGACTTTAAACTTTTTCTTAACCTCATCCAAACTCCTAGGTAAACATGCCAAAATCCGCTAAGATTTGGAAGTGAATCTGGTAGTAGGAGAATTTATTAATGAAAGACATTTTTGTTGTTGCTGCTAAAAGGACACCATTTGGCCGTTATCGCGGGCAATGGGCTGACCAAAACGCAGTTGACTTGGGTCAGCTGGTTCTTACGGAAACCTTGCGCAGTATCGGCGTTGAAGTTAGCGAACTTGATGCCTTATTTATGGGTAACGTCTTAGGAAGCGGTTTGGGGCAAAACATGGCACGGCAAGTGGCGATTAATGCTGGCATGAAGACAACCAGCAGCAGCGTAACTATTAATGAGGTCTGCGGGTCAAGTCTGAAGGCGTTGCGCTTAGCTCAAGGCCAAATGGAGCTCGGCGATTTTGACTTCGTTGCTGTTGGCGGTAGTGAAAGCATGACTAACGCGGTTTATTACAATGCTGCTCGCAATCAGCCGGCAGAAAATAGTATCATGATGACCGACGGCTTAACCGATGCTTTTTCTGGACAACTGATGGGGCTAACGGCGGAAAATGTCGCTGAAAAGTATCATGTTTCACGCCAAGAAATGGACAGTTACAGCTTGCAGTCGCATCAAAAAGCCGCGCGAGCTGTTAAAGAAGGTTATTTTGCTTCCGAAATGATTCCAATTAGCATTAATGGTCGCCAAATTAGCCAAGATGAAAATATTCGGCCCGATACCAATATGGCCGCATTAGCTAAACTGTCTCCTGCGTTTGTTGCAGATGGACAAGTGACGGCGGGGAATTCTTCGCCGCTCAGTGATGGCGCAAGTATGGTACTTTTGGCAACTGCCGCAAAAGTAAAGGAGTTGGGACTTAAGCCACTAGCGCGTCTTGGGGCATTTGCGGAGTCGGGCATTGACCCAGCTTATATGGGTTTTGCGCCGTATTATGCTGTGCAAAAGTTGTTACAAAAAACAGCCCATAAGATTACTGATTATGATGTGGTGGAAGTTAATGAGGCTTTTGCGGCGCCAAGCGTTGCTCTTACTCGTGACTTAGCAATTCCGCAGTCGCGCTTAAATATTTTTGGCGGGGCAATTGCGTTAGGGCACCCCTTAGCAGCCACGGGCACAAGGCTAGTAGCAACCGCGATTAATGCACTTAACCACGTTAACGGCAATCGCGCCTTGGTCACGCTGTGTATTGGCGGCGGGCAAGCAATTGCGTGCGAATTAATTAGGGTGGAATAGATGAAGTTTTATCAATTAACGCCAGAAGAGCGGCGAGCTCTGCTCACAAAGCAGGGGGTAAAATTAGATGAAATTGACCCAGCAACGTTACATCAGCTTGACCAATTGAGTGAAAATGTCGTGGGGCAATTACGCTTGCCGGTGGGATTGGTCCAAAATCTGCTGGTTAACGGTCAGCGTTATTGGGTGCCGATGGCAACGGAAGAACCCTCGGTTGTGGCAGCCGCTAATCATGGCGCCAATATTTTTAGTAAAAATGGTGGTGTCACTGCCCAAAGTGACCGGCAAGGGCTAGATGGTCAAATTATTTTGCAAAGTACGAGTGATTTTGAGCCAACTGCCTTGCTGGCGTTATTCCCCCAACTAATTGAACAAGCTAATCATGAATTTGCCAGCTTGGTTAAGCATGGTGGCGGAGTAAAACAGATTGAAATGCGCCAAGAAGCTGAATTGGTCTACCTAAAAGTATTAGTTGACCCGGCCGAAGCAATGGGAGCCAATAAGGTTAATTCAATTCTGGAATTTTTGGCTGAAAAAATGGCAAATCTGCCGGGAATTAAGGCAAAATTGTTTGCGATTTTATCAAATTATCCTAGCCAATTAACAACTGCGCGAGTTAAGTTAAATGTTGCTACACTTGGCGGAATGGCGGTTGCTAACAGGATTGCATTATTAAGTAAAATTGGCCAAACCGATGTGTACCGCGCTGTAACTAACAATAAGGGGATTATGAATGGTGTTCATGCCGTGCTTATCGCAACGGGTAATGATTCGCGTGCTGTTGATGCCGCGTGTGGCGTGCTAGCCAGTCAATCGGGACAATACGCCAGCTTAAGCAAGTGGCACGTGCAAGGCGATGATTTATGCGGGGAATTAACTTTACCGTTAGCAATTGGGACAGTTGGCGGTTCAATTACAGCCCGCGCTGATGTGCGTCAGAATTATCGTATTTTAGGAAAAAAGATTACAACGGCAGAACTAGCTAATGTGATTGCGGCAATTGGTCTAGCTAATAATCTGGCAGCCTTATTGGCGATTTCAACTGATGGCATCCAAAAGGGCCACATGAAACTACAGGCGCGTAATTTAGTTGCGAATTTATCTGCGACAGCTCAAGAAAAAGAGCAGGTCTTGCAGTTATTAACGCAAAATTGCGAGTATTCACAGGCCGCAGCCGTTAAATTTTTACAACAAGTTAGAGAAAAGGGATAGTAATGCAAGTTGGAATTGACCAGATAGGATTTTATACACCCAATAAATATGTTGATATGGTGGATTTGGCTCATGCGCGCAATGAAGATGTTGATAAATACTTGATCGGCATTGGTCAAAGTCAGATGAGTGTGGCCGATCAGACACAAGATGCCGTTTCAATGGGAATTAATGCGACACAATATCTATCGCAAATTGATCGCGAGCAAGTAGGTCTTTTGATTTTTGGAACCGAAAGCGGTGTGGATCAATCCAAGTCAGCTTCTTTATTTGTCAAAAGCGCCTTGAATTTAGCGCCCGAAGTGCGGACTTTTGAGGTGAAAGAAGCGTGCTTTGGCATGACGGCTGGTGTGATGATTGCCCGTGATTATGTCCGTCTGCATCCCCACCACAGTGCGATTGTCATCGGCAGTGACTTAGCTCGTTACGGTATCGGCACTTCTGGGGAAGTGACGCAGGGTGCGGGCAGCGTGAGTTTGTTAATTAAGGCTAACCCGCGCATTTTGACTTTAAATGACGGTCACAGCGCCTTTAGTCAAGACATTAACGACTTTTGGCGGCCCAATAATTCGGCGACGGCGCTAGTTGATGGCAAGTATTCCACGCAGGTTTACTTGGATTTCTTTCAGAGAACATTTACTGATTACCAAAAATTAAAAAAGCTGCAGCCAAGTGACTTTATGGCGCTGATCTATCATTTGCCCTTTACCAAGATGGGTTTGAAGGCTAATCGGTTAGCAATTGCTGACCAAGATGAAGCAACAAGTGAGCTGCTATCGACTAATTTTACGATGGCCGCACGTTATGGCCGAGTAGTGGGCAATATCTACACGGCGTCGCTTTATTTAAGCTTGCTTAGTTTGCTGGAAAATAGCATTTTACCAGCTGATGCTCTGATCGGTCTGTTCTCATATGGTTCTGGAGCCATGGGGGAGTTCTTTTCAGGAAAAACAGTAGCAAATTATGAAAAAATGCTCAATCCTGCTGGAACTAAAAAATTGCTGCAGCGGCGGCAAAAGTTAACGATTCCAGAATATGAACAAATTTTTACAACGGCTCTGAGTGATCCAGTTGATGGAGCGACATTAACTAGTGACGAAGAGGCAGGTTACTGGTATTTTGCGGGGACGAAAAACCGCATTCGCCAATACCGTCAAAAATAATAAAGGCAGGCTGAATTGACAGTCTGCTTTTTAAGTTAATCTAACTGAATTGGTCTCTGGTAAAATCTGGACGCCATAAAGCGGCAAGCGTTCAGCATCACTTTGCACCCACAAGGGGATGCTGCGGCCATGCATGTGTTTAACTAGGTGGAAGATTTTGGCCTTAGTCATTGGCGTTTGCCCTGGATAAAGCAAGCATTCACTTCCCGTGATTTTAAGCCGAGCAAGCGGCAGCACTTTTTGCTCAATTGTTAAATAAAAGGTTGTTTGCGCGTTTAAATCGTTGGTTAATTGGAGTAAATCCGTAAGTCTCATTTTATTATACCTATACAAAATTAAAATGTTATACTAATGATATTGTATTTTTGATAGAAAGTTGGCTTAACTCTTTGAAACAATTAAAACACAAAAAATTATGGCTTTCATTAGTTACTGTGGTTTTATTAATTTGCCTGGTATTCACTGGTGCGGGCTTTTACTTCTTTAAAGTTGCCTGTGTTCCAGGACACAAGAACTTTTTATCTTCCTCAAGTAAGGTGATTAAGAAGTCGGATCCGCTATATAAGCAAAAGACGTGGTTCAAGCAGGTTAAAAAAGAAAAATGGTACATGCAATCGGCCGATGACAAGTATCGCCTGGATGCAAATTACATTCCTAGCAAAAACTCGCGTAAGACGGTCATTATTTTGCCCGGCTACATGGATGTCAAGGAAAATATGGGAAAGTACGATGCGCTTTTTCATGAGTTAGGCTACAATACGTTAACACCAGATCCGCGCGCTCAAGGTAAGAGCCAAGGAAAATATATTGGCTACGGCTGGGTTGAAAAGGCTGATGTCAAAAAGTGGATTAATCGGGTGCTTGCCAAGAACGGTCAAAATCAGCAAATCGTTGTCTTGGGTGTCAGCATGGGTGGTGCCACGACAATGATGGTTAGTGGTTTGCAGCTGCCGAAGCAGGTTAAGGCGTTTGTCGAAGACTGTGGTTATACCAGTGTTAAGGACGAAATTGAGCATGAGGCTAAGGCGCTATACAACATGCCAGCGTTTCCAAGGTTCCCATTAGTTGAAATTTTAAGTGGGATTAATCGCGTTAAAGTTGGTTATTTCCTTAAAGATGGGTCAAGCATTAACCAGTTGCAGCAAAATCACCGACCAATGTTGTTTATTCATGGCGGTAACGATACTTTTGTGCCAACTAAAATGGTTTACAGTAATTATCGTGCTACTAAAGGTCCTAAAGAGCTTTGGGTTGCGCCAAAGTCTAAGCACGCTCACTCTTATGAGGATCATCCTCAGGCCTATAAGGCTCATGTCAGCAAGTTTTTAGCGCAATACGTCAAATAATAGCTAGTATTTGCAAGCGTTTACAATAAATGGTATGATAACTAGGTGGATAGTGTATCAGCAAAATTTAATCTCTTAAATTGTATATTGTCAAAATGCTCTGCTAATAATGAAATAATAGTAGGAATAATACCTTATCCGCAAACAAAAACAGTTGCCGCTTAGCGACAACTGTTTTTTTTATTTACGTAAGGTTAATTTGGCAATACATTCGCATCGCGGCGTTTGTGGTAACATATCCACATTCTCGATTAAACGCACATCGTAGGCTTCGGTTAGTAAAACTAGGTCTTGAGCCAACGTTGATGGATTACAGGAAATGTAAACAAAGGTTTGTGGTTTAATCTTGAGCAGCGTTTTAATTAAGCTCTTAGCCAAACCAGTTCTTGGTGGATCAACGATTAGGGCATCAATTGCGACGCCAGTTTCTTGCAAGTGCGGTAAAACCTTTTCGACGCTACCTTGAAGATAGTCGGCGTTTTTAATATGGTTGAGCTCAACGTTATGCTTGGCATCGTCAACGGCTTCAGGAATAGTTTCAATCCCGATAACTTGCTTTACTCGGTCAGCGGCTAGGATACCTAGAGTACCAACACCGCTATATGCGTCGATTAAAGTTTCATCTTCTCTGAGGTCTAAGAACTTCAATGCCTCGGAGTACAAATTAGCCGTTTGCTGCGGATTTAATTGGAAAAAGGCGCGTGGTGAAAGGGCGAACTTTTTGCCTAAAATTTCTTCAATAATCTTGTTTTTACCAGCAAGTTTTTCGGTTTTATTACCCCAAACTTGTGGGTTGCGCCAGTCGGTTTCGTTTTGATAAACGCTAGCTACGTCAGGCAAGTTCATAATTTCTTTACTTAGTGGTAGTAGATTTTTAATTTCGTGACCAACAGTAATTAAGGTTACCTGAATTTCTTTGGTTGCCTCGGCTTCGCGAACAACAATGGTCTTTAAGCCTGGCGTATGTCTGTAAGGATTAGCCACAGCCACATGCATCTTTTCAACCAAAGCCTTGATCTGCCGTTCAACCTTTTGTGTAACCTTACTTTGCGTAGGCATGACTGGTAAGTCATAAAGGTGGTGCGAGTTAGGGGCAAATAAACCTAAATTGGTCTTGCCGTGGTCTTGTTCAATTTGGTATTGTGCTTTGTTGCGGTAATGCCATTCGTCTGGTGCTGCAATGGTCGGCTTAACCTTATATTTTTGGTAGCCACGGGGATGGAATTTTTCTAAAGCCTCGAGCACATTGTCCCGTTTAAATTCCAGTTGCTTAGGATAAGCTAAATGAGCTAATTCCAGACCACCGATTGCCGGATTAACGCCCTTAGGGAAGGCAACGCGATCAGGACTTTGCTCTTTAATGCGGACAAGTTCGCCTTGAAGATAATGAGGGAAGTCCTTAATGATTTTGGCAACCACGACTTCACCCGGTAAAGCACCCGGAATAAAGATAATCTTCTTGCGGTAGTAGCCAATCCCCTCGCCGTTAATTCCAAGGCGTTTAATGGTAATAATAACGTCTTTTTCTTTTGCTTGTTTTTGTTTAAAATTTTTGCGCATAATGTTCTTTCTACAATAAATAATTAACTGTTAATTATTTATTGTACTCCTCAGAAAAAGTTTTTAGCAAGAAACACGAAAATTTGCTAGCATATAAAGGTAAGGTAAAGAGTTAGAAAGGTGAGGCCAAAATGCCAATCATTACGAAAGTCAGCAGTCAAAAGCGGCCGGGACGCTATAACATTTTTCTCGATGGGCAGTACGCCTTTTCAGCTAGTGAACAAACAGTTGCCGAATTTATGTTATTAAAGGGTCAGGAGTTAACCCCAGACGAATTAGCAGCAGTTAAAAAGTTTGATGTGAGCAGTAAAGCAACGGCGCTGGCTTCAAATTATCTCAGTTACCAAGCACGGACGGTTTATGAGGTCTTGCAGTATTTACAAAAGCATGGCATCGAGGACGAGGCCGCACAGAATGCGGTGAGCCAGTTAAGTGCGATGGGCTTTTTGGATGATCGTAAATACGTTACTTTATCAATTAAGCAGAGCCTGCGCAGCGGCACTGATGGGCCATTGACGTTAACGCGTAAGTTGACCCAGAAGGGAATTGATCCGGCGATTATTCAAGAAGAATTGGCAGAAGTGGCAGATGAGGACTGGCTGGACACGGGATTGCGCGTATTAAAATCCCTAAAAAGTCAGGTTGGCAAGGTTTCCGAGCGTGAACTAAACCGAAAAATGAACTCAAAGTTGTTGAGTCACGGCTTTTCTAGCGGCATTGTCAGTTTGGTCGTTGCAGAAGCTGACATGAAACCAGACACTGATGCCCAAGTTGAGGCGCTTAAAAAGCAGGGTGTCAAAGCCTATAAACGTTTTCGCCGGCTGCCAGAAAGCGAGCGCGAACGCAAAATCCGCAATTATCTGTTTACTCATGGCTTTGCCAGTAACGAAATCGACGCGTTTTTAGCTGGTGAGATTATTCCGCTGGATGAATTAGCTGAATATTAGGAGGATTATAATGAAACAAGCACAAGAAGAATTAACTTTTGTCGGTAGACCTTTCCCAGATGCGATGATGGATCAGGAGAAGTCCTTTTCTGGTTGCAATTTAGAAATGGAAAATGATGCTGCTTTCCAGAAATTTTTAAAAAGCAATCATTTAACAAGTAAGCGGAGCAGCTTAGTGGTGTTTGGCCCAGAAAACTTCATGTATTGGTATGGTGTTATTGCACCCAAAGAAATTGAGGTACCAGCTGGCTTAATGAAGTTTGTCTTACCGCAAACTCAGGTAGCTCGAGTTGAATTACCAGAGCAAAGTCTTGCCTTCTTCAATCAGCCACTTAACTTTGTTTTACCCGAATTAATTGGCAAGGTAACTGACGCAGGGATTCAGGTATATGAAAACATGGGCGATAGTTTGACACCATATATCTTGCAAAGTTTAGATTTAGATACAAAAAAACTGTCCCAAGACCTGTATCTTGAAGACAGTAAATAATTAATGTTGTTTGGGGTCGATTGATAAGTTGTCGTATTCGACATATGCCCCAAGACAAGTTGACAGTAACATAACCAAAAAGACGATGCCAACGGATTTACCAACAATCTGGTCGAGTGTGAGGCAATTGCGGACTAAAAACGTTGCCGCAAAGCAAAGGATAAAGTCCAGCACCATGTTGGCAAACAAGAGAAGATAGCGCCGTCTGATACTGAAGAAGCGTAGTAATTGTTTAAAGAAGCCGTCATCAACAGAGATTGCCAATAGGTCAACGGGCCGTTGAATTGTTGCCTTGATGGCAAACATGATTGTGGCGCCAACTAGTGCGCCAATGGTAGTTCTGAATAAGTCAGCCGAATGCAGCACTAGAGCGTCATAGCCAATACCGATAATCAGTAGACTGCATAAATAGGGAATTAGCAATAAAAACGTAAAAACAAGTAGAACGTGACTTTTTTTCATTAAATTAACCTCGTTTCTTACGTGCTATTCTAACATATCGCGGGCTTACATGATATAATGTTATTATTTATGTTAATGTTTTAAGAAAGAGAGCAAAAATTATGACTAGCGACCCTGCCAAGGGGAATTTATTTAAGCGAATTAAAAATAAATTTTCCCCTGCAAGCGATGAAGAAACTAAAGAACATTTAGCCACGGAAATTACGACGCTGCGTGAGCACAATCAAATTAGTGAAACGGAATGTTCCATGCTAAATAATGTTTTGGATTTTCAAGGGCGGATGGTCCGCGAGGTAATGGTCCCGCGGATTGACGCGTATATGGTGGATTGCTGTGATAGCTTTCAGGATAATCTTGACGACATTTTGCGTGAGCCTTATTCACGCATTCCTGTGTATAAGCAGGATAAGGATAAAATTATCGGTGTCATCCATATTCGGACGGTGCTGCGGAAGGCGCGAGAAAAGGGTTTTGACAATATCGATTATGAAGATGTGATGAACCCGCCATTATTTGCACCAGAAACAACCGATTTAAGTGAATTACTAGTTGAAATGCAGCAGACGCAGCAGCAACTAGCTATTTTGACGGACGAATATGGCGGCGTGGTTGGCATTGCCACAATTGAAGACTTAATTGAAGAAATTGTGGGTAATATTGATGATGAAGTCGATCATGCTGAGGTCTTATTCAATCAAATTGGTCCTAATAAATACGTTATTTATGGTAAGATGCCGCTAGTAGACTTTAACGAACAGTTTGGCACTAACCTTGAAATGGAAGATGTCGATACAATTGCCGGCTTTATGATTACTAAGCTGGGAATTATTCCAGCAAAAGGTGAAAAATTATCAGTTAAGCTTGATAATGGCATGGTATTGACAACTAGAAGAATGATGCGGTCGCGACTTATGACGGTGTTATTAACAATTCCAGAAGAAAAACAACAGAAAGAAGAGCAAGATAATTAATGAGTAAAGAGTTTCTTTTTGAACATTAAATTGACAGCTGTTTATAAAATTAATAGTTGTTAATTGGGTAGTGTAATAGTTGATACAGTTACATGAAAAGCAAAAGAAAAAGAGAGTAATTAATGAGTAAAGAACTTTTAGATAAAGTAAAAAGAAGAAGAACATTTGCAATTATCTCGCACCCCGATGCCGGGAAGACGACGATTACGGAGCAAATGCTTCTTTTTGGTGGGGTAATTCGTAGTGCCGGAACGGTTAAGGCACGTAAGACCGGGCATTATGCCACCAGTGACTGGATGGAAATTGAAAAGCAACGTGGGATTTCGGTTACTAGTTCCGTGATGCAATTTGAATATCAGGGCAAGCGCATCAACATCCTTGATACTCCAGGACACCAAGACTTCTCAGAAGATACGTACCGGACTTTAATGGCCGTGGACTCGGCTGTCATGGTAATTGACTCGGCTAAGGGTATTGAGCCGCAGACCAAGAAGCTGTTTAAGGTTGTTAAGCAGCGTGGTATTCCAATTTTTACCTTTATGAACAAGTTGGACCGTGATGGCCGCCCGCCGCTAGACTTAATTGCGGAGCTAGAGGACTTACTTGGAATTGAAGGCGTTGCGATGAACTGGCCGATTGGGTCTGGACAAACGCTGCAGGGACTGTATGATATTGCTAATAATCAGGTGGAATTGTACCGCAAGGATGGCGAGGACCGTTTTTTACCTTTAGATAAAGATGGTAAATTGCCGGCAAGTGAACCATTTAGTCAGAATCCACAATTTCAAGATACTTTGGATGAAATTGATTTGATTAAGGAAGCGGGCAATACCTTTGACCTTGATAAAATTATCAAGGGCGACCAGACACCAGTATTCTTTGGCTCGGCTTTAACTAATTTTGGTGTGGAAACTTTCTTAAAGAGCTTTGTGCAATTAGCGCCAGCTCCAGAGAGTCACGTAGTTAACGGGGATGAAGAAATAAGTCCCGATGATTCTGAGTTTTCCGGTTTTGTCTTTAAAATTCAGGCTAATATGAACCCACATCACCGTGATCGAATTGCCTTCGTCAGAGTTGGCAGTGGTGAGTTCAAAAAGGGACTTGATGTTACTTTAGCTCGGACTGATAAGCCAATCCGCTTAAATAATGCAACCGAATTTATGTCTAGCGAACGTGTGCAAGTTACGGATGCCGTTGCTGGTGATATTGTCGGCTTGTATGACACTGGTAATTTCCAAATTGGCGATAGTATCTACGCTGGTAAACGTAAGGTTGTGTATCCAGCGCTACCAGAATTTACGCCGGAATTGTTTGTGCGGGTTACTGCTAAAAATGTGATGAAGCAAAAGTCGTTCCACAAGGGGATGACACAGTTGGTTCAAGAAGGGGCCATCCAGCTTTACCGTAATTACCAGACTGATGAGTATATTTTGGGTGCCGTTGGTCAACTGCAATTTGAGGTCTTCAAGTTCAGAATGAAGAACGAATATAACTCAGATGTAGAAATGACGAGTATTGGTCACCGGGTTGCTCGCTGGATTGATCCCGATCAACTTGATCCGGCAATGTCGAACAGCCGTAACTTGCTTGTTAAGGACCGTTACGATCAACCGCTCTTCTTGTTTGAAAATCAATTTGCGGAACGCTTCTTTAAAGACAAGTATCCTGATGTTAAATTAACTGAAAAACTATAAAAGCAAAAAACGGTTGGCAATTAATGCCAGCCATTTTTCTTACGCTCTAATTTTTCCTGCTTGTGCCGCTTGATTTTGTCCTTAATGTCTAATATCGTGCAGATTGAAAAGTAAATAGCGAGAACAACAAAAGTAACGAAAACAGCTTTGGCAAAAATGCCAAAATTTGTCATGACGGTCCAGATTAAAAAGCAAATATAAATTGACGAAATAACACCAACAATTCTGCCAATCTTGCGGTCAAGATTAATCAGATGAAATAATTTGCCATCACTTAAATCTTCCAATTTTCTCTTTTTCATTTGTCATTACCCATACTTAAATTTATTTTAAAATTAAAATAATATTAGCATTATTTATGATGATTGTTAATTAAATTTTTCCGATAATTTTAAACAAATAAAAAAGCACCTTAAGAATTACCTTAAAGTGCCTAAAACTAGCAACGGTTATCTTACTTATCAACGTGAATTTCGACCACGCGTTGATTTTTATCAAAGGTTACCAAGTATGAAGGGTCACGTTCTTTAATCAAGCGTTTGATAATGAACTCAACTTCATCCTTGCGCACGCGGCGATCGTGATTTTCGATAGCAATTCCGATTGCCTTGTCGCTTTCGGTATAAACAACAGAAGTATTACCCAAAGAGTAAACTTTGACATAGTTAACATCAGTTGAGTTAAGCTGACTGTGTACTAAATCCCGATAACTATTGGTTACATCTATTAAATGCATGGATTTCACCCGTTTCTTGTAGTAGTTTTGTCAACTCTAGTATAACGCTATTTTGTTATTTTTTCTCTAAATAAAAGCATGATTATTATAATTTTGAATAATCATGCTTTTAATATATTTTAATTAAAGTTCAGTATCTGAAGTAGTTGCTGGAGCAGGATCTACTTGCTCATTAATCACAATATGGCCGTCAGCAACACTTGCAGTCAAGTTCTTGGCATCTGGATGATCAAGCTTGAAGTCGGCCACGCGATCTTCAATTTCTTCTTGAATAGTTCTGCGCAGAGGCCGTGCACCCATTGCTGGATTGTAGCCATCTTCGACTAATTTCTTCTTGGCTTCATCAGTTACCGTAATTTGCAAGCCTTGGTTTTTGACCATATTATTGGTTTCATCAAGCATCAAGTTAACAATCTTAACAAGGTCGTCCTTTGATAACTCGTTGAATTCAATGACGTCATCAAGCCGATTCAAAAATTCAGGCTTGAAGAATTGACTCATGGAGCTTCTAGCCGAATCTTTTTCTTCATCGGTGTTTTCAGCTGCAAACCCGACGCTGGTATTTTTAATTCCTTGACCAGCATTGGAAGTCATAATGATGATTGTATCTTTAAAGGAAACAGTCCGTCCTTGTGAGTCGGTCAGTCGACCGTCATCCAAGATTTGCAGGAACAAGTTCATTACCGATGGATCAGCCTTTTCGATTTCATCAAGTAAAATCAGGCTGTAAGGGTGACGACGCACTTGTTCGGTTAATTGACCAGCTTCTTCGTAACCGACATAACCAGGAGCAGAGCCGATTAATTTGGAAACAGAATAGGATTCCATAAATTCCGACATATCAAAGCGAATCATGGCATTTTCTGAACCGAACATTTGCTTAGCTAATTGCTTAGCTAGCTCCGTCTTACCGACCCCAGTTGGACCAACAAAGAGGAAGGAACCAATTGGGCGACCAGACTTGTTAAAGCCAATCCGGTTGCGGCGGATTGCGCGAGCAACCTTATCAACAGCTTGGTCTTGTCCAATAACATGGGCCTTTAAAGTTGGTGCCAAGTTTTGCAACTGGTTTTCCTCTTGCTTTTGCAAGTCGCCAACAGGAATACCAGTCTTTTCTTCAACAATCTTGTTCATGATCTTGCTGGTAATAATCGGGGACTTGTCAGGATCAATCTTTTGATCTTTTACCTTATTATACTTTTCGATTTGGTCGCGGTAATATGCGGCCTTTTCATAGTCCTCATTTTTCAGTGATTCTTGCTTCAATTGTTGAGCAGCAGCAATTCTTTCCTTAATCTTGTCCTTATCAACGTAGGGAATAGTCAGGTTCATTCTTGAACCAGCCTCGTCGAGCAGGTCGATGGCCTTGTCAGGCAAGAAGCGATCTTGAATATAGCGTTCTGAAAGTTCAGCTGCCGATTTAATTGCATCGTCGGTGTAGTGAACGTGGTGGTAATCCTCGTAGCGCTTTTGGATACCTTGCAAAATGCGAATGGTTTCCGCAACTGACGGTTCCTTGACGTCAACAGGTTGGAAACGGCGGGCTAAAGCTGAATCCTTTTCGATTTCGCGGTATTCTTTTAACGTGGTTGCGCCGACTAATTGCAGATCGCCGCGGGCAAGGGCAGGCTTAATAATATTACCAGCGTCCATTCCGCCTTCTGCGTTCCCAGCACCAACAATTTCGTGAATTTCATCGATGAACAAAATAATATCGTCATGTTGTTGCAATTCTTTAATCAGTTGCTGCATCCGCTGCTCAAATTGACCACGAATACCGGTTCCTTGAACAAGTGAAACGACGTTTAGTGAAATAATTCGCTTGTCTTGTAATTTAGCAGGCACCGAGCCGTCGACGATTTGTTGGGCTAGACCTTCCACAACTGCTGTTTTACCAACGCCGGCTTCCCCAATTAGGACCGGATTATTTTTAGTTCTTCTATTTAAAATCTCGATTACCCGAGCAATTTCTTTATCCCGACCAATCACTGGGTCAATTTTGCCCTTTTTAGCTAATGCCGTTAAGTCAGTGCCATATTGGTCAAGTAATGAACGACCACCATTATTGCCGCCGTTAGCTCTTTGCGGTTGGCCTTGATTAGCGTTGTTAAATGCAGCGCTATTACCGTTCATGCTATTAAATAAGTCATCAAAGTCTCCGAAGAAACCGTTGTTGTCATTATTCATATTAATATTTCCTTGTTGTTTAAGTTCTTGATAACATTGTCCACATAAATTAATTTCGCGGCTTTGACCATTAACCTTCGCATAAAGGTGAATGGAAGCAGGCCGCTTTTGACAGTTTTGACAAAGCAATTATACTTACCGCCTTTCATTTCAAGTTTACTAAATTATATAATTAGCACTCTCAATAATCAAGTGCTAAAACTCAAAAACTTATTTTTTGTAAGTCCAATAAATATGTTAAAATAACAGTGGTCATTAAGTAAAAAGACAAAAAAGACGGTGATATTTTAGTGGATTATCAAAAAATTCTTGAACAATTGGCTGATGGTGAGCTTGATCAATATGAGGTTGAGCCTCAAGATGCCTTTGGTTTTCAAACTGCGCTGCGCGCATTTGGCAAAAGACAAAATATAACAGGCCGCGCCTTACGTGGTGGAAAAATCATTTATTCACAGTCAAAGGTAGAAAATTGATTATGTAAACTGTTACATTTATGTTGTCTAATTCACAAAAAAATGATAGTCTAATATTTGAATAGGTATTTACTACCGTTTTGATTTTTCAATTTAAAAGGAGATAATTATAATGGAAAAACGCGATTTTCATGTTGTTGCAGAAACAGGTATTCATGCTCGTCCAGCTACGCTTTTAGTACAAGCTGCTTCTAAATTTGGTTCAGATATCAATTTGGAATACAACGGCAAGTCAGTTAACTTGAAGTCAATCATGGGTGTAATGTCACTCGGCGTTGGCAAGGGCGCAGATGTTACAATCAGCGCTGAAGGTGACGACGAAAAAGACGCCATTGCTGCTATTACAGACACAATGAAAAAAGAGGGTTTAGCTGAATAATGACCAAGACTTTAAAAGGAATTGCTGCAAGTGATGGTATCGCTGTAGCACCTGCTTATCTCTTGGTAGAACCAGATCTTTCATTTACGAAGACCACTGTTGCCGACGCTGCTAGTGAATTGGATCGCTTTAAAAAGGCGACCGATGCTTCAGTTAAAGAAGTTGAACAAATTCGCGACAGCGCAAAAAAGAGTTTAGGCGAGGACGAAGCTCAAGTATTTGAAGCCCATTTGATGATTTTAAATGACCCTGAATTTACCGGAGCCATTGAAACTGAAATCAAAGATCAAAAAGTTAATAGTGAAGCCGCACTTGATGAAACTGCACAAAAGTTTATTGCAATTTTTGAAGGAATGACCGACAACGCTTATATGCAACAACGTGCTGCTGATGTGCGCGATGTTTCTAAGCGGGTAATGGCCCATCTTTTAAATAAAGAATTGCCTAACCCAGCTGCAATTGATCATGAAGTTATTGTGGTTGCGCATGATTTGACACCTAGTGACACTGCTCAATTAAACAAGCAATTTGTTAAGGGCTTTGTAACTGATATTGGTGGTCGAACTGCGCACTCAGCAATTATGGCTCGTTCACTTGAATTACCAGCTGTTGTTGGGACTGATTCAATTACTAAGGACGTTGAAAACGGCCAAACTTTGGTAGTTGACGGTTTGAACGGTGATGCAGTTGTTGAACCAAGTGATGAGCAAGTAGCTGACTACAAGCAAAAGAGTGAAGCATTCTTAGCACAAAAGGCTGAATGGGAAAAATTAAAGAACGAACCATCAGTTACTGCTGATGGTAAGAAATTCACCATTGCAGCTAACATTGGTACGCCAAACGATATGCAAGGTGTTAATGATAACGGTGCCGAAGCCGTTGGCTTGTATAGAACCGAATTCTTGTACATGGATTCTAAGGACTTCCCAACAGAAGACCAACAATTCGAAGCTTATAAAGAAGTTATCGAAGGAATGAACGGCAAGCAAGTTATCATTCGGACAATGGATATCGGTGGTGATAAGCACCTTGATTATTGGGACTTACCAGACGAAATGAACCCATTCTTAGGTGTTCGGGCAATTAGACTGTCACTGAAGAACGAAGACATTTTCCGGACGCAATTAAGAGCATTGCTTAGAGCTTCTGCTTACGGTAAATTAGGAATTATGTTCCCAATGATCGGTACATTGAACGAATTACGTAAGGCCAAGGCAATTTTAGCTGAAGAAAAAGCTAAGTTGACAAGCGACGGCGTTAAAATTGGTGATAACTTAGAAGTTGGGATGATGATTGAAGTTCCAGCTGCTGCAGTTTTAGCTGATCAATTTGCCAAGGAAGTTGATTTCTTCTCAATTGGAACTAATGACTTAATCCAATACACAATGGCTGCTGACCGGGGTAATGATAATGTTTCTTATCTTTACCAACCAGCTAACCCATCAGTATTACGCCTAATTAAGCATACAATTGATGCAGCTCACGAAAATGGTATTTGGTGTGGCATGTGTGGTGAAGCCGCTGGCGACAGCACCATGTTCCCAATTTTATTGTCAATGGGTCTTGATGAATATTCAATGAGTGCAACCTCTATTTTGCGGATTAGAAGCTTAATGAAGAAGTTCAACACTGAAGACATTAAGGAATTGGCAAATAAAGCATGTTACATTTCTGAAACTGCTGAAGAAAATGAACAGTTAGTTGCCGACTTAATGAATAAGGTTGACAAGTAATAAAACAAAAAATGGTACATTATCAAAGGTAATGTATCATTTTTTGTTTCACCTTTAATCTTTCTTGGTAAAAAGGTCATAGTTTATTCACTTTTAGACTGTAATATAAAAATATAATTAATTACGAAAATACTACTTACAAAAAAGAAGTAATATGCTATAATAGATATTAGTTAAGAAGTAGTATGTTCAAAGGAGCGTGAAATATATGGTTAATTTATATATATCTCCGAGTTGTACCTCGTGTCGTAAGGCAAAGGCTTGGTTGAAGAAACATGACATTGCTTTTAAAGAAAGAAATATTTTCTCTGAGCCTCTTACTAAAGACGAGCTTATTCAAATTTTGCGGATGACAGAAAATGGTACCGAAGAAATTATTTCAACGCGTTCAAGAGCTTTCCAACAATTAAAAGTTAATCTTGATGATCTATCAATCGATCAATTGCTTGATTTGGTTGAGAAGAATCCGAGCTTATTAAGACGACCAATCATTATGGATGATCGGCGTTTGCAAGTTGGTTACAATGAAGACGAAATTCGTCGGTTCTTGCCACGGAAAGTTCGTCGGCTTGAACTCGAAGAAATGCAAAAGATTGCCGACTTATAATCTAGCAGTGTTTTTAATAAAAAAAGCGTTGGTTTTTTAGACTAACGCTTTTATTTTACCTGCAAAGTACGCTACAATGAATAAAAGAATCCAATGGAGGTGAAAACTCGTGCAAGTTGATCATATTAATGAAAATACTATTCGTGTCCGGATAGATAAAAATGAATTAGCTAATCGTGGATTAAAAGTTTTAGATTTATTGGGTGATCGGGATAAGATCCAGCATTTCTTTTATTCAATTTTAGATGAAGTTGATACCGATCATTCCTTTAGTCAGGATGCTCCGGTGACCTTTCAAGTAATGCCAAATAACGGCGGCTTAGACTTGTTAATTAGCAAGGTAACTGATAAAGACCGCGACCATTTGACGCAAATGTTTGGTGGTAACACAGACTCTCAGGAAGAGCCTGATGACCCGCGTAAAACGTTTATTGATTTGGATTCTGATGAGGAGCCAGATGATGACGAAACTGAAGAACCTCCTGTTAGCAGCTCTCAAGGTGATGCGCAATCGCAATCGAAGAAGCCATTTTGGAAATTTCAAAAGAAACAAGCATATAGCTTTAGCGACCTTGATCCGTTAACTGAACTAGCAGATAATTTGCGAGCTAGTGATTTATCCTCAAGTCTATACTTTGAACGAGGAGAATTTTACTTAGAATTAACATTTAATAATGAAAATTATGCGGAAATTAAACCGGCAGATGCTTGGGCAATTGCGAATGAGTATGGCATTAAAGTCAAGGCTAGCGAGATGGCGCGAGTGCGGACAACGGGTAAATGTCTGATTGCTTGTGATGCATTGGGCCATTTGCGGCAGTACTTTGGTAAAAATAATCGCTAAATAATTTTAATTAAGAAAGGCAAGTGAGTAACTTGCCTTTTTGCGTACTTAAATTTAGGTGATAAATTTGTACGCAGCATTATTAAATAAGCAATTGGTTCTGGCCGCTACTGAAGCGGCGCAAATAAAAAATAAAGCGCGAAAAAACTATTCTTGTCCGCGTTGTCATCAGCGTGTGCAGCTGATTAAAACAGCTCAAGGCGCATATTTTAAGCACTTAACGCGGTCAACTAACATGATGGGCGAAAAGGAAGAGCATGCGCTGAGTAAATTTCTTCTTAAAGAAGCGTTGCGAGAGGCTGGCTTTCACGCACAATTAGAAATTCCGCTTGCCAAAGGGCAGCTGCGAGCAGATGTTCTGGCAAATTCGCAATTAGCGTTTGAAGTGCAATGTGCGCCGTTAAGTCTGGCAGAATTTAATCATCGGCATCAGTTATATTCTGAAATTGGGGCTGTTGATGTTTGGGTTGTGGGGCGGCGCCATTATTTACAAAGGCAAATAAAAAAGTCACAACTGATTTTTTTCCGTAAAAACCAGTTGTGGCACGATTATTATTTGGAAATCAATCCTAAAAGAAGGCAATTAATTCTTAAGTACAATGTTTTACTTGAGCCGGTAACTAGCCGGGTTCATTATCAAATGATGACATTTGCTTTAAGCGCACAAGGCTTGCGACATTTGTGGTATTTTCGGCCGCAACTGAAGGCATATCAAGTTAATTCTGCTGCGCAGCGGCGGTATTTGGCGCGGCAATTAATGCAGAAAACAAAAACAGGGCAGTCAATTGCGACTGCCCTGTATGTTAAAAAGATGACGCTTGATGATTTACCAGAAAAAGTTTTTACTGAAATGCGTCACGTGGATCAACTTAATAATGTTCTTGCGTACTTAAATTAAGCGCAAATGATTAGTTTTGCGCAAAGCACAATCTTTGGTTTCTTCTTCAAAGTTTTCGATTAAGCAGGAATCATGTTTTAAAACCTTAATTAATCTGTCGTGAGCAACAATTCCTTCTAATAAAATGCCGTTGTAATTACCGCTCTCATTATAAATGATAGTGGTTGGTGTGTTGCGCACACCGAGCTTATCGGCAAGTTCCAAGTCCTGTTTGATAGACTTGTCAACGTACTTATTAGTTTTGGGACTGGTAATCTTATTAAAATCGATATTCAATTTTTTAGTGATTTTTCGGGGTAAATTTTCAGAATAATGATTAAAATTAATGTTCAAGGCCTGTTGCAATTCAAACAAATAGGCCCGAGCTTTCTTATTACCATATTCAAACTTAATCGCATGATAAAGGCGCAACGTTTGAAAAGAGGCCATAGTATACTTGGAAATGTCAGTTAACTTTTGACCTTCTTTACGTCGTCGTAAAATATCCTCTTTAATTACTTTGGTGTTAGTAATCGGAATGTAATTGAAACAAGTATCAATGTTAAGTTCATCAATGGCCTGCTTAATTAAAAGTTCTGTCTCATAACAGTAGATGCCAATTGGATTGACAAAGAGAAAAATCTCAAACATCTTTAATCTCTCCTTCAAATTTCCAGTTAGTTATAACTTTAACAAATAACTAATATAGAAACAAAGAATACGCTCACATAATTATATTCTAACACAATGACCGAAGGCGCGAGCAATTTTTGGTTGATTACTATTAGTTTTAGTTTGCTTAAAATTATAGTTGTTTTCAAGCGAAATAAGAACTTTTTTGATTAAAGAGGGATTAGAGTTTTCGATTTCTAATTCGTAATCTTCGTAAGAATCCGGGTAGGTAGTGGCATCTAATGTCAACTCACAATTTTCGGGACCGACAGCCAAAATGCGGTGAGTTTTACTAAAAGTTTGCAAGTGTAAATCAAGTTGGGCACCGAAATTATCTTGCAGGTATTGTTCAACATTACCATTAAAAGTTACGGTCGTCCTTTTTTCTGCTTGCTGGACGAATTTTTGGGCAGCTGTTAGTTTTAAATCATCATTAATTTCGACTGCTTCATGAAAGTCGTGTTGCACAAGCTTGGAGTGAGGGACTTTAAGCGTTTGTTCGGCATGATTTGTGAATAAACGCACGCGGCAACTAATCTGGTGCTTTTTTAATAAGCTATCAGGGGTATCAAAATAATAATTCGCCTGCACAAAGTCGCTTTTAACGGGGAAAGCAGCACATAATTTCTGATAAACTTCTTTGGTTAACAATGTTTTAGCTTCAATTTCAGTATTTTTAGTCATTAGTAATTACTCCAATCTGTTTACTCTTATTATATGTTAAAATGAAGATGCTGTTTGAGAAAGGAATTATTTCAATGGAAATGGATTGGGACAACTTTTTATGGCCATATACAGAGGCCGTTAATGAGCTAAAAGTAAAATTTCGGGCCCTTAGACAGAGTTTCTTAACTAAGGGAGAGCACTCGCCAATTGAGTTTGTCGTTGGCCGGGTGAAAACAGTTGATTCGATTAAAGAAAAAATGACGCGGCGGGTAATCAGTCCCGACGTGATTGAAACCGATATGCAAGACATTGCCGGTATTCGGATTGTGTGTCAGTTTGTGGACGATATTTATAAGGTAGTGGATTTAATTCATGACCGCCAAGACATGGAAGTCTTGGAAGAACGTGACTATGTGCAAAACGCTAAGCCTTCTGGTTACCGGTCTTACCACATGGTAATTTCCTATACGGTTTATTTGCCAGACGGCGCTAAAAAGTTGCTGGCCGAAATTCAGGTGCGGACGTTAGCGATGAACTTTTGGGCAACGGTCGAGCATACTTTGAATTACAAGTATCAGGGTTCTTATCCAGACGATATTTCTAAACGGCTCAAGTCAACGGCGGAAACGGCGTACAAGCTAGACGAAGAAATGTCTTTAATTAAGGATGAGGTTCAGGAAGCGCAGAAGATTTTTACCAAGAATAAAGGCAAGGAAAAATCATGAGAATAACGATTGCTCATAATACCAATGAGGAAACGTTGCGAGTGGTAGCACATTTAAAAAAGTTATTGCAGGAAAAAGACGATGTTGTTTTTGATGCTAAATATCCGGATGTGGTAATCACGGTGGGCGGTGATGGCACGTTAATTAATGCCTTTCATCGTTATGAAGCCCAAGTCTGTTCAATTCGGTTTATTGGGATTCATACTGGTCATTTGGGTTTTTATACCGATTGGCGCAGCGATGATGTTGATAAGATGGTTGACGCGCTATTTTTGCGTAAGCCCGAGTCGGCCAATTATCCGTTGTTGGAAGTTGAACTTGAAACCGAGGCGGGCGAAAAAAAGCATTTCTTGGCCTTGAACGAATCGGCGGTAAAACGAGTTTCACGTACTTTGGAAGCCAATGTCTATATTGAGGGGCAATTGTTTGAGAACTTTCGCGGCGATGGCTTGTGCGTGTCAACGCCAACTGGCTCAACTGCTTACAATAAGTCGCTTGGCGGCGCCGTAATTCATCCGCGGCTAAAGGCCTTGCAAATGGCTGAAATTGCCTCGATTAATAATCGGGTGTTTCGAACTTTGTCTTCGCCGATTGTGATTGCGCCTGACCAGTGGATTACGATTGTTCCGGATGCCGATCATTTGGTGATGACAATTGACGGCCAGCGCATTGATGTGCGTAATGCCAAAAAGATTACTTATCGGATTTCGCAAAAGGTAATTCGCTTTGATCGCTTTGGTCACACGCGATTTTGGTCGCGGGTGCAGAGTGCCTTTATTGGTGATAAAGATGACACTATTTAAGTTAAAATTTACAAGTAATAGCCCCAAAAAGTTAGGGGCTTTTTTAATGAATAATGGCTTTTCAAAGCAAGCCGTTAATAATGCTAAAAATCATGATGGCTTAATATTGGTTAACCATAAGCGGCGCTATACAAGTTACCAATTGCATCGCGGTGATGAAATTATTTTTGTACCGGGGCAGGAAAAAGCGAATCCGTGGTTGCGGCCCTCAAATAAGCCGTTAAATATCATCAAAGAAACAGCCAATTATTTGGTTGTAAACAAGCCAGCTGGTGTTTTGTCGATACCCTCACGTTATGAGGACGATGACGCGTTGGTTAATCGTGCTTTAGGATATTTTGCACAAGATAAAGAAATAACTAAGCCGCACGTAATTACCCGTCTTGATCGTGATACTTCTGGGTTAGTTTTAATTGGCAAGAATCCAATTGCACACGCGCGTTTTGCCAAGTTAAGTAAGAATGATTTTGTAAAAAAATACCATGCTGTGGTGCACGGTAATTTTGCGGAAAATAAATTAACGGGGATGATTAAGGCGCCAATCAGTCAAAAAGCCGGTACGGTTGTGCGGCAAGTTGATCCTGCAGGTCAACCAGCTGCAACTGAATACCGCGTACTTGAGCAAGTACCTGGTGCCAGTCTAGTCGAATTGCGGCTGTTTACAGGGCGCACGCACCAGATTCGCGTACATATGCAATCGATTGGGCATCCGTTATTTGGCGACCCATTGTATGGCGTGGCGGATAATTTTACAAGACAAGCTTTAAATTGTTATTATTTGGCTTTTCCGGATCCTTTTGCAACCCAGCAAGTGGAAATTAAGATCGCGGAGCCTGATGATATGCGGCGATTATGGCAAGAATTGAAAAAATAAGCATCAAAAAAAGAGTTGTGTTTACGCACAACTCTTTTTAATTATTCGAATAATACGCATGTACCTTCTGGTACGGCAATATCCTTTTGGATAGGTGTTAAACAACCGTTGTCGGCATCACGGGTATAAAGTGTGGCGTTATCAGTATTTTGGTTAGCGACAACCACGTATTCTTCGTTCTTATCCCAGTTAAAGTCACGTGGGAACTCGCCAAACGTGGAAACTCGTTGGGCAAGTTGCAAGGTGTGGTCAGATTTAACACCAAATACGGTGATTGAGTTATGGCCTCTATTGGAAACATAAACGTACTTGCCATCGCTACTCATCCGAATTGCAGCGGCGCCATTATGTTCAGTGTAGTCTTCTGGAATAGTTGAATAAGTTGCAATATTTTCAAAAGTCCAATTATTCTCATCAAACTTAACGACATTAACTTTGCTAGATAATTCGCCAGCAACATAAAAGTAGTTGCCATCAGGGCTAAAAGTAATGTGGCGGCTGCCAAAGCCCGGTTCATTCTGATAGCTGGCCAAGTGCTTCAGTTTGTTATTGCTTAATGCATAAAAGTCAACACAATCATTACCCAAGTCGCAGCTAACGAGATTACCGTTAGGTGTTTCGTTGAAGAAATGTGGGTGCGGGCCGTCGACTTGCTCAGGCCGCGGGCCCAGCGTATCAGCAGTATGCGTTACTGAATCAAGCAAGGTTAATTTACCGTCTGCAGTGTAAGAAAAGACTGCTAACACGGCTGTGTGATAATTGGCAGTGTAGAGCCGCTTTTGCTGCTTGTTGATGCCAATATATGCAGGAGATGAGCCAGCTGTTAAATAAGAATCAGTTTCTTGATATGCACCATTAACTAATTTGTATGCGCTAATTCCACCTTTATCGCCGGCATTATTAATCGTAAAAATCAGGTCATGGTCTTGAACAAAGTAGGTTGGACCACCAATTTTAATAATTTCTTTCGCCTGGCCAACTTTAGCAGAATCCTTGGTCTCAAGCGGTAATTCGTAAATTCCGGTGGCTGTTTTTTTAGTGTAGCCGCCAATTAATAGCCTCATATTTTAACCTCCAATTAAATTTTGTAATATAATTGCCTCTAATAAGTATAGCACGAGGTGCCATTATTTAATTTTAGGTAGTTAACTTTTGTAAAAAAAGTGTTAAAGTAGATTGTCGACTTTATTTTTAAAGTAGGAAATTTTAGTTAAGAAGGTACCGTTAATGGACGAAAGTAAAATTCGTGAACTTTATGCAAAAAACGATGTTGCAGAAGTTTTTACAAATTTAAATTCCTCATCCGATGGCCTAAGCTCACAAGAAGCTGCCAAAAGACTGCAAAAATATGGTTCTAATGAGATTAAAAAGTCTCAAGAAGAATCACAGTGGAAAGTATTTTTTAAAAATTTTGTCAGTATGATGGCAATTTTGTTGTGGATCTCAGGTGCGATTGCGATGTTCAGTGGCACAATTGAATTGGGAATTGCAATCTGGATGGTTAACATCATCAATGGTCTGTTTAGTTTTTGGCAAGAACGTGCGGCTAAAAGGGCAACTGATGCCTTGAACAATATGTTGCCGACTTATGTGCAGGTCATTCGTGATGGCAAAAAGGTGCAGATTGATTCCAAAGAATTAGTTCCTGGTGATGTATTTGTCTTGCAGGCTGGGAATGCAATTCCTGCTGATGCTCGATTAATCTCAGCAAGCTCAATGCAAGTTGACCAGAGTGCCTTAAACGGCGAGTCGGTGCCAGAATCCAAGACAACAAAGTATGATCCCGGTGAGGGTAGTTATGCCGAGACCAACTTGGTTTATTCAGGAACAACAGTTGGTGCCGGAACGGCGCGGGCAATTGCCTTTGCGACGGGGATGGACACCGAATTTGGGCGCATTGCGCAATTGACCCAAAAGCAAGATAAGGTTGACAGTCCGCTAACGCAAGAGCTTAACCGGTTGACCAAGCAATTATCAATTATCGCGGTTTCGATTGGGGTATTGTTCTTAATTGCAGCGATTTTCTTTGTTAAGTATCCATTCGCTAAGGCATTTATCTTTGCTTTAGGAATGATTGTTGCTTTTATTCCCGAAGGATTACTGCCAACGGTTACTTTGAGTTTGGCGCAAGGTGTTCGCCGGATGGCGAAAAAGCATGCCTTGGTTAAGGAACTGAACTCGGTTGAAACTTTGGGTGAAACAACAGTTATTTGTTCAGACAAGACTGGGACATTAACCCAAAATCAAATGACAATTCATTATATATGGACCTTGAAAAACGAATATAAGGTTACAGGTAATGGCTATGTTAATAACGGTCAAGTTGAATTAAACGGTAAGCAATTGTGGTATGAAGAAAATCCGGATTTGCACAAGTTAATTCAGATTGCTTCGCTTGATAATGACACTGCGGTGCAGCCAAGCAAGGTTAAGGGTGGCAAGCCAAAAATCTTGGGGACACCAACCGAAGCTTCATTAATTATCATGGCGCAAAAGGCTGGATTTGACCGGCAAAAAGTGCTGGTTAAGTATCCAAGAATGCGCGAATTGCCATTTGATTCTGATCGAAAACGGATGACAACAATTCACCGCTGGAATGATAAACAATACATTATTTTCACTAAGGGTTCCTTCAGTGACGTGCTTAAGCAATGTGATCAAGTACAAGTTGATGGTCAAGTACGACCAATGACCCAAGATGATATTGACCGCGCTAACAAGGTTAATGCGCAATACGCTGCTCAAGGCTTGCGTAGTATGGCAATGGCTTACCGGATTGTTGACAGAGCTGACACTGATGTCGCCAAGTTAACAATTGATACTGCCGAGACACACTTAGTCTTTGTTGGGTTAACGACAATGAGTGATCCGCCACGGCCAGAAATTTACAACGCCGTTAGACGCTGCCATGAAGCCAAGATTAAGATTATTATGGTTACTGGTGACTCAAAGCTCACAGCTAAGTCAGTTGCGGTTCAAATCGGCTTAACTTCTGATAAAGCACGTGTTATTTCCGGAACAGAACTTGAAGCGATGAGCGATGACGAGTTGCGTGAGGCCTTGAAGGGTGAAGTTATCTTCGCTCGGGTTGCTCCTGAACAAAAGTACAAGGTTGTTAAGACTTTGCAAGAAAATGGTGAAATCGTTGCCTCAACTGGTGATGGCGTTAATGACGCGCCAGCCTTAAAGCAAGCTGATATCGGGATTGCAATGGGGATGACTGGCACTGACGTTGCTAAAGACGCTGCCAATATTATCTTGACCGATGATAACTTCGCTTCAATTGTTGCCGCAATTGAAGAAGGCCGGGCTGTTTACAGTAACATTCGGAAGTTCTTGACGTATATTTTGACTTCTAATGTTCCTGAAGCCTTTCCATCAATCTTGTTCCTCTTCTCCGGTGGTTTGATTCCACTGCCAATGACAGTTATGCAAATCTTAACGGTTGACCTCGGAACAGATATGCTACCAGCATTAGGGCTTGGCGGCGAGGCCGTTGACCCAGATGTTATGAAGCAGGCTCCGAGAAAGCGCAATGAGCACCTGCTCAATCGCAGCGTTATCCTCCATGCATTTTTATGGTATGGCTTAATTTCAAGTATTATTTCCATTGGTGCATACTTCTTCGTCAACTCGCAAAATGGTTGGCCGCAAACTGCCTTAGCTTCCAGCGGACCTGTTTACATGCGGGCAACAACGATGGTCTTGGGCGCAATTGTCTTTACTCAGGTTGCCAATGTTTTGAACTGCCGGACCAACAAGGTTTCAATTTTCAAGAAGGGCTTGTTCAGCAATCACAACATTTGGTACGGGATTATCTTTGAAATCCTGCTCTTCCTTATTTTGACAGTTACACCTGGTTTACAACAATTATTCAACACAACGAGATTATTGCCGAAAGATTGGTTATTCCTCTTCTGCCTGCCAATTCCGCTAGTGCTGATTGATGAATTACGTAAATGGCTCTTTTTCCATAAAAAAGTCAAAGAATAAAAATAAAAAAACCGCTTATATATTAGGTAAGCGGTTTTTATTATGCTAAAATTAATTATTAAGGAGCATTAAAAAATGAAATGGATATCTACAATAACGCAAATTGGTAAACAAGCAATTAACCCTAAAGATAAAATGGTTATTTTGTTTGGTGAAAATGTTACTAAAGACTTAGTTGATGTATCGGTGATCCAAAAGTTTAGTGTGCAGACACCCGGTAGTACATTTGTTTTCAAAAAGGGTGATACCATCACAATTGATGGTCAAACCTATGTTGCTGCATTTGTTGGCAGTATGGTTGAAAGCAATATGCGCGCCTTGGGTCATGCAACTTTGTTTTTAGACCAGAAGAAGCCAAAGAACCCACTAGCTAATGGCATTTATCTTGAACTGGATGCTAAACAGACCTTGCCAGAATTTAAGATAGATGATGACATTGTCTATGAACACATATAATTAGGATGGTTTAATGGAAAATCAACGAAAACACTTGAAGCGCAGTATTTTTGAAAAATGGTTTTTAAATAACCGCTTTAGTATTGTGCTGCTTAATATCTTATTGTTCTTCCTTGTGATTTGGTTGTTCAATAAGATTTCTTTTGTTTTGAACCCAGCACGGCTATTTTTTAGTGCAATCTTGCCGCCGCTGTTATTAGCAGTAATTCAATATTACATTATGAATCCGCTGGTAGACTTGCTTGAGCGTAAGTTTAAAGTGCCACGGGTGATTACCATTGTTGGACTTTTTATCTTAGTGGCAGTGCTGCTTGTGTGGATTGTTAACACACTCTTGCCGATTATTCAGAGTCAGATTAATTCATTGGTTAAGCACTGGCCGTATATTTGGCATAATGCAACTATTGTCATTCAAGATAAATTAAGTGATCCGCAATTTCATAGTGTTAAAAACAACATTAACGATGCTATCACGCATGCGCAAAACATGTTATTCAAGTCGAGCCAAACAGCGGTTAATGCAGCGCTGGATAATATTTCATCAGCAATTAGCATCATTACCATTATTTTCATGACAGTTGTCACAGCACCGTTTATCCTGTTTTTTATGTTAAAAGACGGCCACCAATTACGGCCATATATTACGGAATTTGCTCCCAAACGCTGGCAAGAAAGTTTTAGTAAATTATTATATGAAATCAATGCTGCTTTAGCTTCATATATTCGTGGTCAGATTACCGTTGCTTTTTGGGTTGGCATTATGTTTTCAATTGGCTACACTATTATTGGGCAGCCATACGCAATTGCTCTGGCGGTTTTAAGTGGCGTTTTAAACTTGATTCCGTATTTTGGGACGTTTATCGCTTTTATCCCTGCTTTAGTGATTGCAATTATGATCTCGGTGCCAATGCTAGTTAAGGTGCTCATCGTGTTTGCGGTTGAGCAGACGATTGAGTCACGAGTAATTAGTCCACTGGTCTTGGGTAATAAGATGGAAATGCATCCCGTGACCACGATTTTGCTCTTAATTGGCGCCAGCTCTGTTTGGGGCCTTTGGGGCGTGATTTTTGGGATTCCAATTTATGCAATCTTGAAAATTATTATCATGCGCGTGTACAATTATTACCGTAAGGTTTCGCAGGTTTTTGCGGAGGATAAGAATGTTGCTTTAACCACAGAAGCTGCAGATAAGAAAGAAAAAATAACAAAAGAATAGAAGAAGTGTGGTTGTGAGCCACGCTTTTTTATTAAGGAGAAAACTATGACGAATCACGTTGTGTTGTATGAACCGTTGATGCCAGCTAACACTGGTAACATTGCTCGGACTTGTGCGGGGACGAATACGGTGCTAGATTTGATTGAGCCGTTGGGCTTTCAGATTGACGATAAAAAGATGAAGCGCGCGGGACTTGATTATTGGGATAAGGTAGATGTTCGGCGTCACGATGACTTAGAAGCATTTTTAAAAACATTAGGTCCGCAAGACGAGATGTACTTAATTTCGAAGTTTTCAGCGAAAAATTATGCCGAGGTTGATTATACTGACCCAGATAAAAATTATTACTTTGTTTTTGGCAAAGAAACAACTGGATTGCCTGAAACCTTCATGCGTGAGTACTATGACCGCAATTTGCGTATTCCAATGTCAGACAATATTCGCTGTTATAACCTATCTAACTCTGTGGCAATGGTCTTACTTGAAGCTTTGCGCCAGCAAGGCTTTCCGAATATGGAAACGGCCCATCATTACGAAAATGACAAGTTAAAGGATGATTATAACCGTCCTGAGCGTTACGAAAGAAATTTAGGAGAAGAATAAATAATGGATTTTGTTAAAGAAACACCAGTGATGGTTAAGAACTTTCACTATGACATTAATGAAGAACCAGAAACAAAGGATCAAGTTAATTTTGGTCTGAAAAAGGTTGAAAAGCAAAATGATGACGGGACAACTGATGCTGGTAAAGATGGCAGTTATTTTGATGTGACAGTTATTTTTGACGTTGCGCCAGCTCCTGGCGAATTTTCTGTTAGTGGGATGATTAGTCAAATTGTTCAAATTAAGGACTACTTTGGTGATGGTAGCGATCTCGATAAGACTGACTATAAGCTGCTCAGCCGCCCGTTAGTTGAGTATATTGAGACTTTAACTTATGAAGTTACGCAAATTACCTTGGATCAACCAGTTAATTTGAACTTCCAAGCTAATTTTTAGGTCCTAATTAGGTGCAATTATGCCTAAGAAAAGGAGAAAAACAACTAAAAAACGTAAGAAGGCGCAAAATACAGGGATAACTTGGTCGGTTATTGGTCTAATTCAGCTTGTTATTGCTGTTTGGGCATTTGTAAAATTTGGCATTTTGGGTAGACAAATTGCCAATTGTTTTCGTTTGTTTTTTGGCGATTCTTATTTACTGGCAGCAGGTCTGTTTGGCTTGTTTGGCTTGGTAATGCTGATTTATAACAAGCCGATGCACTTTAAATTCAAGCGCAGTTGCGGCTTGTTTTTGGCGATTTTAGGAATATTAGTAATTCAGAGCAGCATTTATTTTGAGCACGAGCTAGTTAATAATGCCTTTATGAATGTTTTTTGGCATGAGATTTCTGCCGAATTTGGTCGAGCAGCGATAACAGTGCCAGTTGGCGGCGGGATTATTGGTGCTCTGTGCTATCAATTATTTTATCAATTGCTTGGTCATCTTGGCTTACGCGTAATCGCAGTTTTATTGATCCCGATTGGGCTGTTAATGTTTTTTGATGTTAAATTTAGAACAATTATCGAAAAATTTCAGTCCGTCAGCCAGCTTTTTATAGTTAAAAACCAACAAGCAGGAACCAAAATCAAAGATAAGTATGCAGTGCTCCGTGAGAAGCAATTACAAAAACGCGAAGAGCAGCAGGCACGGGATTTAAATGATCCACTAAATTCGGAATCAGCGATTTTTCCTAATGTTAATGACTTTACTGTTGAAAAAGATGAAACTGAAGAGCCGCCTGCACAAGAGGACCCATCTGAAACAGAGCAGTTTCAACCTGCAACTACTGAGGATGATGAACCGCAAATTCAAATTGCCAGCCAGGAAGCTCCTAAAAGTGAGCCGACAGCGATTGAGCCGCGGCCAGAACCGACAGCTGATCAACAGGAAGAATCAAGTTTGCCTAAGTCACATTCGTTTGTTGATGAAGACAAAAAAATGCTGCAGGAGTTGGCAGATGTCGACCATGGCGAATTGAAAACGCAGCAGAAGACTAATCCTGAATATCGTAAACCGCCACTATCGCTGCTTAATCCAGTCAAAAATACTGACCAAAGCTCGGACAAGACGTTAATTCGGCAAAATACCCAAACCTTGCAGACTACTTTTAAGAGTTTCGGTGTCAATGTCATCATTAAGAAGGCAATTTTGGGACCAACAATTACGCGTTACGAAGTTCAACCTGCCGTTGGTGTTAAAGTTAGCAGAATTGTCAACTTAGCCGATGACTTGGCGCTGGCTTTAGCTGCTAAGGATATTAGAATCGAAGCGCCAATTCCCGGTAAACCGTTTATCGGGATTGAAGTGCCTAACCGAACGACCTCGGTTGTTGCCTTTAAGGATGTTATGCAGCATCAAGATGCCAAGGCGCAACAGGAGCCAATGGTTGTGCCTCTTGGTAAGGATGTAACGGGCCAGACAATTTCGGCTAATTTAGCTAAAATGCCGCACTTGTTAATTGCTGGTTCCACTGGTTCTGGTAAGTCCGTGGCAATTAACACGATTTTAACCAGTATTTTAATGAAGGCAATGCCTGACCAAGTTAAACTGATTTTAATTGATCCTAAGATGGTTGAATTGTCAGTTTATAATGGCGTGCCGCACTTGTTAATTCCAGTTGTAACGGATGCCAAGTTAGCTGCCAATGCATTAAGCAAGGCCGTTAAGGAAATGGAACGGCGTTATAAATTGTTTGCGGCTAGCGGTGCCCGCAACATGGGTGAATTTAACGAAAAGGTTCGCCTGAACAATCAGGATAAGTCAAAGCCGGCAATGAAGCCATTACCTTATATTTTGGTTGTGGTTGACGAATTAAGTGACTTGATGATGGTTGGTGGTCATGATGTGGAAGGTGCAATTGTTCGTTTGGGGCAAATGGCGCGGGCAGCCGGAATTCACATGATTTTGGCAACGCAGAGACCAAGTGTTGATGTAATTACGGGTTTAATTAAGGCCAATGTCCCATCGCGGATTTCATTTGCTGTCTCCAGTGGGGTTGATTCACGAACGATTTTAGACCAAACTGGAGCCGAAAAATTGCTGGGCCGCGGCGACATGCTGTATATGCCTGTTGGTGCGTCAAAGCCCGAACGAATTCAGGGCGCTTATGTGTCTTCCAGCGAAGTTGAAAAAGTAATTTCATGGGTTAAAGAGCAGCAGAAACCCGTATATGATGAAGAAATGATTCCGCAACAGGGCAGCGATAATGCGGCAGATGACGATGAGCCGGAAGATGAATTCTATAATCAGGCAGTCGACTTAGTTAGACGCCAGCAGACCGCTAGTGTTTCAATGTTGCAACGCCGCTTTAGAATTGGTTATAATCGAGCTGCAAGAATTGTGGACGAGATGGAAGCAAAAGGTGTCGTTGGTCCTTCAGAAGGATCAAAGCCGCGCCAAGTCTTGTTGCCACCTGAAGAAACAACTGAAAAGTAATTTTTAAGAAAGTTTAGCATGTGGCAATTTTAGCTAATTTTACGGCTAAATAATGTTAAAATTAACTCGAACATTGTGATCGTAAAAGTGTAGAATTGAACAAGTAATTGTTATATAATTTGTAATGCTGTACAGATTAATAGCTCTTAATTGAGCAGAAAAGGAATGTTAGAATGCAGCGAGCAATTGTTTTTGGCGCTACTGGTGGAATAGGACAGGCTATTTGTGCGGATTTGGCACGAGATGGCTGGTCGCTTTATGTCCATTGCAGTCAAAATTGGCAAGCTGCTTGTGAGTTAAGTGAAAACTTAGCCAAGCAGTTTCCCCAACAAGATTTTATTCCAATTAAACTTAGTTTTTTAGTTGATAATAATGATTTACAAACCTTTGTCCAGGGGTTATTGCCGATTAATGCGGTTGTTTTTGCACAAGGCATTACCGATTATAATTTTGTCAGCGGGCAAAATCTATCTAAGATTGACCAAGTTATGACGGTTAATCTGACGGTACCAATTAAATTAACTGGCTTGCTTGAGCCGCTATTAATTAAAAATGATTTTAGCCGAATTGTATATTTGGGTTCGGTTTATGGCGGTCAAGGTAGTGCAATGGAAGCTGTTTATAGCAGTTCAAAGGCGGGGCTAACCCGTTTTGCTCAAAGCTATGCGCGCGAAGTCGCGTCAGCTAATTTGACAGTTAATGTCATTGCTCCTGGTGCGGTTAACACACCGATGAACGCGATGTTTGCACCGGAAACGATGGAAGAAGTCAAGGGTGAAATTCCTGCTGGTCGGCTTGCCGAAGGCAGTGACATTTCATTCTGGGTCAAGAATTTGCTCAATCTTCGCTCTGGCTATTTAACAGGTCAGACGATTTATGTCAGCGGCGGCTGGCTTTTATAAATGTAAAATAAAGTAGTAGTATATGTTATACTCAAGTTGTTAGTAAAGAATTTTTAAAGAGGTAACCATGGCAGATATCGGAGATAAATTACGCAGTGCCAGAGAGGCAAAGGGACTTTCAATTGCAGATATTGAAAAAGCAACCAAAATTCAAGGTAGATATCTGACGGCAATTGAACAAAATGATTTTGATAAACTTCCCGGAGATTTTTATGTGCGGGCTTTTATTAGACAATATGCTCAGATTGTCGGCTTAGATGGCAAGCAGCTGCTTAGTGAATACCATCAAGAAGTTCCCGCTGCCCAACCAGATGAGTACGTTGAGGATTCGATTGATAACAAGAGCGAGGAAGTTCGTAAGACAACCAGCAACAAAAAGAAATTATGGAAGAACTACCTCCCACGGATTATTGTGGGTCTGGGAGTAATTGTTGTAATTTTGGTTTGTTACGTGGTCTACGCTCACTTTTCAGCAAGTCATAATCAGGATACTAATCCAGATAGAGGTGTTTCAATTTCTTCAGGAAACACTACTAAACCTAAGAAAAAGAAGCCGGTTGTAGTTAATCCAGTTAAGATTAAGGAGTTAGCTGCTAACCAATTCCAAATTACTGGCTTGAAGAAAAATCGTAATTTAGTTGTGCGTGCTGGCGATCAAAGTATCACTGTTACTATTTCATTTAATGGTGTTAGACAAGCGTCACAAACTTTGGCAGCTGGTCAAAAGCAAACGATTGCCATACCAACTAATGCCCAAAACGTTGGTGTTAACTTGAGTAATGCTTCAGGCACTAAGGTGACAGTTGGTGGTAAAAAAGTACCATATAACGACCAAAATGGCTACTTGAATTTAACTTTATTGATTGGCAAACAGCGCAGTCAGACTACGAGTCAGTCAAATTCAACTAATAATTATCGATCAAATACCAATAATGGTACCAATAGTACCAATTCTAGTCAGTCTACTCATAACTCAAATAAGCAGACAACTCATAACAACAATAGTACTAACAATAATTCACAACATAATCAAACTACCCAAAATAATGGTCAGAGCAATAACCAGACTAATACTACTAATAATGGTAACCAGTCTGGAAGTTCAACTCACTCTTCAACCACTAATAATGGCAGATAATTATCAAATATAGGAGAAGTAGTAGAGAATGAATTTACCCAATAAATTAACTGTTTTTAGAATATTTTTAATTCCAGTATTTGTGTTAATCGTCATGTTTGGCGGCAACGCAAGTACACAAGTTGGTGGCAGTACCGTATATTGGCGGTTAGTAATTGCCGCAGTTGTGTTTGCAGTTGCTTCTGCAACTGACTGGTTTGATGGTCACATTGCTCGGTCACGTAATATGGTAACTAACTTTGGTAAGTTTGCCGACCCATTAGCCGATAAAATGTTAACAATGACTGCCTTCATTATGCTGGTTGAATTAAAATTGGCACCAGCTTGGGTGGTTGTAATTATTGTTTGTCGTGAGCTTGCAGTTACTGGCTTGCGGCTGATTTTGGCAGAAAATAAGGGCCAAGTAATGGCTGCAGCAATGCCTGGTAAGATTAAAACAACTTGCCAAATGTTGTCTGTTATTTTTTTACTGATTGGTAATTTTTACTACATTGGAACAATTTTATTGTACCTTGCATTAATCTTTACGATCTATTCTGGCTGGGATTACTTCCACAGTTCATGGGATGTTTTCAAGGGTTCAATGTAACAAAATAACTGAATTTAAGTAAAAAAGCACTAACAAAGTTGGTGCTTTTTTTGTGCATATTTTTAAAATACTGAACTGGCAAAAATTCAATATTTTTGCTTAATTAATTCTTGATTGTTAGCATTAAATTAATAGAACTGTTAAAAAGGAGAATATGTATGAGTAAAAAAATTCCAATGGTTGAATTTAGAAATGTCTCGAAAGTCTACTCTAAAAGCGAAAAGCCGGCTGTTGAGAATATTAGTTTCACAATTGACAAAGGCGAGTTTTGCTGCTTAATTGGTACTTCCGGTTCTGGCAAGACAACTTTAATGCGAATGATTAATCGGATGAATAGTGTGACTAAAGGTGAAGTTTTTGTGGAAGGTAAAAACGTTAAATCGTTTAATCCCGTGAATCTCCGGCGCCATATTGGTTATGTCATTCAAAATAATGGCTTAATGCCACATATGACAATTCGCCAAAATATCGTTTTGGTTCCCAAATTGTTGAAGTGGCCAAAAGAAAAATTGGATAAGGAAGCAGAAGAATTAATTGCGATGGCAGAATTGCCCAAAGACTATTTGGATCGCTATCCTAAAGAATTATCTGGCGGACAGCAACAGCGAATTGGTGTTGTGCGGGCTCTTGCAGCGGACCAAAGTTTGATTTTAATGGACGAGCCGTTTGGTGCACTTGATCCGATTACACGTGAAAGTTTGCAAAATTTGGTGCAGCACTTACAAACTAAATTGGGCAAAACAATCGTGTTTGTCACTCATGACATGGATGAGGCACTTAAATTGGCAACGAAGATTGTTGTTTTGCATGACGGCCAGTTGATTCAGGTAGGGACACCAGAAGAAATATTGCATCATCCTGCTAACGACTTTGTAAAGACCTTAATTGGCGAGGAGCGTTTAGCAGCTGCCAAGTACGAAACGGTGCAGGTCAAAAATGTCATGTTGACTAATCCGGTTCAGATTAATCTTGGTGCGACGCTATCAGAAGCCTTAACCATGATGAAAGAGCATCATGTTGATACTTTGCTAGTAGTTGATGATGAAAATCATTTAAAGGGTTACATTTCAATTTATGCGTTGCAGCGTAAATATCAATCATTGACTAGTGTTAGTGATATTTTACAACAGGTAGCTTATACTGTCGGACCCGAAGAATATTTGCGTGATAACTTTAGTCGTATTTTAAGTCGTAATGGTCAATATATTCCAGTGGTTGATTCTGAAGAAAAGCTAGTCGGCATTGTTACGCGGTCGAGCTTAGTTAATGTCGTTTATGAATCAATCTGGGGTGGTAAATCAGCCAATAATCAATCAGCAAAAGAGGCGAAGTAATATGTCAGCTTTTTTTGCACAACATGGTTCAGAGTTAATTGTTAAAACATGGCAGCAGATTTATATCTCAGCAATTGCTTTGGCACTGGGAATTTTAGTTGCAGTGCCACTGAGTGTTATTTTGTTAAAATTTCCCCGAACAGCTAAAGTTGTTGTTGCCTTTGCCAGCATGTTGCAGACAATTCCTGCACTGGCGTTACTGGCGATTATGATTCCCTTTTTTGGAATTGGTCAAGTGCCGGCAATAATTGCATTATTTCTATATAGCTTAATGCCGATTTTGCGTAATACCTATGTTGGCTTAACAGGGGTAAATCAGGATACGATTGATTCAGCGCGCGGTCTAGGCATGACGCAGCTGCAATTAATTACGAAAGTCGACTTGCCACTAGCAATGCCGGTAATTATGGCCGGAATCAGATTATCGGCAATTTATGTAATTGCCTGGGCAACGCTGGCTTCCTATATTGGAGCCGGCGGTTTAGGTGATTTTATTTTCAACGGGTTAAGCCTCTACCAGCCGAGTTTGATTTTGGGTGGCACAATTCCTGTAATTATTCTGGCGTTACTAACTGATTACCTCTTAGGTAAACTGGAAAAAAGATTAACGCCGAAAGGAATATAGGGGGTGCGAGAAATGAAAAAACAAGTCAAAAAATTATTTTTAATTGTTAGTATTTTAATTGTAACTGTCGCTACAAGCGCGTGTGGCTTGCCTGGCTTGTCAGACAGTCAAGGCAGCAGCCAAAATATTCGCATTACAGCATTGACGACAACAGAATCACAAATAGTAGCGAATATTATTGCGCAATTGATTGAACATGAAACGCCGTATAAAGCAACTATTGTGAATAATTTGGGCTCAGCACCAATGCAGCATCAGGCGTTATATCGTCATGACGCCGATATTCAGGCTGCCGCTTATGACGGTGGTGAGCTGACTGCTAACCTTTTAATGGCACCGATTAAAGACTCTAAAAGAGCAAATGACACGGTTCGTCGTGAAGTTAAAAAGCGGTGGGATCAAACATATTTACATACGTATGGTTTTGCGAATAATTATGCTTTTATGGTTAATCAAAAAGAACAAAAACAAGATCATCTTTACAATATTTCTGACTTAAAAAAATATCAGAACAAGTTTTCTGTCGGGGTTGCGTCGGAGTGGGTTAATGCACCTGGAGTTGGCTATTCTAACTTTCAGACAGCTTACGGCATTACTTTTAGCAAGTTGCATCCGATGAATATTGGTCTAGTATATTCGGCGCTTAAAAGTGGCAAAATGAATGTCATCCTTGGTTATTCAACTGATGGGCGAATTGATAGCTACCACTTGAATTTGCTTAAGGATAACAAGCACTTTTTTCCACCGTATAATTGTGGGATGTTGATTAATAATTATGTCTTGCGCGAACATCCAGAGCTGAAGCCATTATTGACGCGATTGGTTGGTCATATTAATGTTCATGAAATTCGGGCGATGAATTATCAAGTTGATGATCATTTGCTTGAGCCCGCAACGGTCGCTCACCAGTTTTTAGTTAAGCATCATTACTTTAAGGAGGCGCAATAATGGCTAAATTATCGTTATGGCAGCAGTTTATCTATTATTATCAACACAATGGCAGTTATGTACTAGCGCAATTTAATCGGACATTTTTAATTTCAATTTATGGTGTTTTATTTGCGGCTATTATTGGCATTCCTGTTGGCATTTTTATCTCTCGCAATGCCCACTTAGGTGACTTTGTGGTTGAGATTGCTAACTTTATTCAAACGATTCCGTCTTTGGCGCTACTTTCAATTGTCATGATTGGGCTGGGACTCGGCGTAATGACGGTAATTGTCACCGTGACGCTATATTCGCTATTGCCAATTATTAAGAATACTTATACGGGCATGCGCAATGTCGATCGAAACATAATTGATTCGGGAAAAGGAATGGGCATGACAAGATTGCAGCTTTTATATTTGGTAAAGCTGCCACTATCAATGTCTGTTATTGTTGCCGGCTTGAAAAATGCGCTTGTGATTGCAATTGGTATAACCTCGATTGGTTCGTTTGTTGGTGCTGGTGGGTTAGGCGATATTATCATTAGGGGCACAAATGCGACTAATGGTAGCGCGATTATTTTAGCTGGTGCCGTGCCAACAGCGTTAATGGCGATTCTGGCGGACGTAGTTTTGAATCTTTTGCAAAAGTGGTTGCAGCCAAAAGGATTGCGCCAGTAATTTTTTCGTAAAAAAAGAGACTTTTAGCGTACTTAATAATGTGGGATAAAAGAATAAACATTTGTTCGGTTTTCCTTGCAAATAAGCAAGAAATCAAAGTATAATTAATTGGTATTAAATAGAGGAGGCAAATCGCTTGGCCAAAGACGAAAAACAAAAGGCACTGGAAAGTGCATTGAAAAAAATTGAAAAGAATTTTGGTAAAGGCGCCGTAATGCGAATGGGCGACAAGGCTGATACCGAAATTTCGACGGTTCCGTCCGGTTCGCTGGCACTTGATGCGGCTTTAGGTGTTGGCGGTTACCCACGAGGAAGAATTATTGAAATTTATGGACCTGAATCTTCTGGTAAGACGACGGTTGCTTTGCATGCTGTTGCTGAAGTTCAAAAACGTGGCGGTACCGCTGCTTATATCGATGCCGAAAACGCAATGGATCCTGCATATGCGCAAGCTTTAGGCGTTGACGTTGATGCGCTGATTTTGTCACAGCCGAATACTGGTGAGGAAGGATTGCAAATTGCCGATACCTTGATTGCCAGTGGTGCCATTGATATTTTGATTGTCGATTCTGTTGCTGCCTTAGTGCCGCAAGCTGAAATTGACGGCGATATTGGTGATAGTCACGTGGGTTTGCAGGCGCGACTAATGAGTCAGGCGTTGCGTAAGCTTTCCGGTAATATTAATAAGACCAAAACTATTGCGATTTTTATCAATCAAATTCGGGAAAAAGTTGGTATCATGTTCGGTAACCCTGAAACCACACCTGGTGGCCGTGCTCTGAAATTTTATTCAACAATTCGTTTGGAAATTAGACGCGCTGAAAAAATCAAGCAGACTGGCGGCGACATTACTGGTAACCGAGTAAAAATTAAGGTGGTCAAGAATAAGGTTGCGCCACCATTTAAGGTTGCTGAAGTCGACATGATGTATGGTAAGGGTATTTCTCAAAGTGGGGAATTGCTCGACATGGCAGCTGATAAGGATATTATTGCTAAGGCTGGTTCGTGGTACTCATACAATAATGAGCGAATTGGTCAAGGCCGAGAAAACGCTAAGAAGTACCTTGAAGAACACCAAGATATTTATAATGACGTTCAACATCAAGTTCGCCAAGCTTACGGCATTGATGAAAAATCAATCGCTGACCGTGAAGATCCGGAAAAAATTAAAGCTAAAAAAGCAAAAGATGAAAATGCGACAAAGGAAGCTTCCCAAAAAGAAGCTGACAACAAAAGCAAATAGAGTTGAAGAAATTAACCTTGACCTTGGAATTTAAGGCAAGGTTTTTTTCTTGTTGATTGACATGTGTCCCGCGGTTCTTTATCATTAATATTGTGTGAATAATCTAAAAAATAAAAAAGGCGATAGTAATCATGACAAATATAATTTTGATTCCCGTCGCAGTTGCTATTATTTCAATTATAATTGGCTTAGGAATTGGTTATGCAATTCGCAAGCACATTTGGGAAAAGAATGCCCAGAATGCGCAAAATGATGCTGACCATATTTTAACCGATGCAAAAGCACAAGTTGCTGCTGCAAAAACCGAGGTTAATGCGCAAAAGCAGGCTACCGAGGCCTTAAAGCAAAGTGCTGAAAACACTAAAAAAGAGAAAATTCTTGAAGCTCAAGAAAAAATTCAGGATTATCGGCAAAAGGTGGAAGACGAATTAAATGTTAAGCGTGACACAATTGCGCGTGACAATAATCGGCTGAAACAACGAGAAGATACCCTTGATCATAAGAATTCTTTACTTAAAGAACAAGAGAATGAACTCAACCAGAAAAAGGATCAACTACAAAAACAGCAGGAAGAACTGAATGATAAAGTTAAGACTGCTGCTGAGTTAGTCGATCAAAGACAACAGAAGTTGTATGAAGTTGCTCACCTTGACAAGCAGCAGGCTAAGAAGCTGGTGTTAGACCAATTAGCTGATGAGTTAGTCAAAGAGCGAGCAGAAATGATTAAGGACAGCAATGAAGAGGTAGCTGCTAAAGCAGACCACTACGCTCGTCAAGTAATCATTGATGCCATTCAAAGTAGTTCTGCAGATACAGTGGCTGAAACCACGGTATCTGTAGTTGATTTGCCTAATGAAGAGATGAAGGGACGAATTATTGGTCGTGAAGGCCGGAATATTCGTTCATTTGAGGCGCTGACAGGTATTGACTTAATTATTGATGATACGCCTAAAGTGGTTACTCTTAGCGGCTTTGACGCAATTAGACGTGAAATTGCCAAACGGGCAATGGAGCGGCTGGTTAAAGATGGTCGAATTCACCCTGCTCGAATTGAAGAGACGGTGGATAAGGCTCGTAAGGAAGTCAATGACGATATTTATGAGGCCGGTGAAAGCGCATTAATGGAATTGGGGATTCACAAGATGAACCCTGAACTAGTTAAGACGCTTGGGCGCTTGAAGTATCGTACTTCATACGGACAAAATGTGCTTGGTCACTCAATTGAGGTGGCCAAGCTTGCTGGTACTATGGCAGCAGAACTTGGTTTAAATGAAAAATTAGCGGTTCGCGCGGGATTATTACACGATATTGGAAAAGCCATCGACCATGATATTGAAGGTTCACACGTAGAAATTGGTGTGGAATTAGCACGGAAGTATCATGAGTCAGATGTTGTTGTTAACGCAATTGCAGCCCACCACGGGGATGTGCCGAAGTTGTCGTTTATTGCTGAACTAGTTGTTGCAGCAGATACGCTTTCTTCGGCAAGACCAGGGGCGAGAAGTGAGAGTTTGGAAAACTATATTAGACGGCTGACTGAACTTGAGCAGATTGCTAAGCGGTATGAAGGAGTTAAGCAGGCCTACGCCATTCAAGCTGGACGTGAAGTTCGGGTAATGGTCGAGCCGGAGAAGATTTCGGATGATCGAATTACCGTTTTGGCACGAGATATTCGGAATCAAGTTGAAAAAGAGCTTGATTATCCTGGCAATATTAAAATTACGGTTATCCGTGAAAAACGGGTTGTGGCAGTTGCAAAATAAAAAAGATCAGATTCAGATGAATCTGGTCTTTTTATTTGAATAGCTAATTTGTGCATTTTTGCCCAAGCCTGTATAATTAAAACCAACTAAATTATGAAAGTAGTCAAGTTATGTTTAAAATTATCGTTGAATTATTCTTTTTAGTGATCATTCAGGCGGCCATTACCCCTTTCATTAGACGATTGGCCTTTGTTTTGGGGGCAGTTGATAACCCTAATGCCAGACGTGTCAATAAAACGCCGATGCCAACTTTAGGTGGGCTAGGTATCTTTGTGACTTTTAATATTGGCGTTTTCGTGCTGCTGCGGGAACAGTTTCCAACGCATGAAACGTTCAGTATTTTGCTTGCATCAAGTGTCGTTGTGCTAACGGGGATGATTGATGATATTTTGGAGTTGCGGCCCAGACAAAAAATGTTTGGGATTTTTGTTGGTGCATTAGTAATTTATTTCTTAGGCGGCATTAAGATGAACGTTCTTAACGTGCCCTTTGTTAATAAGCAAATTAATTTAGGTTGGTGGAGTCTGCCAATTACTATCTTTTGGATTTTGGCTTTGACTAATGCAGTTAATTTAATTGATGGCTTGGACGGACTAGCCGATGGCGTGTCGATGATTTCCCTGTTTACAATGGGAATTGTTGGCTACTTTTTCTTGCATACGCGGCAATTGTATATTCCGATTGCGTGCTTTATGCTAGCGGCATGCTTGCTGGGCTTTTTACCTTATAATTTTCATCCGGCAAAAATGTTTTTGGGCGATACTGGCGCGCTGTATATCGGCTTTATGATTGCCATTTTTTCACTCAAAGGATTAAAAAACGTTACGTTCATTTCATTGCTGGTGCCGATAATTATTTTGGGCGTGCCAATTACCGATACAATTTATGCGATGATTCGGCGCAAGTTAAACAAACGCCCAGTTTCGCAGGCTGATAAGCACCATTTGCACCACCAGCTAATGCGAATGGGACTAACCCACCGGCAAACTGTGTTAACGATTTACGCGCTATCGTTAATTTTCTCCTTTATTTCATTGCTCTTTTTGCTGTCGCCAACTTGGGGAACGTGGCTGCTAATTATTGGCCTCTTGCTTGCTCTGGAGCTATTTGTGGAATCAATTGGCTTATTGGGCGAAAAGTATAAGCCATTTTTGCATTTGACGCAGAAGATAATTAGTGCGCGTAGTACTAAGGACCCGACTATCGAGGTTTGGCACTTAGGCCAGGATAAACCAGAACAGTTAAAACATCACCATAGTAATGAAGAATAGAATTAATTTAATAGCATTAAATTGTTGCTGCTGTTAAAAATAGCTGCATCATAAACTAAATAAGACCTAGTAGGCACAACGCATATTAGGTCTTTTTTTGTAGTTTAAAAAATAATATTTATTCATTAATTAGTTGAATTATTAAACAGGTAGGTTAGAATTAGATTACAAATTAATCTTGTTGTAATAATTGGTAAATACCAATTATTATAGGTGGTTACTAGAAAGGTTAAAATGGAAACACATAGAATAGATCAGGCAATTTCAGCTAGTAAAGAGCAATTTTATCAGGATTTAGCCCAATTAATTAAGATTAAAAGTGTTGCAGGACCTGCTAAAACGGGTGCCCCGTTTGGAGAAGGACCGAGAGCAGCTTTAGACTTAATTGTGCAGTTAGGCGATAAATATGGGTTTAAAACCAAGATTGTTAATGATGCGATGGCATACGTCCAATGGGGCGAAGATAACGACCATTATCTTGGTGTAATTGATCATTTAGATGTTGTCCCCGTAAGTGGCAACAAGTGGCAGAGCGATCCGTGGACGTTGACTAAACGAGATAATCGTTTTTATGCCCGAGGAATTCTAGATAATAAAGGACCTGCATTTGCGACTTTATGGGGAATGAAGCTTTTAAAGGAGTTGGGTTTTAAACCTAAGAGAACAATTCGTTTAGTATTTGGTTCCGACGAAGAAACTGGCAGTAGAGATGTTGGGCTTTATTTGCAAGCCGAAGAGCCGCCAGATTTTGGCTGGACGGCAGATTGCAAGTTTCCGGTAGTCTATGGTGAACGCGGGATTGTCAATTTCTCTATTCATACTGAAATTACGGATGGCAGTCTGGATACAATTAGTGATTTTAGCGGCGATATGAGAATGGATCACGTGCCTGATACGTTGACAGTTCAGGTTGATGGCCAAAAAGTGACTGCAACAGGTAAGAGTGTTCCAAGTAATGCACCAGAATTGGGTGTAAATGCAATTACTGAGTGGGCCAAGCAAATGTGCGCGGCTAATGGCTTAAGTGGTCAGCTGCAAGATTATTGTCGCTGGCTTGTAACAGATCTTGCCGATCAGCATTATGGTGAAGGGCTTAACATGGCATTTAGCGACCAAGATTCTGGCAAATTAATTATGACACCAACTGCTATTGTTAAAGAAAAAACGGGCATGAGAATTGATTTGGCCTTTAGATACCCAGTGTCATTCACGGAGGAGCAAGTTAAACAACGTTTAGCTGAAAATCTTCCGGCCAATAGTAAAATCTCGGTCATTAGGAGTATTCCAAGTGTGATGCACGATCCGCATGATCCGTTTATTAAAAAGTTGTCAGAGGTTTACACGGAGGTTACCGGCAAAGACGGAACGCCAGTCACAACTACTGGTGCAACCTATTCGCGAGTAATGCCTAATATTATTGCTTTTGGTCCATCATTTCCTGGGCAAAAAGGAATTGCCCATAAAGAAAATGAATGGATGAACGAGCAAGATTTGTTATTAAACATGAAAATTTATATGTTGGCTCTATTAAAAATTGCCGCATAGTTTTTAGGAGGAACTAATGACTTGGGGAACAATAGCTACTTGGCGAATGGCTGCCGAGGGTGTAGAAAAGGCTGGCGAGCTGCTGGCAAGTGACACTAGCGCAGGGGATGCTGTGGAGAAGCTGATTAATACCGTTGAAGCTTATCCATTTTATAAATCCGTTGGCTATGGCGGTCTGCCAAATGAAGAAGGCGTCGTCCAAATGGATGCTTCCTACATGGACGGTGATACCTTGGCTGAGGGTTCAGTTGCAGCAATTGAAAATGTTTTACACGCGGTTTCTGTTGCTCGGCTGCTTAGTCATAATCATTACAATAGTTTTTTAGTTGGCGAGGGAGCAACCAAGTTTGCTTTGCTTAATGGCTTTGAAATGAAAAACATGCTGACAGATAGAGCTAAATTGCGCTGGCAAAAAAAGTTGCGCCAAAGACAGCTTGATGAGCTTCATCCTTATTCAGGTCATGATACCGTCGGTGCAATTACTTTGGATACCAAGGGCTCAATGGCTGCAGCAACTTCAACTTCAGGATTATTTATGAAAAAGACTGGGCGCATCGGCGATTCGCCCTTATCAGGATCTGGCTTTTATGTTGACAGTGAAATTGGCGGTGCAGCGGCCACAGGATTAGGTGAAGACATTATGAAGGGCTGTTTGTCGTATGAAATCGTCCGCAAAATGGGTGAAGGCCTTTCACCACAAGAAGCTTGTGATCAAAGCGTTTATGCATTTGCTCGAAAACTACAAAAGCGTTATGGCAAAGCTGGTGAAATTTCAATGGTGGCAATGAATAATCAAGGACAATGGGGCATTGCTACTAACGTGGAATTTACTTTCTGCGTTGCAACACAGAAAGAGTCGGCGAAGATTTTAATGGCTAATCCCGGTGAAAATGACACAACCCTAATTGAACTGGTAACGCAAGAATGGCTAGATGCTTATGAAAAAAGAATTCATGCCCCGATTGAATAGTGAAGAGGAGGTTAGACAATGAAGGTAATCATCATTTTAGATCAAATTCAAGCTGGCTTAGGTGGCAAGGAACGTGCAGATACGCCTTTTGGCGGTAAAAAGATTGCGATGGGCAGTGCTGATAACGTTGAAAGGGCATTGGCAGATGTTGATGGCAAAATTATTGGCACCTTCTATTGTGGCACTAGCTATTTTCTTGAACACAAGGATGTCGTCCAAGAAAAATTTGCAAAAATGGCACAAAAAATGGCTGCAGATGTTGTGATTGTAGGACCAACTTTTGATTATACGGAATTTGCCGAGATGGCGGGCAGCCTTGGCTCATATATCAGCAAGGCAACGACTATCCCAGTGATTGGACAAATGGCCCAAGAAAAAAATGAAGCAATAATTAGTCAGTATCAAGATCAGTTTTTGATTGTAAAGATGCCTAAGAAGGGTGCAGCGGGACTAACAGAAGCTTTACAGAACTTGGCACAAGGCTGCAAGTTATTGGCTTCTGGAGCTGATACAGCAGAATTTAAGCAGCAATCTTGCTACTGATTTTTAAAAAGAGAGTGAAAATATGCAAAATAAGTTTGAAAAGGTTTTGATGCCACTCGCAGAGAAATTGAGCAACAATGTTGTTCTGCGCTCCTTACGTGATGGTTTCTTAATCATCACGCCATTAATCATTGTGACATCAATCTTTCTATTGATTGGTAATTTTCCCATCCCTGGTTGGGTTGAATTTTGGACTAAATTAGTTGGTCCCCAGTTTAGTGTCTGGTTTAGTGCAGTATCCAATTCTGTGTTTAGTTTTACAGGTATTTTATCAACCATCGCGATTGCTTACGCTTATGGTAAAAATCGGGGATTAAATCCAATCCAAGCCGGAATGGTTTCCTTTATTTCTTTTCTAATCCTGACTCCGACAGAAATACAGGTTGGTAAACAAACGCTTAGTGCGATTAATCTGCAATATGTGGGTCCTAACGGTATTTTCTTAGGGATTATTATTTCGTTAATCAGTGTTGAAATTTACCGGTTTGCGGTAAATCGGCATTGGACAATTAAGATGCCGGATGGCGTGCCTCCAGCAGTTACCCAATCATTCGATGCCCTGATTCCGAGTGCATTAGTTGTACTGGCATTCTTTATTATTCGTATCTTGTTCTCTTTGACAAGTTTTACAACTGCATACAATTTTATTTATAAAATTTTGCAAACGCCACTTAAGAATGTGGGAATTTCGTTGCCATCTGCCTTGCTATATAATTTCTTAGCAAGTTTCCTTTGGTTCTTTGGCATTAATGGCCCAACGATTACTAACTCAGTTTGGGAACCAATTTTCTTTGTCGCAACTCAAGATAACATGAAGGCTTTTCAAAATCATTTGCCACTACCTCATGTTTATAATCAACCGTTTATCGATATCTTTACTACTTACGGTGGTGGCGGTAGTACTTTAGCATTATTGATTGTTGTTTTTGCAATTTGTAAATCTAAACGGATTCGCGAGTTGGGCGATTTGGCAATTTTGCCCGGAATTTTCGGGATTAATGAGCCAGTTATTTTTGGGTTGCCGATTGTTCTTAACCCAGTAATCATGATTCCATTTATTGCTTGCCCAGTTTTGAATACCTTTATTTCAGGAGTTACGATGAGCTTAGGCTGGGTTGCCAAGACTAATGGTGTGTCTTTGCCGTGGACGACGCCGCCAATTATTTCAGGTTGGTTAGCAACTGGTAGTTGGACAGGTTCTGCTCTGCAAATTGTCGAATTGATACTCAATATTTTGATTTATTATCCATTTGTTAAGATGCTTGATAAGCAGTATTTGAAGGAAGAAAAAGCAGCTGCAGAAGATGAACTAGATATTGATTTTAGTGAAGTATAGTTATTAAAAATAAAAAAGACTTATTGCAATTAAACAGTAAGTCTTTTTTGTTATTTTTCATGATAATTATGCGTAGTAATTGGCAATTCATTATAGCGTTTTTCACCGTTAGTAAACGTGACTTTACCGGCAAGCAAGTTGGTTAGCTCTTTTTCAAGAGCAGCTTGGTCATCTTCATCGATAAAGAGATGAATGGCAATGTCAACGCCGTAATCGATTTTAGCAACATAAATCTCTTTTTGTTTTAAAAAATGGTCTACTTCATCAAAACGGTTATAGGCAACGTGGAAAATAACTTCCTGCTGCTGAACTCGTTTAACAACGCCGATTGCCTGTGCGCCCTCGCTAACACTGTTGGAATAGGCTCTAATTAAGCCACCAGCACCAAGTTTGATGCCACCAAAATAGCGAGTAACAACAACAGTTACATTTTTTAACTTCATTAGCTGTAACGCCTTTAATTCGGGAACACCAGCAGTTCCGGAAGGTTCGCCATTGTCGCTGGCCTTGACGTGATCGTCGTTGAGCCCGATTGTGTAGGCAAAGGTGTTGTGAGTGGCATCACGGTATTTTTTGCTAATTGTCGCAATAAATTCTTCGGCCTCGGCTACAGAAGTTGTTCTTGCCAAACTGGCGATAAAACGGCTTTTTTTGATAATAATTTCGTGGTCGCCGTTTGCTTTAATTGTTAAATAATTTTCGTTAGTCAAAAGATTTTGCCTTCTTTTTGCGTATTTATTAATGGAGGCAGTGAAATGGAAGATTTAATGAGCCTCGCAGGTCGCCAGTGGATTGGCGGTCAAGAGGATTTTAGCACAAATAAGGCACTGACGAAAATTGCTGCGATTGTTGATGACCGGTGTAATCGCTGTGGTGCCAAAGTTAGCGCCCAACTACCTAATGGCAAAAAATACTGCCGCGCCTGCTTAAATATTGGGCGAATAGTCGAAGGCGATTATTTAGTGCGCAATCAGCTGCTAGTAAGTTTTCCGCTTCTCGAAACTGGCGGGTTAACATGGCAAGGCGAACTAACTGCCGCGCAGGCACAAATTTCACAGCAGCTCGTTGATAACTTTAACCAGCACCATAATGTCTTGGTTCACGCCGTAACCGGCGCAGGCAAAACGGAAATGCTGTTTGCCTTGCTAGCGGCATGTTTTAAGTTGGGCCAGCGTGCCTGTATTGCTACGCCGCGAATTGACGTGGTAAACGAATTATATCCTAGGCTGCAAGCGGCATTTGGCCAAATTACAATTGGGATGTATCATGGTCGCAAATACCAAGAGCCGCAGCTAGACCAGTTGACGATTTGCACAACGCACCAATTATTAAAATTTTATCAAGCCTTTGATTTATTGGTGATTGATGAAGTTGACTCGTTTCCTTATGCCGATAATGCTCAGCTTCATTTTGGTGCGCAAAATGCAGTCAAAGAAAATGGGGTTCGGGTTTATTTGACGGCAACACCAACTGCTGATTTACTAGCCCAAGTCAAGGCTGGACAACTGCAAATTTTAAAATTAAAGCGGCGCTTTCACGGGGGCAAACTTCCAGTTCCTAAGGAAAAGCTGTTTTTGCGACCATTTTTAAATCGCGGTAAGGTTCATCCTAAATTGATGGCTGCGATTTTAAAAGTAATTGCGGCAGGTCATCCCTTGTTGCTATTTGTGCCGCGAATTGAGCAAATACCCCTATATTTAGCAGCGCTTAAACAAGAGGCAGAATTAGCAGATGTAGCAATGGCAGGCGTATATGCTGGCGATAAAAAGCGCATAGAAAAGGTCCAGCAATTTCGCCAGCAGCAGTTGCAGATTTTAATAACTACGACCATTTTAGAGCGCGGGGTAACATTTAATCATGTTTGGGTAATTATCATTGCCGCCGATGACCGCATTTATCAGGCGGCGAGTCTTGTTCAAATCGCCGGGCGAGTTGGTCGAGCAAAGGAAGACAATAATGGGTTAGTCTTATTTTGCTACCACAAATATACGGCGAATTTACGCAGCGCGATGAAGCAGATTAGGGCGATGAACCGATGAATAATTGTCTATTGTGCGGCCAGCAGTTTGTGCCTGCTGTTTCGCTATTGGGTGTTTTTTCATGGAAAAAGGCCCGCACGCAGCACATTTGCACTAATTGTATGGCTAAATTTCAGCGGTTAGCATCACCCAGGTGTCCCACTTGTGCCGGTGAATTATCACAAAATGGTGTGTGTTCAGATTGTCAAACTTGGCAGAGAATTTATGGCGTTAAATTATTGCAGCACCATGCTATTTTTCGTTATAACGATGCTTTTCACGACCTGATGGTTAATTACAAACGCTATGGCGATTATGTCTTGAAAGCAGTGCTTCAGGAATTGTGTTATCACGAGCTGCAGCTAGTTGCGGCGGACTATTATGTTCCTGTGCCAACTTCGCCGGCTCACTTTGATAAGCGCCAGTTTGACACAATTAGCGCAATTTATGGTGATCTGGTTCCACTAACGAAAATTTTAATTAAAAAAAGTGATTCTGGTGCTCAAGGAGAAAAGAATCGGCGTGAGCGTTTAATCACCCCGCAAAGTTTTGGCGTAAAAAATAAAATACATAATCTTAATCGAAAAAAGTTATTACTTTTGGATGATATTTATACTACCGGACGAACGCTGTATCATGCGCGGGATGCGCTAGTAGCCGAATTTCCAACAGCCATAGTTGAAAGTTTTTCAATTTGCAGGTAGGTTATCCCTTGTTTAGCGCTTTCAAGTTTTGTTATAATATAAATAACGAAAGGCTGCTAAGCAGCTCGAAAGGAGAATCTCATTATGTTAAAGTATAACGTTCGTGGTGAAAATATTGAGGTAACTGATGCGTTAAGGAGTTACGTGGAGAAGCGGCTAAAGAAGCTAGAAAAATATTTTGAATTAAATCAAGATATGATTGCTCACGTTAATTTGAAAGTTTACCGCGACCATACAGCTAAAGTTGAAGTTACTATTCCACTTCCATACTTAGTATTGAGAGCTGAAGATACAACAGATGATATGTATCGCAGCATCGACTTTGTTTCCGAAAAATTGGAACGGCAAATTAGAAAATATAAGACACGGGTAAACCGTAAGAGCCGTGAAAAAGGAATTAACGATTTCTTTGTAGAAACTCCAGAAGAAGAAAAGAAAGAAAAGCCAATCAGCGAATTTGATATTGTTCGCAATAAGCAAATTGGCTTGAAACCAATGAGTCCTGAAGAAGCAATTTTACAAATGAATATGTTGGAACATGATTTCTTTGTCTTTCAGGATGCAGAAACTAACGGCACAAGTGTTGTTTATCGCAGAAATGATGGCCGTTACGGTTTAATTGAAACTAAATAAAAATAACAATTTATTAGCTAGGGCCCCACATTTAATGTGAGGTCTTTGTTTTGTTTATTTTTCATTTTGCGTTAATCATGGTAAAATTATCTTGTGTTTTTATACTTAAGTACAATTTAAGGATCGATTTAATGGTAAACATTTTAAAGAAACTCTATAACAACGATAAACGAGAACTTAAAAAGTTCGAAAATATAGCAAGTCAGGTCGAAAGTCATGCTGACGAATACAGTAAACTTTCTGATGAGCAACTGAAGGCTAAGACGCCAGAATTTCAGGAAAGGTTGAAGAAGGGTGAAAACCTAGACGCGATTTTACCTGAAGCTTTTGCGGTTGCCAGAGAAGGTGCCAAAAGAGTCTTGGGGTTATATCCATTCCACGTTCAAATTTTGGGTGGAATTGCCCTGCACTTTGGGAATATTGCCGAAATGATGACTGGTGAAGGTAAAACCTTAACAGCCACCATGCCGGTTTATTTGAATGCGCTAACTGGTAAAGGTGTCCACGTAGTTACGGTTAACGAATACTTGTCGAGCCGTGACGAGGAAGAAATGGGTCAACTATATAAGTGGCTGGGTCTGACCGTGGGCTTGAATTTGAACTCAATGGCGCCAGATGAAAAACGGGCTGCATATAGCTGCGACGTTACTTATTCAACTAACTCGGAACTAGGCTTTGACTACTTGCGTGACAACATGGTTGTCTACAAGGAGCAGATGGTTCAAAGACCGCTTAATTACGCAATCATTGATGAGGTTGACTCAATTTTGATTGATGAGGCCAGAACGCCACTGATTATTTCCGGTGAAGCTGAACAAGCTAATGGCGATTATATTCGTGCCGACAGATTTGTTAAGACACTTCAAGAAGATAAAAGTGATGACGATGCGGATGATGATAAGGATTACGGCGATTACAAGATTGATTGGCCGACCAAGACGATTTCATTCACGCGGACAGGGATTGAAAAGGCCTGTGAACATTTTGGCTTAAAGAACTTGTATGATGTCGAAAACCAAAAATTGGTTCACCACTTGGATCAAGCGCTGCGAGCTAACTTTATTATGCTCAAGGATATTGACTACGTTGTCCAAGATGGCGAAGTTTTGATTGTCGACTCATTTACCGGACGGGTAATGCAAGGTCGGCGGTATTCTGACGGCTTGCACCAAGCGATTGAAGCTAAGGAAGGCGTTAGAATTCAAGAAGAATCCAAGACGCAAGCAACTATCACTTACCAGAACTTCTTCAGAATGTATAAAAAGCTTGCCGGGATGACTGGTACTGCTAAGACAGAAGAAGAAGAATTCCGTGAAATCTACAACATGCAGGTAATTACGATTCCGACTAACCGGCCAATTGCTAGAGTTGATAATTCAGATATTTTATATCCGACTTTGGAATCAAAATTTAATGCGGTTGTTGCTGATATTAAGGATCGTCATGAAAAAGGCCAACCTGTCTTGGTTGGTACGGTAGCTGTTGAAAGTTCAGAACGGTTGAGTAAATTACTTGATCGTGCTGGCATTCCGCACGCAGTTTTGAATGCGAAAAACCACGCTAAAGAAGCGCAAATTATCATGAACGCTGGTCAACGTGGTGCCGTAACAATTGCGACGAACATGGCCGGTCGTGGTACTGATATTAAGCTGGGGCCTGGTGTCACAGAACTAGGCGGTTTAGCTGTTATCGGAACTGAACGGCATGAGTCACGTAGAATTGATAACCAGCTTCGTGGTCGTTCTGGTCGTCAGGGTGACCCTGGTGAAACCAGATTTTACTTATCACTTGAAGACGACTTGATGAAGCGCTTTGGTGGCGATCGAGTTAAGGACTTTTTGGACCGCTTGTCAGATAATGACGATGACAAGGTAATTGAAAGTCGGTTGATCACTCGTCAAGTTGAATCTGCGCAAAAGCGGGTTGAAGGTAACAACTACGATACGCGTAAGCAAACCTTGCAATACGATGATGTTATGCGGATTCAACGTGAAATTATTTACGGTGAACGGATGCAGGTCATTGGCGAAGAAGACTCCCTGAAGGATGTTTTGGTGCCAATGATTAAACGCACAATTAATAGCCAAGTTGATATGTTCACGCAAGGTGACCGCAAGAAGTGGCGTTTGGATTCTTTACGTGACTTTATCGTTTCCAGCATTACAAACGAAGAAACTGCCGATAGTTTTGACTTTAAGACAATTACGGTGCCAGAATTGAAGCAGAAACTGTACGATATTGTTGAAGCTAACTTTGAAGAAAAAGAACGTGCTTTAGCTGATCCGTCTGAGATGCTTGAATTTGAAAAGGTAGTTATTTTGCGCGTTGTTGATGATCGCTGGACCGACCATATTGATGCAATGGATCAATTGCGTCAATCAATCAGTCTGCGTGGTTACGGTCAACTTAACCCTTTGGTTGAATACCAGGATTCAGGTTACAACATGTTTGAAGAAATGATTTCAAATATTGAGTTTGATGTAACTCGGTTATTTATGAAAGCTGAAATCAGACAAAATCTTAGCCGTTAATATAAGGTTTGAGGGAAAGCAAGGGTGCTTTCTCTTTTTTGCTGATAAATAAAAGAAAAGGACTAGACAATGGAAATTAGCGAAATTCAAAGTGCGCTAGACGAATTAAAAAAGCGACTAGATCACTTTAGGGGGTCTCTTTGACCTTGAATCAATTGATGAAAGCATTGCCGTAAATGAAGGCAAGATGCAGGAGCCGAATTTTTGGGATAATCAAGAAAAGGCCCAGCAGTTAATTGCTGACAATAATTTACTCAAAGAAAAGCGCGACTCGTTTATTCACTTGCAGGAAAATTATCAAAATGAAGTAACTGCACTGGAATTATTGCGGCTTGAGCCAGATCATGACTTGCAAGAAGAGGTTGAAACTGACTTAACCAAATTGCAGGATGAATTTCATGATTATGAAATGGATCTCCTTTTATCAGGGAAATACGATAATCACAACGCCCTGTTAGAAATCCATCCCGGTGCAGGCGGCACGGAAGCAATGGATTGGGCTTCGATGCTATTGCGGATGTACCAGCGATATGCTGATGCACGTGATTTTAAATTTGAAATCAATAATTATGAACCCGGTGAAGAAGCCGGAGTTAAGAGTGTTAGTGTTCGCGTTACTGGGAAGAATGCGTATGGGCTATTAAAGTCTGAAAATGGTGTTCACCGGTTGGTGCGGATTTCACCGTTTGACTCTGCTAAACGCCGCCACACCTCGTTTGCCTCGGTGGAAGTTATTCCTGAGATTGACGACAGCATTAAAATCGACATTAATCCCAAAGATTTGCGTATTGATGTTTACCGTTCAAGTGGAGCGGGTGGCCAGCACATCAATAAGACGTCCAGTGCTGTTCGAATTACTCACCTGCCAACGGGCTTTGTGACGACGTCGCAGGCTCAACGTTCGCAGCTGCAAAACCGTGAAACAGCGATGAATGAATTACGGGCTAAGCTGTTTCATTTGGAAGAAGAAAAGAAGCGTCAGCACAAGCAAGAACTCAAGGGCGACCAGAAAGAAATTGGCTGGGGCTCGCAAATTCGCTCCTACGTTTTTCATCCTTATAATTTAGTTAAGGATTTGCGCACTGGCTATGAAACGGCCGACACAAGTGGTGTAATGGATGGAAAGCTGCAGCCGTTTGTGTATGCATATTTGCAATGGCTGCTTAGTCAAGATAATCCAGAATAGGTGAAAAAATGAGTTTTTGGGGAATAGTAGGCTTAGTGTTAGGCGCGGCAGTCATTTTGATTATGCTATTTGCGTTCTTCCATATTTTATTTATGTTGCTGCCGGCAATTATTGTTATTGCAGTGATTATTTGGTTGATTAACCACTTTACTAAGCATGATGATTATGAAAATACGCCAAGTAGCAGCAGTGGTAATTGGACCAATTGGCAAGGCAGTAGCGTCAAGCCTAAACGGAAAAAAGCACGTGATGTGAAGACCAAGGATGTTGATAAGTAACCAAAGAGGCAGTTAAAATGGTAAATGCTGTTAAATTAGAGAAGTTAATTCGCGATAATAAGATTATTCATGTTGCACACGGCAAGCAGTATGTCGCAAAAGCAGAGATTGTGGTGTCGGATATTTACCGGCCGGGATTGGAATTGACGGGGTACTTTGACTTTTACCCTAAGCAACGTATCCAGCTGTTAGGCCGAACGGAAATTTCTTATGCAGCTAGGCTGGATCATGAAAGTCTTGTTCATGTTTTTACTAAAATGTGTACACCGCAAACACCATGCTTCTTTATTTCGCGCTCGTTGCGGGTTCCGTCTGAACTTGTGGAAGCTGCGGATAAAGCGCAGATTCCGATTTTGACCTCGGGGGAGTCGACCACCTATGTTTCAAGCATTTTAACGGAATATTTGCGTGAGCGGCTTGCAGTGCGTGATACAATTCATGGGGTTTTGGTTGAAGTCAAAGGCCTAGGTGTTTTACTGACCGGTGATTCTGGCGTTGGTAAGTCGGAAACCGCGTTAGGATTAATTCATCGCGGTCACCGGCTAATTGCTGATGACCGGGTTGATGTTTACCAAAAAGACGTTGAAACTGTTATGGGTGAAGCGCCGAAAATTTTGAAGCATTTGATGGAAATTCGTGGGATTGGAATTATTGATGTGATGGACTTGTTTGGTGTTGGTGCGGTAAAACGCCGCTCCAGCATCAAATTAGTAATCAAACTGGTTAATTGGGATAACAATGCCAATTATGATCGCCTTGGCTTTGAAGAAAGTACGCGCGATATTTGTAATGTGGAAATTCCGCAAATCACCATTCCTGTCAAAGTTGGTCGGAATATGGAAGACATTATTGAAATTGCCACCATGAATTTCCGGGCCAAAAGGTGGGGCTATGATGCGACGCGAACTTTTGATAATAATTTAACAGCCTTAATTGCCGAAAATTCCAAAAAGAATACGTCAGGAGATAAAAGTAAATGACATTAGCGATTAATCCAGTTGCCCTTGAATTGGGCGGGATTAGTATTAAGTGGTACGGCGTTATTATGGCTGTTGCAATCGTGATTGCAGCGTCAATGGCAATTATTGAAGGCAGGCGCCGGCAAATTGCCAGCGATGACTTTGTTGACCTGCTGCTGTGGGGTGTGCCGCTTGGTTATGTTGGTGCCCGCATTTATTACGTGGTTTTTGAATGGGGTTATTACTCGCAGCACCCAGATCAGATTATTGCCATTTGGAATGGCGGCATCGCTATTTATGGCGGTTTAATTGCTGGGGCAATTGTCCTGTTAATTTTTTGCCGTAAGAGAGACTTACCGCCGTTCTTAATGCTTGATGTGATTGCACCTGGCGTACTTGCCGCGCAAATTTTGGGTCGTTGGGGCAACTTTATGAACCAGGAGGCTCACGGCGGCCCGACAACCTTGCACTTCTTGCAAAGTCTTCATTTGCCGCAATTTATTATTGCGCAGATGAGAATTAACGGTGTTTATTACCAGCCAACGTTTTTATATGAATCATTTTTCAACTTAGTTGGTTTGGTAATACTTCTAAGCTTGCGCCACCGCACACACCTGTTTAAGCAGGGGGAAGTTTTTATGTTTTATCTTGGGTGGTACGCAATTGTCCGCTTTTTTGTTGAGGGACTTAGAACTGACAGCCTATATTTAGTTGGCAATATTCGCGTTTCACAATTATTAAGTTTGGTATTGTTTTTAGTTGTGATTACACTATTTATTTACCGCCGAGTAAAGGTAAAACCCAAGTGGTATCTTGATGGCAGTGGCCTCAAGTATCCGTATACCAGAGATTAAAAAGTATTGATTAAAGAAAGTTAGGAATAAAAATGACAAAAATTGCAGTTTTGGGAGCAGGTTCATGGGGAACCGTTTTGGGCTCAATGCTTGCTGATAAGGGAAACGAAGTTGTCTTGTTTGGCAATAACGAACAGGTTAACCAGGAAATTAATGAGCAACACACTAACTTGCATTATATGAAAGACTGGCGCGTTAATGAAACGGCCACAGCAACCGGTAATCTTGAAGAAGCCTTAGCTGGAGCCGAAGTTGTTCTGTTTGTTTTGCCAACCAGCGCAATTCGCAGCGTTGCTAAAAATGTGCACCAAGTTTTAGCAGCAACCGGCAACAAGCCGTTATTAGTTACTGCAACCAAGGGAATCGAACCAGGAACGAAAAAATTAATTTCTGAGATTTTAACTGAAGAAGTTTATCCAAACGATACTGATAAGATTGTTGCTATTTCTGGTCCTAGTCATGCCGAAAGTGTTGCCCAGAAGGATTTAACAGCCATTTCTTGTGCTTCGACTAGTATGGAAAATGCTAAAAAAGTTCAAGAGATGATGTCTAATGACTACGTGCGCTTTTACACCAATGATGATTTAATCGGTGTTGAAGTTGCCGGTGCCGTTAAAAACGTTATCGCCATTGCTGCGGGAATTTTAGTTGGTAAGCATTATGGCGATGATGCCAAAGCTGCCTTAATGACAAGAGGTTTAGCTGAAATTACGCGCCTTGGGGTTAATTACTTTGGTGCTAAACCTTTAACTTTTAGTGGCTTAGCTGGTATTGGTGATCTGATTGTTACTTGTACCTCTGTTAATTCGCGTAATTGGCGCTGCGGTAAGCAAATTGGTGAAGGTAAGAGTCTAGATTACGTTCTTGAAAATATGGGCCAAGTAGTTGAAGGTGCAACAACCGTTAAGGCTGTCCACGAATTATGTGCGGAAAAGCAAATTGACATGCCAATTAGTGAAGCAATTTATCGCGTTTTATATGAAAACACTAATGTCGATGATGAAATCGCTAAGATGATGGGTCGTAGTCCAAAACAGGAAATTAGACTCTAAGCGGTTACTGATGTATAATTTACTTACTAAAAATAAGAAACTACTTGAGGTGAAAACATGGCAAAGAGTTATGATGTAATTATTATTGGTGCTGGCCCCGGCGGAATGACCGCCGCACTTTATGCTTCGCGTGCTAATTTGTCAGTGTTAATGCTTGATCGTGGACTTTACGGCGGTCAAATGAACAACACTGACGCAATTGATAATTACCCTGGTTTCAGTGACGTTAAGGGTCCTGAATTAGGCGAAAAAATGTACAATTCAATCATGCGTTTTGGTACCGAATTTGAATATGGTGATGTGCAGTCAGTTGAACTTGATGGTAATACTAAAATTGTTAAAACCGATGCTGGCGAATACACTACTCAGGCCCTAATTATTGCAACTGGTGCTGATCACCGTCACTTAGGTGTTCCAGGTGAAGAAGAATATTCGGGTAAAGGTGTTTCTTATTGTGCCGTTTGTGACGCCGCATTCTTTAGGGATGAAGATATTGCGGTCATTGGTGGGGGCGACTCCGCAATCGAGGAAGGTATCTATCTTGCTCAATCTGCAAAATCCGTTACAGTCATTCATCGCCGCGATCAATTGCGCGCACAAGCTACTTTACAAAAACGCGCTTTTGCTAACGATAAGATGCATTTCATTTGGAATGCTAATACCGAGTCAATTGATGGCGATGGTCAGAAAGTTACTGGCGTTACCTATCAAGACAAGGAAACTGGTGAAGAAAAGCAGTTAGCCACACGTGGTGTCTTCATTTACGTGGGGATGTTGCCGCAAACGACACCATTTAAGGACTTGGGCGTTTTGGATGACAAAGGCTGGATTCCAACTGACGAACACATGCAGACCAAGGTGCCTGGTGTGTTTGCTTTGGGAGACGTTCGTGCTAAAGACCTGCGCCAGATTGCTAATGCAGTTGGTGAAGGTAGTGTTGCCGGCCAAGAAGCCTACAATTATTTACAAAATTTAAATGATTAATCTTAAGAATTCATCGGAAGGTGAATTCTTTTTATTTACTGCTAACGATAAATGCTAAAATAGACTAGATGAAAACGAATTTATTGTGTAAAAATTGAGGTGCATGACAGTAATGAATGCAAAAGAAATTTTTGAAAATTGGCAACAAGTCCAAAATATGCCGGATTATTTAAAAGAGCAGCTGACAACCTTGGGTCAGGATCCCAAGTGGGTTGAAGATGCGTTTGGTCAAGAAATCAATTTTGGAACCGCAGGGATGCGTGGCAGATTAGAGCCGGGGACAAACCGGATAAATTTGTTCACAATTGAGCGGGTTACTGAAGGCTTGGCTCGATTAATTGACGAAAATGGTGCTGATGCGCAAAAACGTGGTGTTGTTATTTCATTTGACTCGCGTTATCATTCACGGGAGTTTGCGGAAATTGCTGCTCGCGTCTTGGGGGCACATGGCATTCACGTTTATTTGTTTGATGATTTGCGGCCAACGCCAGAACTTTCTTTTGCAGTGCGGTACCTGCATACTTTTGCCGGGATTAACATCACGGCTTCTCACAATGCCAAACAATATAACGGCTACAAGGTTTACGGTGCTGACGGTGCCCAGATGGGACCAGAAAATGCTGCGCGCGTCTTTGCTCATGCGCAACAGGTTCAAAACATTTTTACCATTAAGGCAGCACCAGTAACGCAATTGCGGGCGCAAGGATTATTGCAATTAATCGGCGAAGACCTTGATGAAGCATATTTGGCAGAGTTAAAAACGGTTAACGTTAACTCACAAATGATTAAAGAAAATGCTGATAAGTTAACGATTATTTATTCACCGCTGCACGGTACGGGAAAGATGATTTACGACCGCGCGTTTCGGCAAGGCGGTTTTACTAACATTATCCCCGTGCCTAGTCAGTCAATTATTGACCCAGAATTCCCAACTACTAAGAAGCCTAATCCGGAATATCGGGATGTCTTTGATCCCGGCGTAGCTTTAGCCAACGAAAAAAATGCGGATTTGATTATTGCGACTGACCCAGATGCTGACCGAATGGGGGCATGTGTTCGAACCGAAAATGGTGATTTCCAAGTTTTGACGGGTAATCAAATTGCTACTTTGATGGCATATTATTTGTTAACTAATTTGAAGGATAGCGGTCAATTGACTAGTGATTATGAATTAATTGCCTCAATTGTTTCTAGTCAAATGCCGTTAAAGATTGCGCAAAGCTTTGGCATTAAGACCAAGTCAGTTTTAACTGGGTTTAAATTTATCGGTGAAGAAGTTGACCGGATGAATAAGGAACGCGACGGCAAGTTTCTGATGGGCTTTGAGGAAAGTTATGGTTACTTGTTTAAGCCGTTTGCTCGCGATAAGGATGCCATGCAGGGTGCATTAATGTTTGCGGAAGTTGCTTCATACTATGCTTCGCGAGGGATGACCGTTTTAGATGGTTTGAAAGAAATCTGGCAAAAGTACGGTACTTCTTACGAGATTACGCGGGCAATTGAAATGCCAGGCATCGGTGGTCAAAAGAAAATGGCAGCGCTAATGAGTAAATTGCGCAGTGAGCATTTGACCCAAATTAATGGTGTACCAGTGGTCAAAATGCAGGACTTTTTACTGCAAGAAGAAACCGTTAACGGACAGACAAAACCGATGACGGACTTGCCAAAGTCAAATGTTTTGAAGTACTTCTTGGCTGATGAAACTTGGCTTGCTTTAAGACCATCTGGTACGGAGCCAGTAATTAAGGCCTATGTTGGCGTCAACAAGCCAGATATTGCGGCTGCTGAAAAGGCTGCGGAAGATTATCAGGCGGCTTTGGCGGAGCTGTTAAAATAAGCTAAATAGCGTGCGAAAATATGTTCGCTGTAGTAAAATGGAATACATTAATAAAAGTTGGGCTTTTTGTCCAACTTTTTTACGAGGAGTCTTTTTATGATTAAGCGACAAGAAAAGCGTAAATTTGAACTTGTATCTAAATTTCAGCCTGCCGGTGACCAAGAGCAGGCTATTCAGCAGCTAACTCAAGGCTTTAAGAAGGGCGATAAGGAGCAAATTCTTGAAGGGGCAACTGGTACTGGTAAGACCTTCACGATGGCGAATATTATTGCTAATTTAAATAAGCCAACTCTGGTTATTTCTCACAATAAAACATTAGTGGGTCAATTGTACGGTGAGTTTAAGGAATTTTTCCCGCATAATGCCGTTGACTACTTTGTGTCCTACTATGATTATTACCAGCCTGAAGCCTATGTGCCGCAGTCTGACACTTATATTGAAAAAGATTCGGCAATTAACGACGAGATTGACCAGCTGCGCCACCAAGCAACTAGTGATCTGATGGAACGTAACGATGTGATTGTCGTGGCCTCGGTCTCCTGTATCTACGGTTTGGGTGATCCGCATGAGTATGCGGCTAGCGTGATTACCGTACATGAGAGTGAAGAATATGAGCGCAACACTTTGCTGCGTGATTTGGTAAATATTCAATATGACCGCAATGATATTGACTTTCAACGCGGGCGTTTTCGCGTGCGCGGTGATAGTGTGGAAGTTTTTCCAGCTGGTAATTCCAACCATGCATATCGGATTGAATTTTTTGGTGATGAAATTGACCGGATTGTGGAAGTTGATGCGTTAACCGGTGAGGTAATTGGTGAACGTGAAAGTATTTCACTGTTTCCGGCAACGCACTTTATGACTAATGATGAGCAGATGCGGCGTGCACTTAAGTTGATTTCACAAGAAATGAAATTGCAGGTAAAGGAATTCGAGGGCGAAGGTAAATTGCTGGAAGCCGAGCGGATTAAGCAGCGCACGACTTATGACATGGAAATGATGAGTGAGGTTGGTTATACCAACGGAATTGAAAACTATTCTCGCCACATGGAAGGCCGTAAGGAAGGCGAACCACCGTACACGCTGCTTGATTTCTTTCCCGATGACTTTTTAATTTTAATTGACGAGTCGCACGCTACAATGCCGGAAATCCGGGCAATGTATAATGGTGACCGCAATCGGAAAAAGACCTTGATTGACTACGGCTTTCGTTTGCCATCGGCACTTGATAACCGGCCGTTAAAATTACAGGAGTTTGAAAAGCACGTTAACCAAATCTTGTATGTCTCAGCTACGCCGGGTGATTACGAATTGGCGCGCACGCCGCATAAGGTTGAACAGATTATCAGACCAACGGGATTGCTAGACCCTAAGATTGAGGTTCGACCGATTGAGGGGCAAATTGATGACTTGGTAGCGGAAATTAACAAGCGCATTGACCATCATGAGCGGGTTTTTGTGACAACCTTGACCAAAAAGATGGCGGAGGACTTGACTGATTATCTCAAGGACTTAGGAATTAAGGTCCAATACCTGCATTCAGATGTTAAAACGTTGGAGCGAATGCAGATTTTGCGTGACTTACGATTAGGCAAATATGACGTGTTGATTGGTATTAACTTGCTGCGGGAAGGAATTGACGTGCCAGAGGTTTCTTTGGTGGCAATTTTAGATGCGGACAAGGAAGGCTTTTTGCGGGCTTATCGACCGTTAGTTCAGACGATGGGTCGAGCTTCGCGTAACCAAAATGGTGAAGTTATTATGTATGCCGATTCGATTACTGATTCCATGCGCGAAGCGATTGAGGCGACGCAAAGACGGCGGAAGCTGCAGATTGCTTTTAATGAAGAGCATGGTATCACACCGACAACAATTGTGAAGCCAATTCGGGATGCTATTTCAGCAACCAAGACGGCGGATGATGTGCCCGATAGTGATAGCTTTGCGGACCTTAACTTCGATGAGTTGACTGCTAAGCAGAAGAAGACAATGATTTCTGATTTGCGTAAGCAAATGCAAGATGCCGCTAAGAAGCTGGACTTTGAAGGGGCAGCAACCTTGCGGGATGCAATTATGGAATTAGAAAATTCAACGAGAAAACCGATTAAGAAAAAGGGAAAAACATTAAATGGCAAATGATAAAATCGTTATCCGTGGCGCGCGTGAGCATAACCTCAAGGATATTAATTTAACAATTCCGAAAGATAAACTGGTGGTCATCACCGGTCTGTCAGGTTCTGGTAAGAGTTCACTGGCCTTTGATACGCTTTATGCCGAAGGCCGCAGACGCTATGTGCAGTCACTATCTAGTTATGCCCGGCAATTTTTGGGACAAATGGATAAGCCTGATGTTGATTCTATTGACGGCTTAAATCCAGCAATTTCAATTGATCAAAAAACGACGTCGCATAATCCGCGCTCAACAGTCGGGACGGTCACTGAAATCAACGATTATCTGCGGCTATTGTGGGCGCGTGTTGGGCACCCAATCTGTCCTAACGACGGGACATTGATTGAACGACAATCGGCACAACAGATGGTTGACCGCATTTTAAGTCTGCCTGAGAGAAGTAAAATTCAATTGCTGGCACCAGTTGTGCGGGCAAAGCGCGGCGAGCATAAGGAAGTCTTCAAGCGAGTTCAGCGGGCCGGCTACGTGCGGGTCATTGTTGATGGCGAAATGCATGAAATTGGCGAAGATTTTAATTTGGCTAAGAATAAGCGGCACACGATTGACATTGTGGTTGACCGGTTAATTGTTAAAGAAGGAATTCGTTCGCGATTATTTGATTCTGTTGAGGCGGCTCTGCGTCTGTCTGATGGCTACATGAACGTTGATGTCATTGGGGACACCATGTTGAACTTCTCGGAATATTACGCTTGTCCTAAGTGTGGTTTTACGGTTGGTGAAATGGAACCGCGGCTCTTCTCCTTTAACGCGCCATTTGGTGCCTGTCCTGATTGTGATGGCCTCGGGGTCAAGCTGTCAGTTGACGAGGATTTGGTGGTTCCTGATAAAAGTAAGACTTTGGCTGAAGGCGCAATTGCACCGTGGAAAAATTCCAAATATTACGGTGAGATGCTGGCTCAAGCTTGCGATGCATTAAAAATTCCGTTGGATAAGCCATTTTCAAAATTAACTAAAAAGCAACAAGAGACAATTTTGCATGGCTCGACGAAAGAAATTAAGTTTCACGTTACCGGTGATTTTGGCGTTAACGATACTACGGCACCGTTTGAGGGTGCAATGGAAAATGTGGAAAGACGTTATAAGCATCCGATGTCGAAGTTCATGCGAGATGTGATGGGCAAGTACATGACTGAACTTACTTGTTCAACCTGCCACGGCAAACGCCTTAATGAAAAGGCATTGGCTGTTAAGGTGATGGGTAAGGATATTGCCGAAGCTTCAGAACTCGCAATCAACAAGGCCTTAGACTTCTTTAACGGGGTTAAGTTTGACGAGCAAGAAACAATTATTGCCAAGCCAATTTTGAAAGAAGTCCGTGATCGCCTAACCTTTTTAAACAGTGTGGGCTTAGATTATTTGACTTTATCGCGGTCAGCCAATACGTTATCCGGTGGGGAAGCACAGCGAATTCGCTTGGCAACGCAGATTGGCTCCAACTTGTCGGGGGTTATGTATGTCCTTGATGAGCCATCGATTGGATTGCACCAACGTGATAATGACCGCCTAATTACTGCCTTAAAACGGATGCGCGACTTAGGTAATTCTCTGATTGTTGTTGAGCATGATGATGAAACAATGCGCCAGGCTGATTATCTGATTGATATGGGACCTGGTGCTGGGACTTATGGCGGCGAAGTTATGGCTGCTGGGACACCGCAAGAGGTTGAAAAAAATCCTCAATCGCTGACTGGACAGTATTTAACTGGTAAAAAGTTTGTCCCTGTTCCGTTAAAACGGCGCAAGGGTAACGGTAACAAGATTACTATCACTGGCGCTGCCGAAAACAACTTAAAAAATATCAAGGTTGATTTTCCTTTGGGTAAATTTATCGTAGTCAGTGGTGTGTCGGGTTCAGGTAAATCCACGTTAATTAACATGATTTTAAAACGGGCACTGGCGCAAAAATTAAATCGCAATCAGACCAAGCCGGGCAAGTACAAGAGTATTAGCGGCTATAAGAATATTGAAAAAATCATTGATATTGACCAAAGCCCGATTGGCCGGACACCACGCAGTAATCCGGCCACTTATACCAGCGTCTTTGATGATATTCGGACGCTGTTTGCCCAGACTAATGAGGCCAAGTTACGTGGTTACACCAAGGCGCGCTTTTCGTTTAACGTCAAGGGCGGTCGGTGTGAAGCTTGTCATGGCGACGGGATTATCAAGATTGAGATGAACTTTTTGCCGGACGTTTACGTACCGTGTGAGGTTTGTCACGGCAGTCGCTATAATTCGGAAACTCTGGAGGTTACTTACCGAAAGAAAAATATTGCGCAAGTGCTGGATATGACGATTAGTGAAGCCTGCGACTTCTTTAAGAATATTCCTAAGATTGCCCGCAAATTACAGACAATTGTTGATGTGGGTCTAGGCTACGTTAAGTTAGGGCAATCGGCAACAACCTTGTCTGGTGGGGAAGCCCAACGGATGAAGCTGGCGGCTGAATTACAAAAATTGTCGACGGGCAAGAACTTTTACATTCTTGATGAGCCGACAACTGGTTTGCACACAGATGATATTAAGCGGTTGCTTGAAGTTTTACAACGGCTAGTTGATGAAGGCAATACCGTTTTAATTATTGAGCACAACCTTGATGTCATTAAAAATGCTGACTGGCTAATCGATCTTGGCCCTGAAGGTGGCGAAGGCGGCGGTAACATCGTTGCGACGGGCACTCCTGAACAAGTTGCCGAAGTGGAAAATAGTTATACTGGACAATATCTCAAGCCAGTGTTGGTGCGGGATACGAAGCTAACAAAATTGGCAGCAAAAAAGAAAAGTTAAATAGCATTTAATTATTTGCTCAGAAGTGTACAATAAAGCACAAGGAGGACTGAAAATGGATAATTTTTCTAGTTACAGAGAACATCGCGGCTTTGATTGGGCTGCATTTCTTGCAGGTGTTTTAATGATTGTGGCGGGGTTGTTCCTGCTGCGTCATCCGGGTAAGGCATTGCATGCCTTTGTTTTATTGTTTGCCATTTTGTCAATTGTTCAAGGATTTGTGTGGCTTGCGTTTTATAGTCATTTTCACTATTATATTTCCTTGAGCTGGATGTCGATTGTTTCTGGGATACTAGATATCTTAGTCGGTATTTTGTTCCTATATTCATACGATGCCGCTGGGTTGACGTTGGCATACTTGTTTGCGATTTGGTTTTTGTTTGATTCCATTTCCGGCATTATTGTTTCGTGGCATATGCGCAACCTCTCGCGATTTTATTTCTGGTTTAGCTTGATTTTAAATATTTTTGGGTTGCTAATTGCAATTAGCCTAATGTTTAATCCAGCTTTATCGGCACTAACCTTGATTTGGCTGATTTCGTTTTGGCTATTAATTTTTGGGGTTAATGAAATTGTCGTGGCTTTTGCCCGCAGATAATTAATAATGATTAAAAAGAGTCCGTTAAGGACTTTTTTTATTGGTTAAAAGGGTTATGAAACACCCGGTATGCTATAATTTAAGTGATAGGAGGCTGGCAAAAATGGCTGACAAGAAAAAGCAATTATTAATTGTCACAGGTATGAGTGGCGCCGGTAAAACGGTAACGGCACATGCTTTAGAGGATATGGGCTATTTTGTGGTCGATAATTTGCCGCCAACGCTTCTGGGGAGTTTTTGGGATTTGATTGTAAATTCTGATGACTTCACAAAAGTTGCGGTTGTGATTGATTTACGGGTGAAAAATTTTTACCGTGATTTGCTTGATGAGGTTAATTCATTAGAAGACAATGGAACCGTGCAGACGACGATCGTTTTTTTGGATGCGTCAAACGATACATTGGTTGCGCGGTATAAGGAAACACGTAGGCTACCGCCGCTTGCCAGCAGTGGTCGCTTGCTTGACGGAATTGAGCAGGAACGGCAGATATTAACCGGAATCCGCAACCGCGCGAACTATATTATTGATACTTCCGAGTTAACGACTAAGCAGCTAAAACAAAAGTTGCTTAAGGAATTTAGCGATCGGCAAAGGCAGCCGTTTTCGATTGAAGTGATGTCGTTTGGCTTTAAGTATGGGATGCCAATTGATGCCGATATTGTAATGGATGTGCGATTTTTGCCAAATCCATTTTATATACCAGAATTACGGCCGTTTACCGGCTTAGACAAGCGGGTATTTGATTACGTGATGGATAAAGAGACAACGCAGACTTTTTATGCGAAATTGCTTGACCTCTTAAAAATCGCATTGCCTGGTTATATTAAAGAAGGCAAGGAAAAACTGACGATTGCGATTGGCTGCACGGGCGGTCAACATCGCAGTGTGGCAATTGCTCAGCAATTAGCCCGTGATTTAACTAAAGGCGGTTACCAAGTCGACATTACGCATCGTGAGATCAGCCGCTACACTAGAAAATAGGTGAATTAAATGGCGTATGGAGAAGGAAAAATTATCCGGGTAATTAAAAGTAGACGTCCTAAAGTCGTAGTTATTGGCGGCGGGACTGGCTTACCCGTAATTTTAAATGCATTAAAGGATCAGAATGCCGAGATTACGGCGATTGTGACCGTTTCGGATGATGGTGGGTCGTCTGGTTCGATTCGCAACTTTATTAACGTTGTGCCGCCTGGTGATATTCGTAATGTCTTAGTGGCTCTAAGTGACATTCCGCAAGAGGAGAAAAACATTTTTCAATACCGGTTTGATTCGTCAGACTCGTTCTTTTCCGGTCACGCAATCGGCAATCTGATTATTGCAGCGTTGAATGAAATGCACGGTAATATCTTTGATGCCGTTCAGTCTTTATCCAAAATGATGCACGTTGATGGCCATGTTTTCCCCGCATCGAATGAACCTTTGACCTTAAACGCGGAGTTTATTGATGGTACCAAGCAAGCTGGCGAAAAGGAAATCACTGATAAAGACAAGCGAATTAAACGCGTTTGGGTGACAGACACTAATTCAGATGATGAGCCAGAAGCGGTTTTACCGGTTTTGGCCTCTGTCATGCAGGCAGATGCCGTTGTATTGGGCCCAGGTAGCCTGTTTACGTCAATTTTGCCTAACTTGATGATTCCGAATCTTGGTCAAGCAGTCCGCGAAACCAGCGCGGAAGTGATTTATATTTGTAATATCATGACGCAGCTGGGCGAGACTGACCATTTCTCTGATAGTGAGCACGTGGCGGTCATTAATAACCATCTTGGCGGCAATTATATTGATACAACGCTGGTTAACGGTGCCAAAATCGACATGAGCAAGTTTAATCCAGCGGATTATGACGCATACTTGGAACCTGTTAGGAATGACTTTGCGGGTTTGCGAGTTCAAGGCAGTCGCGTGATTACCGATGATTTCATTGATCAGCGCAGTGGCTTAGTCTTTCACGATGGTAAAAAGGTGGCGCGTGAGATTATCAGTTTAGCGTATGAAGCAATGTCCCGCAGAAAGAGGACCGATAAGTAATGGCAAGTTATGCGAGTAATGTTAAAAAGGAATTGACGGCATTGCCAATTCATCCTGAACATGCAAAAGCTGAATTAGCAGCATTTTTGCGGATGAATGGTGTGTTAAACTTTCACGATCATCAATTTAGTTTGGATATTACAACGGAAAATCCGGCGATTGCACGACGGATTTTTTCCTTGATTAAAACCGCTTATCGCGTTGAGCCGCTGCTCATCGTGTCACGGAAGATGAAATTGAAGAAGAACAACCAGTATCTTGTTCGCCTGCAAAATCATGTCCGTGAAATTTTAACTAATTTGGAGATTTTGTCTGCGGAATCTGGCTTACTGACGCGAATTCCTAAGCGGATTATTACCTCTAAGGAGGGCGCAATGTCTTATTTGCGTGGCGCATTTTTAGCCAGCGGCAGCGTCAACAATCCCGAGACCAGTCGTTATCATCTGGAAATTTATTCAGCTTATGAAGATCATAATGATGATTTGCTGGAATTAATGAACCATTATTTTTTCTTGAATGCCAAAACAACTAAACGCCGGCGCGGTTTTATTGTTTATCTCAAGGAAGCAGAAAAAATTGGTGATTTTCTTCATATTGTGGGCGCGTTGAATGCCATGCTGGCGTTTGAAGATTTACGGATTATGCGTGACATGCGCAACTCTGTTAATCGGCTGGTCAACTGCGATACAGCTAATTTGAAAAAAACAGCAACAGCTGCTGCCAAGCAGGTTGAAGATATTGAATTAATTGAACGCAAGAAGGGCTTGGATACATTACCGGAAAAGTTGCGTGACCTGGCGCAATTACGGCTAACTAATCCGGAGTTATCGTTAAAGGAACTGGCAGAGCAGGTGCCAGATGGTCCAATTTCAAAATCCGGTGTCAATCACCGGCTTAAAAAGTTACATGAGTTAGCAGAAACTTTAAGACAATAAAAAAGAGTTCATTTTAAAATGAACTCTTTTTTGATGTTAAGTAATTACTTTTTCTTGTTAACCATAATTTTGTCAATCAAGCCGTAATCCTTAGCTTCTTGAGCGGTCATGTAGTTGTCGCGTTCGGTATCTTTTTGGATTTTATCTAACGGTTGACCGGTAGTTTCGTGGATGATGTTGTTGATCTTTTCCCGACTCTTCAAAATTTCAGTAGCAGCAATTTGAATGTCAGTTTGCTGACCCTGAGCACCACCTAAAGGTTGGTGAATTAAGACTGTCGAGTTTGGTAATGCAAACCGTTTACCCTTGGCACCACTAGTAAGTAAGATTGAAGCCATTGAAGCGGCCATCCCGATAGCAATCGTGGAAACGTCGGACTTGATGAAGTTCATTGTGTCCATAATTGCCAAACCTGAAGTGATCACACCACCAGGTGAGTTAATGTAAAGTGAAATATCTTTGGTGTTGTCTTGAGCATCAAGGAAAAGTAGTTGCGCAATAATCGTATTTGCCATATCATCGTTAATTTCGCCGCTCAGCATGATAATCCGGTCTTTTAATAGCCGCGAATAAATGTCGTATGCACGTTCACCGCGAGCAGTTTGTTCGATAACTGTAGGTACAAGCATGTTTCTGCCTCCTAAATTTAAGTTCTAATTATTAGCACTCTAATAAGTACAGTGCTAATTAAATCACTTACATGGGTAACTGTCAATGAAAGTGTATCAATTTTGTATTTTTTGTAACGTACTTCTTATATTACAATATAGAGAGTATATTAAATTTTGGAGGAAAGATTTTGAAGCATTTTAATAAAATAGCAACTATTATGACGACTTTGATGCTGGGAGCGTCTGTCGCAACTAGCTCTCCCGCAGCAGTTCTGGCCGCTACAACTGACTCTGATGCACCTGCTTCAGACACCAGTACAAATTCTAATTCGAATTCTGTAACCAAGCCTGATGACTCAAAGGATACAACTGGCACTGATACACCAGATGCAGATAAGCCAGCTGATAATAATAAGCCTGATGACACATCAAACACTACAGATACCGATAAACCGCAAAAGCATAAAGCTAAGCCCAAGCAAAAGGTTACCGGTTATTCGATGATGACCAAGGTTGCCGGTAACAAGAATTATAAGGTTTGGAAGACAGTTTCAGACGGTAAAGTTCATACTAAAGTTGCTGATGGTAAGATTTACCAATACAATCACATTCAGTCAGACCAATTGATTGAGACCAAGAAGGCGCGTTATTGGCGAATTTATGTTGATGGCCGTGAAGTTGGCTATGTCAACGAAAATTATTTTGCTAAAAACCAAATTTCAGTACCGAAGACAATTTCTTTAGTACGGAATGATAATTATGACTTTTTCTCATCCGATGCTATTTCTTATGTCACTAACAGTATGGGAACTGTCATTGATAGCAGCCAAGTTAAAATCTCTAAGCAAGACATTTCTTGTAGTAAGGCTAAAACTTACAAAGTTAAGTACAGTTACGGCTCAGCCAAAGCTACAGTTAAGGTAACGGTAAGAAAGAGTACTAGCGAAGGAATTGTTGATCCAGACGATTATGCTTCTGTGACTGGACAACCTGGTACTGAGGATTATAAGAGCTGGAAAAAACACTATGGTTCTTCAGTTAATTACATTAGTCCAACTGAGTACACCCCAGAAACTGAATCTCATACTTTAAGTAGCAACGGCTTGACATTGAAGACCAAGTTTTATCAACCCGTATTACTAAGTGTTAAAGATCCATCAGATGATAACATTAACCGTGTGGGTCATATTCCGGAAGGAATGACGGTTTCTAATGGTTGGGCTTACACGAGTTTATTAAGTCACACTAATTTAATGTCAGGACACGTTGTCGGCTATGATTTAAACAAGCTAAAGAGTCCATATAATGCTCAGCATTTGCTTGATATGTCGCAAACTGATTTTAATAATTATGTAAAGCATATCAAGGTTAGTCAATACATCCCAATTGGCCATGGTCAAGCAATGGGCGCAAGCAATAAATATATTTACGTGATTAATAATGATCATACGCAAAAGGAAAGTACTGACTCAGTTGAATTGGTACAAATCCGCAAGAGTGATATGCAAATCAATAAGATTTGGACTTTTAAGACTTGGGTTGGTGACGATTCACAACCACGTTATTTCCAAAATGGTGTTGTAATGTCAGATACTGATATGTACACTGTTTATCACGATGCCAAGAACAAATGCTATGAGTACTGGGAATTGCAACGCAAAGGTGATAATTGGTACCCGAAGCTTGTTGGTAAGACCAATGGTAATTTTGTCAGTAACGGTGCCCCAGTTCAGGGCTTTGCTTATGATCCCGTTAACCAAAAGTTCTACTTGGCCTTTAACGATTTGATCTTTAAGATGAGTCGCAACGGTGCAATTAAGCAGGCTTACCAATTTGACACTGGTCGTGAGATTGAGGGCATGTCAGTTAGCGATAATCAGTTATACGTTAACTTGGCCCAGCGTGCAGAGTTGTTGGTTAGCATGAATATTAACTAAAAAAAGTAAGAGCTGTAAGCTCTTATTTTTTTGTCTTTGCAGCATTTTCAATTAGCTGATTAAATTGCTTACCGCTGGTGCTCATGCTATAATATAGACATAAACAAAAAAGAAGCCCTACTTGCAATAGGACTTCTTAACATGAGTTTCCGCTCAAAAGCGGTGACTTTACGAATTTTTTTCAAAAACCGCTAGAGTGATCTGAACCCTAAAATTAGGACAGATTATTAAATTTTAACTTAGGACTAGCTCCCGATATTTTATCGGGGCTAGTCCTTTTAATTTTATTTTGATTCTTTCGTTATTGTAGTAGTCGATATATTCTCTGATTGCTTGTTCTAATTCAGTTAGACTCTTAAAATTCTTTTCGAAGCCATAAAACATTTCTCGCTTTAAGATGCCAAAGAAGCCTTCCATTAATCCATCATCTAAGGAATTACCCTTACGTGACATTGATTGCTCAACACCATGATTCTTAAGCCATGCTTGAAATGACGCGTGCTGATACTGCCAGCCTTGATCGGTATGAAAGACTAAGCCATTTAATGCTGGATGTTTCTGCCAAGCTAACTTTAACATGTCCATTGTTTGCTTTAAATTAGGACTGCGGGAAATCGTGTAAGAAATAATTTCCTGCGTGCAGCCGTCAATAATTGGCGACAAGTATGTTTTTTGACCATTAAGGTTGAACTCAGTAACATCGGAATACCACTTGTGATCAGGTAAAATAGCGCTAAAATTACGCCGAATTAAATCAGGCTTTATTGGACCTTGAGTTCCACGGTAACTGTTGTACTTCCGCCAACCTTTGATTCTAATGCCATATAATTTCATTTTAGTCATTAATCTTTGAATCTTTTTATGATTGACTTTAATACCTAAATTTTGAATTGTTTGCGCAATACGGCGATAGCCATAACGATGTTTGTTATCTTCATATATTTTGCGTATTAGAGTCATTAACGGTTGATTCTTAGTATCTTTATCTTTCTTATTAATCGTGTAGTAATAATTACTGCGTGACATGTGCGGCAGATCAGGATTGGTATTAATAGTTTCAAGAATAAAAGTTACACTGACTTTAAGTTCACGTCTTAGCTGGGTAACTGCCGCAGCTATTTCTTCGGCTTTTGGTTCTTGTTCCTTTGGTTGACTAAGACGTGCAATTTTTTTACAAATTCGTTTTCGACAGTAAGTTTCAAGTTCTGTTCTTGTAAGTCCTTGACCTGTTGTTTGAGACGATGATTTTCCTGCTTGATCAGCTTGTCTTTGGCGTTCATGTTTAGGGCGTCCTTTCGGTTTAATAACGACATTATACCCGTTTTCTTTGTAAGAGCGTACCCAATTGGTTAACGTACTAGGAGCTTTTAATCCTAATTCAACAGAAACTCCATAAATGGCTTCCTGATTAACAATAATTCGCTTGATAGCCTGCTCTTTAAATTCAAGCGAGTAATGAGCATGAGGTTGGTCTAAGATTTTAAAGCCATGCGTTTTAATTAAAGCAATTAAATAGGTGATACCTTTTTTATTAACCCCATATTTGTCACTTAGCTTTTTTGAACCAATATGATTATTTTTCCATAAATTATAAATATCTATTTTGTCTTGTTTAGATAATTTAGCCATAGTAAAATCCCGAAATTAGTTTGTTCTAATTTCGGGGTTCATATCAGAGGTCAAGCTAGGCGGTTTTTTTGTGCTTGAATTTTTTCCAAGCCGCAATACAAAGCCTTAACTTTTTCGGCGTTTTTGCAGCATTATCTAACAAACTATTAAATAGCTTAATAATCCGATTAGTTAGCCATAAAAGCACCATAAGCCAAGCAAAGATTGCAATAACAGCATCCAATAGGGTACTGGACTAATACCTTCCCTTAAAATTTTGCAGTTATAGCTTTTTACACCATATGCATCATCTCCCAGTCGAGAAATTAGTCACCGCATTTCTAGCTTCTACTCATGTTGAATTAATTATAGCAAAATAAAACTAGAATTACTTTATTAAAAATAAATATAATTTACCCTTTTAACAGATCAGTATGGCTACTTTTGTATTTTTTCTGACAATCAGGACAGAGACCAAAAATTTCTAAATGACTGGCTGAGGTCACAAAGCCAGTTTGTTTTTCGGCCTCACGCCGCATTTGGTCTTCAATTGCGCGAAAGTCGGGATAAAAAACATCAGCGATTTTACCGCAATTAGTACAGATAATATGAAAGTGTGGTTTAACAAAGTAATCGTAGTGCGACGAGTTATCACCGTTTTTAATTTCAATCACAATGCCGGCTTCCACCAGTTTCTTTAAGGTATTGTAGATCGTTGCCCGATAAGTTGGGATCACATCACTGCTAACTGCTTGATAAATCGTTGCCGCTGTTGGGTGATTATGGTGTGACATCAAATATGTTAAAATTTTCAATCGCGGATGTGTGACTTTTAAGTGGTACTGTCGCAGTAATTGCTCTGCCTCATTGGTTTGTTCTGCGGTCAAAGATAATCATCTCCCTCATCTTTTTGTCTTTAGTGTATCATTTTTTGCTAATAAAAAACCGCCCAAAAAGGGCGGCGAGATAATTTTACTATAAGTTACATTTTGGCATCTTGATGGCGCTTGATTGTCGGTAAGATTAAACCAAGAAGGAATAGGACAATTGGCGTTGCAATATTTAATGTCAATGTAAATGGATCAGGTGAGTACATTCCCAAGATACAACATGCAGTTGTAACGGCAAAGCACCAGATACCAGCTGTAAATGCTAGACCTTGGTGAGTTGTCATTTGGTAAGTACTGTCAGTAATAAATTTCTTATATTGTTTACGTAATGCCACGTAAGCGACAAAGACCCACAGGTAACGAACGGGCATGATAATTGAATTTAACTTAACTAGTTGAGCCATTACAGCTTGAGCATTTGGCATCAAGGCTTGCAGGACAATTAGACCACCAGATAAGATAACAATTAACCAGATACCGTTGATATAGGCACCGTGCTTATTTAACTTGAGTAATTTATTAGGGATGAAGTCTTTTGCTTCTTTACTTCCTAAGAGCATTCTCAATGGCGCATCGATACTGATAACTAAAGTTGAAAACTGCCCGATAACATTGCACCAAGCATAAATATACATGAACAAACCACCGACGTGATAGTATTGTCCCAGCTTGTTAAAGGCCATGTAAGGACCATTAGAAATGTATTCGTTTAGATGGCTGCTGACGATTTTAGGATCGAACATCATTGCCATCGCAATAGTACCCAAAATTGCTGAGACCATAACCATTACAGCTAGCCCAATCATTGCTTTTGGAAAGTTCCTCGATGGGTCCTTTAAGTTGTTAACGTATGGTGAAATTTTCTCAGCACCACCAACGGCGAAAACTAGAATTGATAACGAGGTGAAATATTTCATGTTGAATGTTGGCATGAAATTCTTCCAGTTCCAGTTAATGTTGAGGTAGCCGGCATGCGGATTAATCACGGGTGCTGCAAACATCATGATGATAAATAAAATTGACATCACAAACATTGAAGTACCAGCGATTGTTGAGAGGGTCTTGATGACCGGCACGCCGCGGCTGGCAACCCAGCAGAAGAACAGAAAGACTGCGAGTGTGGCAAGCTGCGTCCAAGCTGTTGGCACACTGTCGTACCAGTTGGTATTGCCGAAGATACCCCAAGCCATTCCTCTTAGGCCACCCGTACCTTTACTAGAAATATAAACGATGTGGACAGCCCAAAAGGTCCAGCCAGCATAGTAGGCCCATTTTGGTCCCATTGTTGCGTTAACCCAGGAGGCAACACCACCCTCAGAATCTTTGAAAACGGAACCGAGTTCACCAACCATCAAGGCATAGGGAATAAAGAATAGCAGGAAGATCATAATCCAGCTAAAGATAACGTGGGTTCCATCGAAGTAGACAAAGCCGTTAACAACGTTCCCGAAGCTCCAAACGATGGAGAAGGCCATTGTTGCTAAGGTTGTCCACAACATTTTCTTGGAATTATCGTGTGTTTCAGTCATGAAATAATATTCTCCTTTCAGATAATTATTAATATTGTACACTAGGCTAACTTAAAAAGCTCTCATTTTTCACAAGTTAACAAGTGCGTCATAGCTTTTTCTTGAAAAATTATATAACGCAGGTAACTATTGCAGAGGACTTATAATTGTGCAAAACTATCTTTATATTGTTAATTAGAGAGTAGGAGCACTATGAAAAAGAGACAAGTTGGGAAAAGTTTACTTACTAGTGCAATTATTGCAACTAGCTTATTTGCATGTGGTAATTATCGCTCGGTAACCGCCAAAAGTTACAAAAAAGCGGTGACGAAAGTTGCGGGGAGTGGCAACTACACGATTTATCATCATGCTTCCAAAAAGGGACCAGCTGGTGCATTTACCTCAACTAAGTATTTTAAACATGCCAATTTGCAGGCAAAAAAGTCAGTAGCAACTAAAAAGGGTAAGTTTTGGCAAATTATTGTTGACGGTCGCACTGTCGGTTGGGTCAACCAGAACTTTTTTGCTAGAAACAAGATTGCAGTTGCTAAAAAAGTTAGCTTGGTTGAAAACAGCAATTATGAGTTTGAAACGCGGGATGCGATCAGCGTGGCGGCAGACAGCCAGGGAACAGCAATTAATCCTAGCAAGGTTAAGGCTTCACCAGCTAAAATTGATACGAGTAAGCCAGGAACAACCACCGTTCATTTTCAATATGGCAGTGCCAAGGCTAGCGTCGATGTCACAGTGCGTGATGATTCAGATGAAGGGGTTGCACACGCTGACCAAACGCCGCAGAGTGGGCCAACGGCAGTGTCAACTTGGAAGGGTAGTTCTAAGTCGTCATCACGCAATTGGAATGCCAAGCACCATTATGGCTTTGAAACAAAGTCGAACACGTTTAAGGCCGGGAATTTAACGCTGAGGACCCAGCTTTACCAACCGCGTTTTGTCAGTTTGGACTACAATAAGGCAGCAGATAAGATGGGACAAGTAGGGGTAATTCCTGAAGGAATTACTGTCAAAGGCAATAACTTTACGGTTGCAGTTTTCAATAATAGCAGTGATTTAAAAGGACATTTAGTGTCTTATGATTTAGATCATATTAATAAATACCGCGCGCAAAATTTGCCTGGATTAGGCTGGTCAACTTTTAAAAAGTACGCAGCACGTATTAAGGTTAGTCCTTACATTAAATTGGGTCATGGTCAATCACTGGGGTCTTCCAGTAAGTACCTTTATGTGATGGCAAATAACAACAAGGCAGGTAACTCGAAAGCTTCCGAAGAAATTTTGCAAATTCGCAAGTCAGATATGAAGATTAATCAGATTTGGTCATTCAAAATTTGGAACGGCTCATCAGCTCGTTACATTCATAATGCAACTTTTAACGGTGACAACACAATGTATTGCTTGTTCCACAATGCAAGTAACGGCCGCTATGAATACTGGAAGGTAACTAGAAGCGGCGACACTTGGACACCAGTTGAAGTTGGTGCAACGCAAAGCAACTTTATTGGCAATGGTTCACCGGTTCAAGGCTTTACCTATGATAGTGGACGTCAGCAATTCTATATTGGCTTTAACGATTACCTGTTCCGCGTTGGTGAAGATGGAACTTATAAGGGCAAAAACCATTTGCATGTTAAACGGGAAATTGAAGGCTTGTCGGTTTCCGGAAGCAAGCTTTACGTTGAATTTGCGCAACGTGGCGAGTTAACGGTTGGAAAAGCAAAATAAACAAATGAAAAAAAGCAGCTTCATTACGAAGCTGCTTTTTAGTATGGGTCCCCTGAGAGTCGAACTCAGATTTTAAGAACCGGAATCTTACGTGCGATCCATTACACTAAGGACCCAATTAGCACAACAACAAGTATACCAGAAAGTAAGAAAAAATAAAAATATTTTTGCAAAAATTCGTCAAAAAGTTATTCTGCCGGTCTAAATTCTTGTATTTTATGTCAATTTAATAATTAATATTTCACTTGAATTATTTTCAAAGCATTGTTATACTGTAAGTGTCGATTGAGGAATAGCAGATTTAATGTTTAACAAGTCTATATTTCTCTTATATTTTTAAGCAATCTGGGACAGTAAGTGACACATATTGGGTCACAATTGTCCCAGCAGGAAGGAGCGAAGGTAATGTACTCGGAATTCCCGGTGCTTGAAGCTCTCGTTCCTGATATCTTAAAAGTGTTTCGACAGAGGTATCTTGTCCTTGAGCAGATTTCGCTTAATGCACCGATTGGTCGCAGGAGCGTAGCGCAAGCTTTAGGACTTTCCGAAAGAAACGTGCGAACAGAAACGGAGTATCTTCGTGATCTTGGTTTGATTGAAATCAAGAGTTTTGGCATGTTTATGACGGAAAAAGGCAAGAAGACCTTGCAGGATGCAGCTCCCTTGATTGATCGGCATTTCAATGCCCGCAAGACAGAGATTGAGTTAGCGCACAAGTTGGGGATTGAACGGACGATTATTGTTCCGGGCGATAGCGACTTGCAGGAACGAGTTTATGAGCGCATGGGCGAAGAACTTAGTTCGGCGTTAAATCTGCTTTTGCCGTTGGGCAAGTCAATCATTACCGTTTTAGGTGGTGTTGCTCTTGCAAAGTCTGCGAAGTATTTGTCGAAGAACCTGAGCGATAATCGGCAGTTGGAATTTGTCCCGGGGCGCGGAGCCTTGGGCGAGAATGTTGCGATTCAAAGTAACACTATTGTTCAAGAAATGGCCGTTAAAACCGGCGGTAAGTATAAGACTTTATACTTACCTGAACAAATTTCAACTCAAGCTTACAAGTCACTCATTAGAGAGTCGACCTTTGCTGATGTTTTAGAAGACATTGCCAAAAGCGATGTCGTCATTCATGGCATTGGCTTAGCTCACGATATGGCTCGGCGCAGAGGTTACGATTCAATTCGTTTATCCGAATTGCGCGAGAAAAAGGTGGTCACCGAATGTTTCGGGTGTTTCTTCGATGGCCAAGGAAAGATTGTCGACCGCGTGCAACAGGTTGGCTTGCAGTTCGAGAATCTAAATAAAATCCCGCACATATTTGCCTTTGCTTGCGGCAGCCGTAAGGCTCAAGCAATCAAAGCTTATATGCCTAATGCTCCTCATCAAACCTGGTTAATTACTGATGAAGGAGCCTCAGATAAGATTTTAAAGGGGATTTGAGTCTCATTTAAAATAAATTGGTGTTTACAATTCTTACATAGTTCTTAAGGAGGACTTTAGAATATGACAGTTAAAATTGGTATTAACGGCTTTGGCCGTATCGGTCGTTTAGCATTCCGTCGGATCATGGATTTGGGCGAAAAGTCAAAGGATATTGAAGTTGTTGCTATTAACGACTTGACTACCCCTGCACTTTTGGCACACTTATTGAAGTATGACTCAACTCATGGTACTTTCAACCACGAAGTTTCAGCAACTGAAGACTCAATCGTTGTTGATGGTAAGAAATACCGCGTATACGCTGAACCACAAGCACAAAACATTCCTTGGGTTAAGAACGACGGTGTTGACTTTGTTCTTGAATGTACTGGTTTCTACACTAGCAAGGCTAAGTCACAAGCTCACCTTGACGCTGGTGCCAAGAGAGTCTTGATTTCAGCTCCTGCCGGCAACGACTTGAAGACTATTGTTTACTCAGTAAACGATGACACTTTGGATGCAAACGACAAGATCGTTTCAGCTGGTTCATGTACTACTAACTCATTGGCTCCAATGGTTGATGCTTTACAAAAAGAATTTGGCATCAAGGTAGCTACTATGACTACTATTCACGCTTACACTTCAACCCAAATGATTTTGGATGGACCTGTTCGTGGTGGTAACTTACGTGCTGCTCGTGCTGCTGCAGCTAACATTATTCCTCACTCAACTGGTGCTGCTAAGGCTATTGGTCTTGTTGTTCCAGAATTGAACGGTAAAGTTAACGGTCACGCACAACGTGTTCCAGTTGTTGATGGTTCATTGACTGAATTAGTTTCAATCCTTGACAAGAAAGTTACTGCTGACGAAGTTAACGCAGCTGTTAAGAAGTACGAAAGTCCTTCATTCGCATACAACGATGACGAAATCGTTTCAAGCGATGTTATCGGTATGACTGCTGGTGCCATTTATGACCCAACTCAAACTATGGTAACTACTGCAGGTGACAACCAATTAGTTAAGACTGTTTCATGGTACGACAATGAATACTCATTCACTTGCCAAATGATTCGTACTTTGTTGAAATTTGCTACTCTTTAATCATTAATTTTTGATTACTGCTGATAGTAAAAAGAGAAGGCGGAGGGAGATTCTTCCTTCCGCCTTTTTTTGAAAGAAAAATAATTGAGTTATCGGAGGATATAGATGGCTAAATTAATTATTTCAGATTTAGATGTTAAGGGTAAAAAAGTTTTAGTCCGTGTTGACTTTAACGTCCCGATTAAAGACGGCGTGATTGGTGATGACAACAGAATTGTTGCCGCATTACCAACAATTAAATATATTATTGAAAATGGCGGTAAGGCAATCTTACTTAGTCACTTGGGCCGGGTTAAGTCTGATGATGATAAAAAAGAATTGTCACTTAAACCAGTTGCTGAACGCTTGAGCGAACTCTTGAAGAAGCCTGTAACTTTTGTACCTGCAAATGAAGGCAAAGAAGTTGAAGACGCAATCAACAAGATGAATGATGGCGATGTTGATGTTCTTGAAAACACTCGTTTCCAAGATATTGACAATGACTTTGGTAAGCGTGAATCTAAGAATGATCCTAAGCTTGGCGAATACTGGGCAAGTCTTGGTGACATGTACGTTAACGATGCCTTTGGTACCGCGCACAGAAGTCACGCTTCCAACGTTGGAATTGCTGAAGCAATGAAGAAGGCTGGCAAACCAGTTGCTGCTGGTTACTTGATGGAAAAGGAAATCAAGTTCTTAGGCGATGCTGTTGCTAACCCAGTTCACCCATTTGTAACTATTTTGGGTGGTGCCAAGGTTTCAGACAAGATTGACGTAATTACTAACTTAATTCCTAAGTCAGACCACATTTTAATCGGTGGTGGGATGGCTTATACCTTCTTAGCTGCCCAAGGTCACGATATTGGTAAGTCATTGTTTGAGCCAGACAAGGTTGAATTGGCTAAACAATTGCTTAAAGATGCTGATGGCAAGATTGTTTTACCAGTAGATAACTTAGCTGCAACCGAATTTTCTAACGATGCTTCTCGTGAAGTTGTTGGTGACGATATTCCTGACAACATGATGGGTCTTGATATCGGTCCTAAGACTGTTGACAAGTTCAAGGAAATCTTAAAGGATGCTAAGACTGTTGTTTGGAACGGACCAATGGGTGCCTTTGAAATGTCTAACTTTGCTAAGGGTACTTTGGAAGTTGGTAAGGCTTTGGCAGATCTTAAAGATGCTACAACCATCATTGGTGGTGGTGACTCAACTGCCGCTGCTAAGCAACTAGGGATTGCACCTAAGATTACCCACATCTCAACTGGTGGTGGCGCAAGTTTGCAATACCTTGAAGGTAAAGAATTACCAGGAATTGCCTGCATTTCAGACAAGTAAATTTAGGAAAGGACGTTATTATGCGTACACCAATTATTGCTGGTAACTGGAAGTTGCACATGAATCCAGAACAAACAACTGAATTTGTTGATGCAGTTAAAGGCAAGTTGCCAGAATCTACTAAAGTTGAAGCATTAATCTGTGCTCCAGCTGTTGACCTTGATGCTTTAAGAAAAGCTGCTAAGGGTTCAGAATTAAAAGTCGGTGCAGAGAATGCTTACTTTGAAGACGAAGGTGCATTTACTGGCGAAACTTCACCTAAAGTTTTGAAAGAAATGGGCATGGACTACTGCATTATCGGTCACTCAGAACGCCGCGGTTACTTCCATGAAACTGATGAAGACATTAACAAGAAGGCTAAGGCTTTGTTTGCTAATGGCATTACCCCAATCATTTGCTGTGGTGAATCACTTCAAAGACGTGAAGCTAATCAACAAGAAGAATGGGTTGTTGGCCAAATCGAAGCTGCCTTAAAAGACTTATCTGCTGAACAAGTTGCTAGTTTGGTAATTGCTTATGAACCAATCTGGGCAATTGGAACTGGTAAGACTGCTAGTTCAGACCAAGCCGAAGAAATGTGCAAGACTATTCGCGATACAGTTAAGAACTTATATAATGAAGAAACTGCCGCAAATGTTCGCATCCAATATGGTGGTTCTGTTAACCCTGGTAACGTTAAGGAATTAATGGCTAAACCTGATATTGATGGTGGTTTAGTTGGCGGTGCCAGCCTTAAGCCAGACTCATTCTTGGCTTTGGTTAATTACCAAGACTAATTATTGATTATAATATTTAAAAACCCAGCTTCTGCATGTGCAGGGGCTGGGTTTTTAGTTTTAGTTAAATTTATTAAGGTAAGTCAATGCAACTAAAAAATGTGTTAATATGATTGGTAAAATGGTAGTAAATTAAATTAGTTGGGAGTTTGCAATAATGGAAAAAGGCAAGACCACAATTAGAGAACAATTATTGACAGAGCGCGCCTATAAGATTGGTTGGTTGATTGCGCTAGGTGAACTAGTAATAATTTTAGTTTTAGCAATTTTCAAAAAGCTCGATTTAGGTGCTGATGTTTTAGTATTGCTCTCATTGAGCTTAATGGATTTGTTTACTACTTTTTTCCAGAAGCGCCACATTACTTTTATTATTAGTTTACTATTAGGTGTACTGTTAGCCATAGTCATTTGTATTATTCTGTTTGTTGGGATAATTTGGCTTTCGGGTAATATGATTTTTACAAAATAATAAGATGCAAAAAAGCAAGCTACTGTTACTAAGACAGCAGCTTGCTTTTTTAGTTTGGAAAATTTAACTGTGTGATTTCTTTCTGCTTTCAATCTCTTTTTTTAGAGGCTGACAATTTTGATATAAATATTTTTTTAGATCTTCTGCATATTCTGGCATCCCATTTGTTTTAATAGTTTTAATAACCCAAAAACAATATTCTAAATGATATTTTTTATGATCATAATGATAGGCAATCATGCTTTTGAAAAATTCAATCATATTTTTATAAAAGAACAATTCTGGTCTTGTAGTTATTTGGGCAGCGCTATCAATGAAAAAATCAGTTTCTGAGTAATAATTATGTTCAATACATAGTCCTAAAATGTTTGAAATAATTCCTAAAACAGAAATTTGCAATTTTTCTATTTTGAGAAATTTTTGAACAATATTCTTAGATATTATCAAGTTAGTCTGTAAAGGATAAAAATGCATACAGTCACAGTAAAGTTTTAAATTAAACTCATTAAAATTTTCAATATTAAAAAGAGTCGTCTCAATTTCAACTTTACTTGCTTTATCGATTTTATCAAAATTATTATTTACCAAGGCGATTAAAGAATTAATTAGTATGAGCAATTCTTTTTTATTAAATAAATTAGAATTTGCAACTTGTTCTTTTGCATTGATTAGGTTGGTTTCTGACTTTTGATAATAAGAATTTATAATGTAATGGTATAAATGCTTTTCTTTTTCATTTGATGGATAGTTATCTGAACTTAGCTTATTTATAAATTCAATTACTGATATATGATTAAAATTTAGAAGATTAAGTAAATCTTCAAAAGATATTCGATGAACACCTCGCTCTACCTTGGCATAAAAAGATCTACTAATAATATCTCCCGACCATTCCTGTTGGGACTTTTTTTGTGCCATTCGGTATTTTTTTAGTAATTCACTAATTTCCATTTTAATTCCTTTCAAGCGCCATTTGATATTTATCATATCATAATTATAGCCAAACTTATATTTTCATAGGTCGAATACGACCATTTTTAATTATTTATACGAAATCGTTTTATTATAAATTTGTGAATTGAGAAAGGAGGAAACTAAATGATTACATTATTTCATTGGGCAATTGTTGTATTGAGTTTATAAATATTTAAAGAGCAATATTTTGTAAAGAAAGGTGGAGACTTATTATGAAGAAACTAAATACTGCAAAGGTTGTAACAGCTTTGTCAGCTTGTTTAATTATGGGAAGTACAATTTTACCTGCAAGCACAACCTTTGCTGCAGAAATGGATAATCAACAATCGGTTGTTTCAAGTAGTAATACTGTTAAACAAGATGTAACTAAAACTATTTCTAACAGAGAAATGTTTAAGTCACTTGAAGCTCAAGGTGTAGATGTTAAGGGTATTCTAGGTGAAAAAGGGTATCAAGAAGCCTTAGCTCAAGATCTTATGCGTCATGGTGGGACATATATTAAAACCCATAAACATGGCTTTACTATTTATTTAAATAGTGCAATAGTAAAAATCTTGGTTTGGGGCGGTGCTACAGCAGCCAGTTCTGTTGTTGGATCATTATTGTCTTCAGTAGGCCTTGAAGGATTAGGAGCAACTGCTATTACTCAAATTGTAAAATCAGTAATAAAAGGTTCTGCAAGTAAGGCATCAAAACGAGGAGTTTATGTCAGCTTTAGTAATAGAGGTAGTTACGTTAGCTGGGGTTACCAATAAATAGATTATTTGTGAATAACAGATAGAATGGAATGATTCAAATGAATACTATTAGAAATTATATTGCAAAAAATAGGCTAAAATATCTTGAAAAGTCTAAAAAACAGAAAAGATGGAATTTCATTTTTACTTTTATCTATTTTGGAATAATTACAGCAATTTGTCAGGCTTGGGGTAGTCAAATAACCGGATTACTGGAAAGTGCTTTGTTTGCTGTAATGGGTGGTATTGGCTATGTGTTGCTTTTAAAAATTGCTGATCATTTGTATCTTAAGTTTATTCAATAAATATTTATTCATAATTTTTAACATAAGTAGATGGAAGTATAGATTGCTTCTATCTACTTTTTGATATTATTAGTATTTATTAAAATCGCTTTATATTTTATTAGCATTATGGTATATATTAGGTTAATTAGTTGATTTTTATATTATTTATATCTTAATATATGGAGGCTGGACATGCTTTTAAGAAAACAAGTTCAAAGATTATTTTTTCGATGGCAGACCTGGTTGGCTATTTTAATAGGATTAATAATAATCGTTATTCAAGCTTTGACGATTAATAAAGTAAATGCTAATGCTGCTAATAATGCTTTTTTACATTTAACTGGTTTTGATTTTAGTGGTGCAGGTACTACTATCTACTATTTGATACTACCTTTAATGTGTGGACTAGCTGCTAGTAGTACATTGCAAGAAGATAAAAAAGATCATCGTCTGAATGAGCTTCTTACTAGGGTAACTAAAAGAAAATATTTATGTACAACTTTAATTAGTTCATTTATCGTCGGTGGTTTGGTTGGCGTTTTGCCATTGCTGATTGAAAGTTGCTATTTCTTCTTGAATTACCATGTAACCAATGTTCCCAAAGGGCGTGATTTTCAGATTATTGATCCAAATGGCTGTGGCTATAGTTTGTTTATCCGAAATACACTAGCTTTTTGGCTTTGTACCATTGTCATTGCATTTGTTTTTAGTGGCTTGTTCAGCATGATTGGGATCGTGACTTCTTATTATAATATTCACAATGGCATTGAATTGATTATGCCGTTTGTGTTAGCTTTTGCAACCATTGTGGTTGCGGATTTAACCGGTGAAGTAGAAGCTTCGCTTTATTGGGTTTTGACGCCTACTTTTAGTAATACATATTCTAATGGTATTTATTTTATCTTGGGTTATTTTGTGCTTATTACGGGATTAATTGCACTACTAACTTGGAAAGAAAGTACGAAAGATGTCTGCAATTAAACGCCTTGTTCGGGTCAATTTTCATAAAATTTTGCTAATTACGTGTGGGTTAGCCATATTATTAATTATTCTGTATCAAGTAGTTGGAATTACGAAAGATTTAGGAAAAGTAAAGGCTATTTATCAATTATTAATTCCAACTATCTTTTATTCCTTTGTCGGTATTGCTAATGCATTATTTAATACTTTGGTACAGCCATACACTAACATTATTGATTTAGTGCGTTTTACTAAAAGGGAAAATTGGTTGAAAGTCGTCTTTGGGTGGAACATTGTAACTTCCTTGTGGTCCGCATTAGTGTCATCACTAGTACTTGAAGTAACGTTAATCTGCAATCCTGCAATTACAAAAATTTACTGGTCAACATTATTATTGACGATTTTAGTTGCTTTTGAGAACCTACTTTTCATTCAAAGCTTAATTTTATTAGTTTATTTGCTAGTCCGGTGGTTAAATTACTTTTTTGTAAATTGTTTAGGTTACTTAATGGTTATGATCCTAGCAAATATTCAAATAAATAACCGAGCAATTTTTAATTTCTTAAACAGTAAGTTTCTCTTGTCTGGAGAGATGAAAGAACTGTTGTTACAATCTCTAATTATGTGGGGCATTATTATCTTATGCCAAAACATCAGTCTTTTTCTTTATGAGAGGAAAGAAAACTTATGAAGTATCATCTATATTTGCAAGAAATTTTTACTGAAAATCGCTTAGAAAAATTCATCGTGTTAATTTTTCAGCTGATATTTTGGTGGCAGTATTGTCAGCTAGTACAATTTAATTCCAAGATGAATATCTTTACCACTGTTTCGATTAGTAATCCTAATTTCATTTTTTCTAATTTAGGTTGGTTATTATATTACCTTGGTGGCGAATTTTATTTATTAGGTACCTTGCAGAATAAGTTAGCAGCTGCTAATCCTTTAATTGTAGTTAGGGACGCTAGTAAAATTAACATTTTAATTAATTCGTTGATGACTGTGTTGCTTTTTTCGATTTTATATAACTTTGCTTTTCTAAGTTTTATTTGGATTTTAAACTTTGGCAAAGTTGAATTGGTATTCATGTTCCAATTATTTTTTGCTTTGGTTTTGAGTTTCAGTGCTTTTTCGTTATTAATTTTACTATGTTCACTACAAGAAAAAATTATGGGCTGGATTATAATGTTAGTCATTTGCATTTTAGTATTGGCTTTGAAAACAAATTATCTAATTCTGATTAGTAATAATTTGAGCAGCTTGGTTAATGTTGAGAATATTTTTTGGTTTATCGTATTAAGTATTATTCTGCAACGTGTGATAAAAAAATTAGAAGTAAGATAAGGAGATTAGAATGAGCTTTTTAAAGGTACAAAATGCTACTAAGAAAATTAAGGACGAAACTATTTTGGATGACATTAATTTAACAATTGACCGAGGAACAATTAGTGGTTTTATAGGAACAAATGGCTCTGGCAAAACAATGTTGTTTCGGGCAATCTTGGGCTTTATTAAACTTAGTTCCGGTTCAATTATCGTTGATGAACAACCAGTTGGCTTAAATGAAGAGCGAAAAGTTAATGTTGGTGCAATTATTGAAACACCTAATTTTATTAATTCATATTCGGCATTGCAAAATTTACAGTACTTGGCAGCAATTAAGAATTTAATTGGTGAAAAAGAAATAATTACGGCAATGTCTGTTTTTGGCTTGAATAAATATAAAGATAAAAAAGTTAAGAAGTTTTCGCTCGGAATGAGACAAAAATTGGCAATTGTTCAAGCATTTATGGAAGATCAGGAATTATTAGTTCTTGATGAACCAACTAATGGTTTAGATGCAAGTTCAATTAAGATTTTTGAACAGTTGATGGAAAGATTACGTTCTCAAGGTAAAACGATTTTAATTGCTAGCCATGACGATCGTGTAGTTAAAACTATTGCAGACAATGTTTATCAAATGGATATGGGAAAGTGCTCAAAAATTTAAAATAATTGTCAATGTTGGAGTTAATTATAATTTTTATTTTGTTAGTACTAGTGTAATAAAGAAATGTGCAAATTTTGTTCACTTTCTTTGAAAATTATTAGAATATGATATATTAAAACGTAAAATTGCAAGTTTTATATCTTTAATATATGGAGAACTACATGCTGAGAAAAATCAAAATCTTTCTTTGTGCAATAATTGCAGTGACGATCGCTGCAATGTTATCGGAAACATTGCAGTCGTATGATAATGAGTCCTTGCCGAATAATCCGACACTTATTGAAGTTGGTGTTAAGCCTGTAAATAAACACTATGAACTTAATAATACAAATAAGAATGGTACCAAGGCTGTCTTTTTCGATAGATTAACCAAATTCGTCAAATCTAAAAATATTTCACTTAAGAAGTTACGTGTTAATAGCTTTAACAATCAAAAAAGCAAGGTAATCTATAATTTTAATAAGAAGCAGAATGACTTTTCACTCTATCGCAATGCGCGTGTTAAGCAGTTAACTAAAAAAGAACTTTACCTAGAAGATGTTTTTGGTATCTATTGTACTGATGCGCGGGGAGATTCTCTGGCAGCTCTAACTAGTTATCTGAAAGCACAGGATCTAGGAGTACAGGTTATTGATAATTCATTGTCAGTTAAAACATTATTAATGGTGGTACTGTCCAATGTATCAGAATCGCTAATCGTGATTTTTATTAGTGTAATTGGCATTTTATTTATCATTATGCTGCTAGAAAAGATTTACCGCTTCAAAGCTTATGCGGCAATGAAGATTAACGGTCTCAGTAACTGGCAAATTTTCAAGCGTGACTTTAATGCACAAGCAAAATTATTGGGCATCAGTCTACTTTTAATTATTGGTGCAATCGTTATTTGGGTATTGCATGAATTGACCTATGTGGGTTGCTTACTGTTCCTACGTTATGCCGTCGGGATAATCCTGATAATCTATCTAGGATTTTTCATATTAGATATTTTATCTTATAGCGTATTAGTCTTATTAGAACCATATCAGGCGATTAAGGGCTCCGAAAAGTCGCGCTCATTTGTTGTCATTGGTTATCTTTTGAAACTGATACTGCTAGCCTTGGTGGTAGTAAATTCGGTAACACTCAATAATCATCTTCAAACATATACACGCGATACAAAGATTATTAAGAAGTGGCGAACTAACAAAGAAATGTATTCTCTTGGGCTTAATTGGAACGATCGAAGTCGACAGGAAGAAAGGTCGGTCGAAAAATCAGGACATCAGCTGATTGTTCAAGCAAAAGATGTAATTATCTCTGCCAATTCTGAAATGTTTCATCCGGCACCTCGTTCTACTGATCCAGAAAATGGTAATGTAATTATTGCTAATGATAATTTCGTCAAGCAAAGTAATCTTCGTCCACAGGGACTAAAAATTGACACTAAAAAAATCACAATGCTTGTACCCCGTAATCGCCTAAATCAAGTGCCGCGAGCCAAAAAGCAACTGATTGAACTTATTAAGTTTCAACGTAAGATGCCTAATTATTATCAGCAGAAGCGTTTTCCTGAGATTGAAGTAAAGACGATTGCTAGCGGGCAAAAGCTGTTTAACTATACGGTTGGTTATGAAATTACGTCTTCTGTATCTGTCAATCCGATTATTATTGTGATTAATAAGAAAGTATTTTCGGATGATTATTATACAGCGGCAAGTACTCGAACGATGGTTCAGTTTCCACATCTTCGGCAACTTAGAAAATTAATACAGCGGTTTAAGTTAACTCCTTACTTAGTAGGAATAATCAGTGAGCGCTCACAATTATCAGATTATAACATGCAAGCAAGTAGAGAACTTTTAATGCTAACAGTGACAACTGTTTTGTCAT